>CAZTBG010000026.1:0-29113 GCA_964611805.1 uncultured Dehalococcoidales bacterium | reverse complement strand
AGGCTCAACAGCAAATATCCAGTGCCCTTTGCCTTGAAGAACAAACAAGTAATGGGAATAGTCAGGAAAAATGAAATAATGAAGTCAAATAACCAACCAGCTGTGGAAGTATCAGAGCTTACCAAGCGCTACGGCGAAGTTCTTGCCGTAGATGATATCAGTTTTCGGGTAAGCCAGGGTGAGCTATTTGGCTTTCTAGGACCCAATGGCGCCGGCAAGACCACTACTATCAATATGCTCACGGGACTGGCACGTCTCGATGCGGGTACGGTTAAAATTGGTGGCATAGATTGTACCCGTAATCCTAAGGCAGCCCAGCACCTGATAGGTATCGTCCCCGATGAGAGCAATCTCTACCCTGAACTTTCCGGTTTTCAGAATCTTTGTTTCTGTGCGGCACTCTACGGCATGCGGAAGAACGAGCGACAGAAGAGGGCACGGGAGCTTTTAAGCACATTCGGACTCGTGGATGCTGCTGACCGCAAGTTCGCCGGCTATTCTAAAGGTATGAAGCGTAAGCTAACCTTTGCTGCCGGTATTATCCATCAGCCTCCAATCCTGTTTCTTGACGAGCCAACTACGGGTATTGATGTTGCCAGCGCCCGCCAGGTGAGGCAGATAATCGCTGGTCTCCACCGCCAGGGAACGACTGTCTTTCTCACCACCCACTACATCGAGGAGGCCGAGCGTCTCTGTGAGCGGATTGCTTTCATTGTAAACGGGAAGATTGTCAGGACCAACCGCACGGCAGACCTTCTGCAACCTGTTCAAGGCAAAAACGTGCTGCTTCTTTCTGTCTCCAGTGGCGGGGTTGACTTAGCCAGAGAAATGGCTTCAGCCTTCCCACAGTATCAGTTTCAATCTGGTACTACGGGACAGGTCCGAGTCGAATCGGTAGAACTGGTCAATGTTGCCCCCCTGGTGCGATTCCTGGAAGAGCGAGGAGTTCAGGTTACCGAGGCCCGCCGGCACCTGCCATCGCTGGAGGACGTTTTCGTCCAGGTTACGGGCATTGAGGCGGGATTGATGCTAAGTGAGAAGGAAAAAGCCGGGGGTGGGGGAAATCAATGAAACGCTGGATTGCTTTCTGGAACATCTTTGCCAAAGATATGCGGGCATACTATCTCAAGCCACCTAACATCAGCTGGGGAATTATCTTTCCGCTGGCATGGACAGGCATGTTCTTCATCAGGTCCGGCAGCGGACTGGAAAGTGTTCTGACGCTCCTGCCGGGCGTTATGACCATCTCCATTCTCTTCGGGGCCACCTCAATGCTGGCGGTGACCATTACCTTTGAGAAACGCAGCCGTTCTTTTGAACGATTGCTTCTGGCACCCATCTCTCTGGAACTCCTCATGCTTGCCAAGACCTCTGGGGCTATCCTTTTTGGGATAGTTAACGCCTTCGTCCCGGTCATTATAGCCGCATTCCTGACCGACCTTTCGGGAATCGCGTGGTCTCTGGTTGTACCAGCTATCATCCTCATCGGCATCGTATCAACCTTCCTCGGGCTCTTCATCGCGGTCTCGGTAAGCGAGATTTTCGAGGCCCAGACATTTTCCAATTTTTTCCGCTTCCCGATGATATTCCTTTGTGGGCTATTCTTCCCCATCATGTCGCTACCGGTATTCCTACGCCCGCTTTCCTACATACTACCCGTGACCTACGGTGTCGACATTCTCCACGGGGCGGTCAACGGCGAGCATATCATGTCCTTCACACTTGACTTTCTTATCCTCGGCGCGTTCTGTATTGTTCTATTTGCGTTGAGTCTGCGCAACGTCAGGCGCAGGTGGATTGTCTGAGAGAAGCCGCTTTATGAGCAAGTGTCATCCCGATGCAAGGGGGACCTTGCTGCCGACTTCTTGTGCCATTTTCCTTAATTGTTACGGAACCAAGTCCTGGCTTAAGGCACGAGTCGTGAAGAACTCATAGACCTGAGGGCAAAAGATTACGTTTTTATTGCAGTTAAAGGTTATAATTGATGGTATATGTGGTCGTGGTAGGCTTATCTATGCTCCTTCACCATTGTTCCACCTTTACGGAGCTTGGCATCTGAAGTGATTGTCACTGATAATATGCGAAAAATTTTTACTATAGGACATTCCACCCGTATACTGCAGGACTTTATCGACCTGCTGAAGTTAAATGGTGTCACAAAGGTAATAGACATTCGTACAATCCCTCGTTCACGTCACAACCCACAGTTCAACATGGAAACCCTCCCCGAATCTCTGAGATTAGCGGGGATTGGTTATCAGCATATGCCGGGCCTTGGGGGGCTGCGTCGCCCACGAGCCAACTCACCAAACCAGTTCTGGCGTAATGCCAGCTTTCGAGGATTTGCTGATTACATGCAAACATACGAATTCGAGGAAAATATGCTGGCATTGATAAAGCTGGCACGTGAGGAGACAGTCGTCTTGATGTGTGCTGAAGCTGTGCCCTGGCGTTGTCATCGTTCTTTAATTGCTGACGCTTTGGTAGCAAGAGGAATACCAGTAGAGCACATATTGAGCGCAACTAACATAAGACCCCACAAGTACCGTTTTTGACATGCCCGATTTCCTGTGGTACAGTCCTACAGCCTGGTAAGTACTCAGGAAGAAAGGAGAATATTATGGGAAAGCTTGATGGCAAAGTCGCAATAATTACAGGGGCCAGCAGGGGCATCGGTAAGGCTGTCGCTATCGGATTTGCCAAGGAGGGGGCTTGCGTAGCAATTGCCGCACGGACAGTGGAGCAGCTCAAGTCTGGCTTAACTGGGACAATTCTTGAAACTGCTGATGAAGTCACAGCTGCGGGTGGCAAAGCTCTGGCAATAAAAACTAATATCCTGGTGGAGGATGAGGTACAGGCTATGGTGCAGAAGGTATTGAATGAGTGGGGTAAGATAGATATCCTGGTAAACAACGCAGCGGTGGCTGCCCCTGGCCCATTTACTGAGACGACGACCAGGCGCTGGAATCTTGTCATAGGTGTTAACCTTTTGGGGACTTTCCTTTGTACCAAGGCTGTCCTTCCCACAATGATGAAACAGAGGAGCGGCAGTATCATAAACACCAGTTCGGGAGCAGCCGATAGCAGGGTCCGAAGTGTCACTGGCGTAGCCTATGGCACGGCTAAGGCGGCGATTGAGCATTTCTCTTGCGCGCTGGCGGCAGAGCTTGGTCAGTACAACGTCGCTGTCAACTGCTACAAGCCGGCGCAGGGAGTAGCTACAGAAGGGTATGTATTCAATTTACCACCCGACTACGATAAGTCACGGTTGGTTGGTCCCGAAAAGATGGTCAAGGCGGCTATTTTCCTGGCCCAGCAGGACGCCAGGGGTGTTACCGGGTGCGTGGCCAGAGATGAGGAGCTCATCCAGTGGCACGGCTTGTCCTGAGGAATGCGCCGTAATCACGTTATGTTCGCCAACCATCGGGTTACCACACACCGGGCAGCTGGCTGGCAACGACACCTTCTCCATCAGACACTTCCTGCCCCGAGTTTATCTATCAACCGGTGTAAAGGTGCTGCAATCTGGTCTTCCTGCACATGGGGTGAGTAACAGCTATCAATCTGCACCAGCTTCGTCAACGGCATATGGCAGGCGATAGCTACAGCCAGCTTGTCGACTGTCCCCGACACTATTTCCTCAGAGATTATTTGTGCCCCGACGAGTGTCTTCGTCTTCGCATCAGCGATGAGCTTGTAGTGCGCCGGCTTGCCATTAAATCTGTCCCTGAGTCGGGCTGTATCCACCGCAACAGAGACCGCTTCCAGGCCCTTTTCTCTCGCCTCCCTCTCGGTAAAACCGACCGTTCCTATCTGGTGGCCGAACACATTGGTGACGAACGGCATCGCTGTGCCTTCGTAGGTCAGTTGATTATCGGAGGCCGCATTTCTGCCAGCTATATAGCCAGTTCTGATAGCATTGGCAGCCAGCTGGTGCTGCCTCTTCGAGCCGGTAACGACATCCCAGTTTTCCATGCAGTCACCGATGGCATAAATATCGGGGTCGCTGGTCTGCAGATGCTGGTTGACCACTACGGCACCCGTTTCACCAATCTTTAGTCCGGCTTTTTGGACCAGCTCTACATTGGGTCTGGCACCAGTGGCAAAGAAGATGAAGTCCACGTCTACTTCCCCATCAGAAAGTTCGATGTGCTTCCTGTTCCCTTTTGTGGCCATGCTCTCTATCCTGGCCGGCAGTATCAACTCCACCCCATTCTGCGTAAGCACCTCTCTAATTCTTTCTGCCATATCCTCGTCTAGATAGGCTCGCATGATTCCTGCCCTAACGAGCAGATACACTTTGCTATAACCTCTCGCCTTAAGTGCATTGGCAATTTCCAGCCCGATAGACCCTCCACCGATAACGGCTGCTTCAGTAGACCGGGCAATAGCATCGTTCAGAGCGATGCCATCCGCTATATCGGTGCTCAGGGAAAACTCGTTTTCGCCGTCCAGTCCCGGCACAGAAGGAATGACCGGGACAGCACCCAGGGCCAGAATCAGCTTGTCGTAGCTGTACTTCTTGCCATCGGCGACGATGCACTTTTCCTGTCTGTTAATATCGGTGACACGGCTATTCAGGTGGACACCTGCATTTCTTCTCTCCCAGAAAGAAAGCTCCCGAAAGCCACGAATGAGTTCGTCCCAGGTGGCGATAGTCCCGCCAAGCACCAGAGGCATCTCACAGGGTGGACAGCCCAGACTGGCCCTACTACTGAAGATATCAATTTGCGCCTCACTGTCCAGGCGCCGAATCTGAATTGCTGCTGTTGAGCCGCCGTCTCCGGCACCCACAATACAAACTTTCATTCTCACCTCCAGTAATAAAATTCACCTGTCCTAAATACTATGGAACCACTTGTCTTGCCACTTTCTCATGTGTTCCTCGTAGGGATAGGTCCTACCTATGTCTTCCTCTCTGAAGCTGTACCTGTAGTCGTTGCAGTAATCCAATAGCAGCTTGTACGCCTGGTTCAATTTCTTCATCATCAAATCATCTTCTCCATCATCACCGCCGTGTTTATCGGGGTGATGACGATGAGACAGCCTGCGGTAGGCGCTTTTAATCTCCTTGAGCGTCGCTGCCTCGCCCAGCCCAAGCAGTCTTCGTGCCTCATCTATGTCGTTGAAGTCGGCCACTTTCCCTGCTCCCTGCGGATTACGAGAGTAATGCCTTGATTTTCGGCTGAATTATGCTTTCTGGCACTGCACCCAGGATACCATCAACCTGCTGCCCGTCTTTAAATAAGAGCAGCAGTGGTATGCTCATCACCCGATATTTCTGGGACATCTCTGGATTTTCATCCACGTTGAGCTTGCAGAATTTTACCTTGTTAGCGTATTCCTCCGATAACTTCTCGGTTACCGGCGCAATCAGACGACACGGCCCACACCAGGGCGCCCAGAAATCGACCACCACAGGTATGGCACATTTGATGACTTCGCTTTCAAAGTTCTGGTCGTTAATTTCGGTTACCATCATACCCTCCTTGAATTACCCCTGTTTGTTGTAGTGTTCTGTCGCTTGAGCTTTTCAATGCGTTTCATGAGGTCGTCAGCCGTTTGCTTTAGCGAACCAACCGTGATTGCCAGCTCTGCCTCCGAGACGGGGCGACTCTCTACTATTGCCCCTTGCGGACAGGCTTCAAGGCAGAGGCGGCATTGGTTACATTTGTACTGGTTTATTTGAGCCGTAGTCGCGACAATCGAAATTGCCTGCCGAGGGCAGCTTTCGACACACAGCCCACAGCCGAGGCATAGGCTTTTCTTTATCCTCAGCATCGGTTTACTTCGCGACCCAAGATTCTCATTCATAGTGTTGTCCACTATTCATAGCCCGGCAGCCACCTTCCCTTTTCCGGCTACAATTATCGTAAACCCGGCATCGGGGAAATAGCCTTCCCTGGACTCTTCTACATCCCTCACCTCTCCTGGACTCTGAAAAAGGGTCGAGACAGTTCTCTCGTTCATAAAACCTGCCTGAGCCATAAGTCTTATCACGTCGTCATATCGATAGAAAGTGGCGTACTTGTAGAAGCGGTGTCCCTCTGCCTTCTTCAGCTGGTAAAATCGACCCCAGGGACTTTCCTCCAGGACCAGCCCCAGCACTATCTTGCCTCCCCGCATCAGGATGCGGTTCGCTTCCTTCAGAACATCCAGCGGCGAATCAAGAAAACACAGTGTTACAATTAGAAAGACAGTGCCGAGTGATTCTTCATCAAAGAATTCCTGCTCTCCTTCGCCTAGTAGAGCATTTATACCCCTCTTCTTTGCCATTTCAACGAGCCTAGCTGAGGGGTCAATACCCGTCTCTATACCAAGTGCCTGGGCAAAGCGTCCGCTGCCCACACCTATTTCAAGCCAGGGCTTTGGCAGGAATGGTAATAGCTCTCTAAACGCCTGCACCTCACTAGAGAAGATGAGTCTTCCCTCGTTATCGAACCAGGCGTCATATTCCTGAGCCAGGTTGTCGAAGGGAGAAAGATGTGTTCGATTGTATTTACCCGGTAATCGCGCCATGTCAATTAATATAATACACAAGCTTGGTTTTTTTGCCGGCTACAGAAGTATTGGAATTTAGCCTAATTCGGGGGCAGCTCTCAGCTTTCTGGCTGCTGTGAACCCACCTTCAAAGGGCATGAGCACATCCAAGATTATCAGGTCTCTCAGTCTTTACAGTCGACATAGCGAAAACGCCATCGCTGGCGGTGAACAACGTGTAATCAGACCTTGACTCCAGAACTGTCTTTGTTGCGGTAACAAAGTCTGGGTCGTCATCCACCAGTGGAATCTTGTATATAGACCTGCCCGTTGGCGTTACCCCTCCCCACTTAAAGCTCTCACCTCCCGGCCGAGTTCCGCCTCGCTAATGACCTTAGGTATAAGTTCGTCCCATCCCAGCGGCATAATGTGGACTCCCTGGCAGAGCGGCTTGACCTGTCGGATGGTCCGTGCGCTGATTTCTACCGCCTTCTTCCTGCGGTCCTCCTTCTTTGTCTCTTCCATCTCCTGAATGATGGCCTCGGGAACACTGATACCAGCTACGTTCTCATTCATAAATTTGGCCATACCAGCGCTCTTGAGTATCACGATTCCAGCGATAACAGGTATGTTGAAGCCCTGCACCTGATTCATGAAGTGCTCGAACTTCTCCGGCTCGTAGATGGCCTGCGTCTGGAAGAACCTGGCTCCAGCCTCAATCTTCTTTTTCATCTTGATTATCTGCGGCTCCAGGGGTTCCGCACCCGGCGTCACCACTGCGCCCAGGAGGAAGTCGGGCACGCTTTCCAGTTCATGATCTGCCATATCATACCCTTGGTTTAACGTGCTGGCTGCCTTGAGCAGTTGCACTGAGTCGAGGTCATAAACCGGTTTCGCTTCAGTATGGTCACCCAGTGCGGGATGGTCACCAGTGAGGCACAGCACATTCTCTATCCCCAGTGCCCACGCACTGAGTAGGTCCGACTGAAGTGCCAGCCGGTTACGGTCACGACAGGTAAGCTGGTAGATTGGCTCCAGGCCTCGCTCAACCAGCTTGGCAGAAACGGCCAGTGAGCCGATGCGCATTATGGCACTCTGCAGGTCGGTGACATTGATAGCGGTGACATAGTCCCGCAGCGTCTCTGCATCATGAAGGCATTTATCTAGAGCAACCCCCTTGGGTGGTCCGATTTCTCCTGTGACCACAAATTGTCCGCTTTCCACTGCCTGTTTTAGTTTACTCATTTTTCACCCTGCTCCTCGTTTAAAGTCGGCATTGGTCTATGCGTGGCTGGCGACCTTTCGTTCACCAGAGAGGGACTTGAAGGTTGCCTCTCCCTCACCGATAGTCAGGGAACGTGGTCGGCTCCACCTGGAGTTGTTCTTGGGCATCTTGTATTTCTCCATCTCATCCAATCGGCTGAGTGCTATGAGCCGGTCGTAGATAAGCTGCCAGCCGCAATCACGGTTTCTGTCCACCTCACACTTCCCGTTCTTAGCGCCTCCGCAAGGACCGTTAAGCAGGCTCTTGGCACAGAGCGTGACCGGACACAGCCCTCCGGTATACTCCACGATGCACTCACCGCAGAGAGAGCAATATTCAGTGATAAAGTCGTCAGTAACGGTCTCGCCGCCAAAGATTGTATCGCACCCGGGATGAACTATGCCGCCGTCGGTGGCATCCATGACAGTATGGATACCCTGTCCACAGGCAAGAATCAGAAAGGAGTCTGCCTGTTCAGTCTCCACCTTGTGCTGCTCATTCAACATCTTCTGCGTAACTACGAGTTTACACAGGCTCACCCCGTTGTCGGTGCAAGCCCAGCCGGCAATGCTGACACCCCTTTGCTTGAGCCGTTCTGCCATTTCCTCAGTCTCTGGTCCTCCACCAGAATGACACTTGGCAGCGCAGTTGCCGCAACCAACGACAAACACCCGCTCATCTGGCTTGAAATACTCCAGAATCTCATCAATCGGTTTTTGAATTGTAGCGTGCACAAGAAGTACCTCCTAATCTTTTTATCCTGACATGGGATGATGACAAATGGTAAAATATGCTGGTTATCATCTTAATGCTGACCAGAGGAATTATACCCTACCCCGTAGGGTATAATCAACTTCCCATATTGTGTGGAGGATATTATGGCTACAAAAGAAAAAACAGAGGTGCCGCAGGAGGTGCTGCTGAAACGCCTCAGGAGAATTGAGGGCCAGATTCGCGGCATCGAGAAGATGATAGCGGACGACCGGGGTTGTGTGAACATAGTGACGCAACTGGTAGCGGTTCGTTCTGGTATTGAGGGTATTGGCGCTCTAGTACTGAATAACTGCATGAAGCTTTGCTTTTATAAAGGTTCGAACGCCAAAACCGATATCAACTCTTTGTCAGGAGCGGTGGCAATCTGGGGGCGAGTGCGGGGGAACGATAATTCGTAAAGGTCAATGCTGAATTAGGTTTATCGATAAGTGAGAGAGGCCAATTCGTCGTTGGTATCACTTTAATAAAGAATAATTACCCGACCCATTAATGGGCCGGGTAACTACATGGGTACTTGAGATACCCGAACCGAAGGCAATACCCTACTAGGGTATTGTATATCATATATTCTCTTCTTTGTCAACCCCTTGATTAGGGACGGATATATATTGGTCACCGTTGTCCAAGGATACCTTGACAGTCTGACACTGGGCCATCCAGCTGGTGATACGACCAATCGTTATAGTAATCTGGGTTGTTATTAGTTATACTGTTGATATAAGTAATGTAAAACATAAATGGAATGAAAACAGGCAGGGAATAAAATGGCTACAAATACAAAGGTACCAAAGGAAGTAATACTGAACAGGTTGAAAAAGATTGAGGGACAGGTCCGGGGTATCCAGAAAATGCTTGTTGATGATAGGGAATGCGAAAGCCTGGTGACTCAGCTGGCAGCAATCCGCTCGGCTGTTGAAAGTGTAGGACAACTGATACTGACTAATTACATGGATCTTTGCTTTCGCAAAAACGTGGATACTGAAGAGTCTGCGGTCGAGTCACTGGCGCGCGTCGTCGCTATTTGGGGCAGGGTCAGGGTTGGTGATAGTAGTAAATAGGAACTAATGGACAGTCGGCTGTGCTGAAGGGACCCCGTCTAACAAAATAGAAGTGCCTTTCCTGTGGTGACATCACTTCTGTAACACGTTCCGTATCTAAACGGGAAAAAAGAAGCACACTCTGGTCGAAATAAACCCCATAAGCAGGCTGAGTAATGCTTGCTCCTGCTTGATTGTATTATTCGGACTCGGCTTCGACCTTTTTCTTCCGCTTGAAGATAAGCCAGAACGGTAAGGCGGCAACCAGACCACCCGTGAGAAGACCACCAAGCCATTGGAAGGGTAGCTTTGAAGTTGCTACCTTTGGTTCTTCGGGGAGCCCGTAGGCGGAAGGAGTATCGTCGAGCACGTAGAGGACACGCAAACCACCCAGCTCATTTTCGCCATACAGATTAGCCTTGGGAGTTCCGTTATTTTTCAGGGTTTGAACACGCGCTCTGGCTGTAGTGAGCAGGTTACTTCGCGTTCCATATTGAATTGCACCGGTTGGGCAGGCATCGGCGCAGGCAGTAGGCAAACCATTATTTACCCGGTCAATGCAGAAGGTACACTTCCGGGCAGTTCCCAGATGCTCGTCTTTGTGGGGAACACCAAAAGGACAGGCCTGAACGCAGTAGCCACAGCCAATGCACCACTCCTGGTCAATGACTACAATTCCTCCTTCGTGTGAAATGGCTCCCGTGGGGCATACCTGTTCACAGCTGGCCTCGGTGCAGTGCATGCAGGCATGCTTTCTATAGCTCCATTCGTCGCCCTTTTTCAGGGGGAACAGGGTTGACCAGCAATCTGCTTCCAGCTTGGGCGGTTCTTCTGGGGTAGGTCTGTCAGTCTCTGGATTGTTATTGTAGTTCTTGCAGGCGGCATAGCACCACCAGCAGCCGATGCATTTGGTAACGTCTATCAGCATAGCTGCATCTGACTCAGAGGGGGCAGCCTTAGCCACGTTACTAAATTTTATAGCTCTAAACAAAACAAGTCCTGCCGCTGCTCCGGCGGAGGCCTTTAAGAAATTTCTTCGCCCTAGTTCCATATTAGCTCCCCGATGTTCGGTTTACTCTCGTTAATTAATGGCTTGTAATTGGCTCCGGGATATTTATTACTATAACTCCCCGGTTTGCTTCCAATTCCGCAGCACTGACATCATCCTCGGTCAGGAACAGGTCCTCATTGCCGTGGCAGGAATTACAGCTCGCATTTTGCGGTGTATCTAACTGAATATTATGTGGCGTGGAGTACTTCCAAGTTGGCGATGCATTGAAATCCGGCAGGAGATTGTTACCATAGTAGTCAAAGGTGTCAGGAGTGACCGGCACATGGCGCAGCACCACATATGTGTAAGGTCTGTCCTCAGACACTATTGGATTAAGGCCAATCTTGAATCCCATCACTGTTGGGTCGCTGGTACGATAGGGCAGCCCGTTCTGGTCTATGCCTACGTGGCAGGTATAACAGTTGCTGTAAGTTACGGAGTGACAGACCTGGCATTGAAGGTCACCGATGTGTTGCTGGTGTTGTTCGATATCATCTGTCAGGACATCCTCGTGGCAGTCTTCACATCGGACAACATCGATATTGTCATACATATCATCTACAGATTGGCCTGAGCCGTGTAGCTCATCACCGTGGCATTTGGTACACGTCATCGTTTCCTGTGTCCAGTGGACATCGGCGGCAATCCCTTCATTATTTCCCAGGTATTCGTTGCCGACCCGAGACCCGTGACAGGCAGTGCAGTTGTATTGCATTGATGGGGTCGCTTTAATGACATGGCTTGTTACCAGGCCACCACCCAGCTCTTCCGGACGGCTGATGTGACACTGGCCGCATGTGGTATGACACTCCTCGCAATGGTTGCCGAGAGCTTCGTCAAGGGCCGTCCCTTCATTGAGGTTACCACCCCGTGCTTCAAGGTCGTGTGTATAGCCGCTGAGTGTGGCATGCAGGCTGATATCGGAGGAGAGCGTGATATCACTATGACAGATGGCGCAGCTCTCTAACGATGGGTCGGCCAATATTCCCAGATGAGCAGCGTCTTTATCTTCGGCACTGCTATCACCGCCGTGACAGATTACGCAGCCAACCTTGCCATGCTCGTCTTCCAAGAAGGCGGTATTCTTCAGGTAGACCTTTTCCCATTCCTCCAACGGAGGCAACTCGCCCCCTCAGCCTTCGCCGGAGGTTTCTTCTGATGTCTGCTCTTCTACAACAGTTGCCGTTTCCTGGAGAAGGCCTTTATCAGTGTGGCAAATGACACAGGAGCTTACCTCCTCACCTGCCGGTGGTGGTGGGGCGGGTTCGCAGCCTGCTAAGATAAGCACGGCGAGCAAGACCAAACTGACGGCAGCAAACAATATGCGTTTCATCGGCTACTCCGAAACTCAATACCTCTTGATGGCCCTATATGTTACATATCTTTTTCTATCTTGTCCCGGGAAGGGAACCCTCTGGAAGAGCCTGTCCCTTCCAGAGGGTTTATTATTTTACTCTATCGGGTAATCAGTGACTGTGCTGGCATCGTAGCATGAGCTCGCATTAACCGAAGACCACGAGCAATAACCGTACTTCAGGCTGTAAGCATCATATCCCAGCATATTCAGTATGGCCATTGCCTGGCCGGCGTTATGTCCGGTATAGCAGTACACGTAGACCGGTGCGTCAGGGTCAATCTTGTCGAGACTATTGAGCAAATCATCCATCTGGATGTTGATAGCGCCGGGGATATGGCCCACGGCATAAACATCCGCAGCGCGAACACTGATGATGGTCATGTCCTCGCCCTCGGCAATCTTCAGGTTGAGGTCAGCCGCGGTGATGAACTTTGGTGAAACGGTTTTTACGGCCTCCAAGATGATTGTGTCCTCATTGCTTGAAGTGGTATTGTCCAGCTCCGGGTAATCATAGGTTGTGGTAACGGTGTTGACTGTGGTCTCGACGGTGTAGTCACCCTGGTCTCTACTGGCATCGAAACACTTACTCAGTGTAACTGCCGGGTCGGTAGTCCAGCCACACATGCCATGTCGTAGGTTCTGGACGTCATAGCCCAGAACACCGAGTAGAGCAGCCGCAGCCGAGCCTGACTGGCCCGTGTAGCAATAGACCAGAATCTCCTCATCCTCGGGGAGTGTGGTCAGCTGACTAAATGCGAGGTTAACCGCTTCGTCGATATGGCCTGTTGCGGCATAATCGGCCGCGCTACGCAGGTCGACGATATAGGGTGCATTGCCTTCGGCAATCGCCAATTGCAAGTCGGAGGCTTTCATATTGCCGGCCCTGTTGGCCCAATAGTCTTGGGCAGCCTCCAAAACTATGTCGAATTCTGATACCTCCTCTTCTTCCTCTTCTTCCTCTTCCTCCTGTTCACCGCCTCCACCGCCACAGGCAGTAAGCATTGGCATGGTGAACAGCAATAATACCACACAGAAAACCAGTAGGATTCTCAGCCAATCCTTTATACGCATCCCTTACTCCTCCTTCATTGACTGTTATTTATATTAACACTGGCATAAAAATAGGCATACATAATCACTGCCATGCATGCCAATGATTGTGAAGTGTTTATATCATGGTTTTCACTGAGCATCGTTAGTTGCATTGTCACCCAGTGAAATATCTTACCACTTAGTGCTGAATGAGTCAATACCTTATCGGGGTTTAGTATGTTTTTTTATTACTCTCTTTTAACTAGCGTCTCTGAGCTTTGACAGCATATTCTCGGTGGTAGTAGACTGGATATGGGTGACGGAGCAGGGCGAGAGATGAGGAAAAGGTATTTAATTGGGGGAGGAGTCCTTGCCGTGGCGGTCAGTCTCTTAGTATACGCGAGTCTGAGCGGGGCAGTCAGTTATTACCTGACGGTAAGCGAACTCCTGGATAGAGGTAGCGAATTATACGGGGAGCGGGTACGGGTGGCTGGCAAGGTGGTTAATGACTCCATCGAGTGGGATGCCGATGCCCTTGAGCTAAGGTTTGTCATCACCGAAGGTGGTGATGACCTGCTAGTCGTGTACGGAGGCGCCAGGCCCAGTGGTCTCAATGACGATTCCAATATTCTCGTGGAGGGGGAGCTTCGCTCAGATAATACATTTCAGGGGAGCACAATAATTCTAAAGTGTCCCTCAAAATATGAACCACAAGAGTGATTATTGGATACAGCAGAGATAGGGCAAGGCATCATAATACTGGCATTTCTGGCGGCACTCTCATCAGTAGTCGTCGCGGGGATAGGTGCTCGTACAGGCTCTCGCCGGCTTATCTCGATTACCCGAATTGCTGTCATCAGTACCGCAGCCCTTTACAGTCTGGCGCTGGCCACGGCTGTATTTGCCTTTCTTACCAGAGATTTCAGCCTCAAGATTGTATCGGAACACGTTGACAACAGCTTACCCGCCGCCTATGCCTTAAGCGCTTTGTATGCCGATAAAGCTGGTTCGGTATTGCTCTGGGGATGGCTGATTTCACTTTTTTCTGCCGTGGTAGCTTTTCGGAAACATGAGTACGATAATTCAATCTTGCCTCACACACTCTGTATTCTGGCAGTGATACAGCTGTTTTTCCTGGCTATGGTGACCTTCGTGGTGAACGTCTTTGAAAAGAACCCGACCCCGGTTGCCGAAGGATTGGGTCTGAATCCACTTCTCCAGAACGTCGCTATGCTGGTGCATCCACCTATTCTCTATATCTCCTTTGCCGCAGTGTCTGTCGTTTTTGCCATAGTGATAGCGGCACTCGTTACCCATACCCCCAGTGCCCAGTGGGTGAGGTGGGTCAGGCGCTGGACAATTTTTGGCTGGTGCATGCTGGGATTAGGTAATCTGATAGGGATGTGGTGGTCCTATAATGAGCTGGGTTGGGGGGGCTACTGGGCCTGGGACCCTGTCGAGAATGCCGGCCTGATGCCGTGGTTGTTGATAACGGCCTTCGTCCACTCAATTTCGGGCCAAAGGCAGAGGAATTATTTGCAGGGATGGAGCCTGGTGCTCGCTATCTTTACTTTTGAATTTACCCTGCTCATTCCCTTCATTACGCATGGTGGTATTGAGTCCCCGCTGCACGGTTTCTACGGCTCTCAATTTCCACCCTATATACTGGCGGCAATACTGGTAACGCTGGCTGGCTCTCTAGGATTGCTTTACGCTCGCCGTAAAGACTTTCCGAAGGACGAGAGGTCTTTTTCTCTCATCTCCAGAGAAGGAGCGTTTCTGGCTACTGATATTATTCTGGTATTGCTAACGGCAATTGTCCTTATTGGAACAGTCCTCCCGCGGATAGTTGAGCTATTTGGCGGAACAAGGATAGTAATCGACCGCAGTTTCTTTGACCAGGTGGCCGGACCGATTATGCTTTTGCTGGTATTTTTCATGGGGGTTTGCCCACTGTTAGGCTGGGCCAGGACTTCGTGGCAGTCCGTACGGCGCAATTTACTATTCAGTCTTCTGGCCACGTTGCTAGTTGTTGTAATCGTTCTCATTATCGGTGGTGGCAAATGGTACCTTGTCGCGGCGACAGTTTGCTGCTTCCCTTTTTTCGTTATCTTGCTGGAATGGTTCCGGGGAGCGAAGGCCCGGCACCAGAGCCGGAAGGAGAACTACCTCCGGGCACCGTTGGCCCTGCTCAGCAGCAATCGCCCCAGGTATGGTGGTTTCCTGGTGCATATCGGCATTATTCTGATAGCCCTTGGAATCGTGGTCTCGTCTTTTTACGCTGTTGAGAACACTGCAATGCTTGATATCGGTCAGTCAATGAAGGTCGGGGAGTATGATTTGACATATAAGGAGCTGATATTTGAAGGAAGCCAGACGAAGGTTAGTGCTATCGCAACATTATCTGTCAGCAGGCAAGGCCGCCTGATTGGTGATATGTACCCGGAGAATAATTACTGGTTTAACTATATGGATACATTTGCCGAGGCAGCTGTCCGTACCACGCCGTCCGAGGACTTGTTCGTTTCTCTGGTCTGGACCAGCTTTGACCAGCAGGATAAATCGGTTACCATAAGGGCTTTGGTAAACCCTCTGGTTGTCTGGATATGGGTGGGGGGCGGATTTCTATTGCTGGGTGGGGTAGTTGCCTTTTCTCACCAGGACAGACGTGAGTCTCAGCGTAAGGATAGATGATGAAGAAGTTGATATATATATTGGTGGTGATTTTACTTACTATCGGACTGCCGGGAAGCGTTAGTGCTCAGGATTCAGAGCAGGGGGTGATTGAGGGGCAGGTGGTCAATGAGACCGAGGGTGGGGGCAGCGTTGCTGGCCTGTATGTTGCCCTGGTTGCTCAGGTTGAAGGTGAAGTACGGGAAGTGCAGACCGGCCAGACGGACGACGAAGGCAAGTTCCGTTTCACGGATATTTCGGTGACACAGAGCTATCTGGTAAGGGTCTGCTATATGCAGGTTGACTACTACTACCCGGTTAATTTCAGTACCGGTGAGACGGAAAAATCTATCGAGGTCCCGGTTAGTGACACAACTACGAGCGACCAGTCGATAAGGGTTTATCTTCTGCATGTAATCCTGCATGCCGAGGATGGCTATTTCTCGGTGACGGAAGTAATGTGGTTGCTTAATGAGGGCGATAAGACCTACGTGGGTTCAGATGAGACCAATTTCGGGGGGGTACAGGGAACACTGGTCTTTACATTACCGGAGGGGGCGACCGACTTTGGGGTACCGGAAGAGTCGGTAGGGGATTACTTCATTGTCGACGATAATACCGTTACCAATACGTTGGTGTTTCCTCCGGGTGAGAATGAAGTTATTTTCTCGTACAATTTGGACGTCCCGAGCTCTGGTGATTTGGTAATTAACTTACCCGTGGATTATCCAACTGATACCGTGCACGTATTGGTCCAGGGAGAAGATATCGAGGTTGCCAGTACCCGTCTGTCGCCGGCTGACCCAATAATAACTGATACCGGAGGAGAGTTCATACATTTCGTGGGCGATAGTCTTAGCCGCGGTGATACTGTGGATATCCGTATTTCAAGTTTATCGGGGGGCAACAGTCCATCACTCATCATTTTTGGGGCTATCGCGGTTGTGGTGATTATAGGTTTTGTCACTTATTATTTGATGAGGAAAAGAGCACAGGCTCTATAGCCGGCGGAATCGAGGCTAACTGAGGACATAGATATAGATAATGAAGGAGACAGGACCCAACTTGACCACATGGGCTATCGAGGTTAAGGGACTGAGTAAGTCATTCGGGAATAATCGCGCTCTGAGCGATATTGACCTTCAGGTTGGCAGGGGAGAACATGTGACTGTTCTTGGTCCAAATGGTGCCGGTAAGACTACCCTGGTCAAGGTATTGTCTACACTCAGTAAGCCGTCCACTGGCACGTTGCGTGTGGATGGTGAGGATGTCCGTAATGACCCTGTTAAAATCAGACGCCGGATAGGCCTGGTCAGCCATGAGACCTTCCTTTATGACGACCTGACCGTATATGAGAACCTCAGGTTCTACGGGAGAATGTATGACATCCCCTCCCTGAAAGAACGTATCCACGAGGTTGTGTCCCAGATAAGGATGGAATCTCGCCTGCACGACCGGGTCGGGACCCTGTCGCATGGCATGCAGCAACGGGTTTCCATTGCACGGGCAGTGATTCACAGCCCATCGGTACTCTTCCTTGATGAACCGGAGGTCGGGCTTGATACGCAGGCTGTTGCTATGCTGAGGGATGTGCTGGAGTCTGTTAACACACCGGAGCGCACGATAGTGATGACCACCCATAATCTGAAGCAGGGGATTGAGATGGGGGATACGGTGGTTATTCTCAACAGGGGTAAAATTGTTTACCAGTCCTCCAGGGGTGATATCGATATGGCGAATTTCCAGGAAGTCTACCAGAGCTATACAGAGATGGGTAAATGAAGGGACCTTTAAGCAAGGTATTGACCATCTTCTGGAAGGATATCCTGCTGGAAATCAGGACCAAAGAGGTTGTTACCTCCATACTGGTCTTTGCGCTGCTGGTACTGGTGATTTTCAATTTCGCCTTTGAGCCTGAAACGGCTACCATGAGTCTGGTAGCTCCGGGTATTCTGTGGGTGGCCTTTACATTTGCTGGCGTGCTCGGTCTCAACCGCGTCTTCGCTTTGGAGAGAGAAAATTCCCGGCTGGCGGGGCTATTGCTTTGTCCCGTAGACCATATGGCCATCTACTGGGGAAAGCTGCTGGGTAGCTTTACCTTCATGCTGGCTATCGAAATTGTTGTCACACCGATATTCCTGGTCCTGTTGAATTTATCCCTCTTTCTCCCACGGCTGATTCTTATCATCGTGCTGGCAACACTGGGATTTACTTCGGTGGGTACGTTGTTCTCGGCGCTGGCCATTAATATCAGGGCACGGGATATCATGCTGCCGATTCTCTTTCTGCCTATCGTTGTTCCTGTAATTATCGCCGCTGTCGAGGCAACGGCGGTGGTATTGCAGGGCGGTCCCTGGGGAGACATGTTGACCTGGCTGCAAATAATGATAGCGTTCGATATAATCTACCTGGTAGTGGCTACTCTGGTTTTTCAATACGTGGTCGAGGGATAAACGCTTCAAACTGAGGAGACATCTATATGAATGGTAGGAGTGCTCTGAGGCATTACATCCTTGTCGGTCTGGGCTTCGCTCTGATGGTAGCGGCACTCTACATGGTGTTCATATACGTGCCGACCGATAAGAACATGGGGGCTGTGCAGAGAATCTTCTACTTTCATGTTCCTCTGGCCTGGATTGCTTTCCTGGCGTTTTTCGTTGTCTTTGTATGCAGTATTCTCTATCTGACGAAGCGGGACATGAAATGGGATGTGATTGCCTCCGCTTCGGCAGAGGTCGGTGTTGTTTTCACATCCCTGGTCTTGATTACCGGGAGTATATGGGCAAAAGCGGCCTGGGGAATCTGGTGGACCTGGGACGCGCGGCTGACAGCCACCCTGGTCCTGTGGTTTACCTATGTGGCCTATCTGCTGGTGCGTCACTATGTTGCTGAAGATAGCCAGCGTGCCAGGCTCGGTGCCGTGCTTGGTATTGTCGGTTTCATCGATGTGCCAATCGTGGCTCTGGCAATTATGCTGTGGCGGACTCAACATCCAGGGGCATTGATATTCGAGGGCGGGCTTGTTACGTCCATGCTCATTACATTGCTTGTGTGTATTATTGCATTCACTGTTTTATATATCATCCTGGTCGTGCAGAGCACTCGTCTCAAGAACATGGAAGCGGATATCAGGAATATAAAAAATAACAGGCCAGATTAGGAGTGTAATAGTTATGGATAATTTGGGTTATCTTTTTGCAGCCTATACCATCATCTGGGCGCTTATCTTCGGCTACGTATTTTTTCTGTACTACAAGCAGAGAAAGCTGCGGCAGCAGATGGACTTGCTTAAAGACTCAAAGGGTGAGCGGGAAGGCCCTGATTAAGGAAACGTCTATATTGCCTCAGGTCTCTCCTGTCTATGGCCGGGGTGGGCGGATTTGAACCGCCGACCACCTGAACCCCGTGTAGCTTGTAGAAAAGGCGGAGGCCGCTTGCCTCCTTTCTTGTAAGATACTTTTCGTGCTGAAGTACCCTAAACGCTTACAGCTTGAACTCTCCCCTGAAATAAGTTCTCCTAACACTGCTGGCTTTGTTTTTTGCCCACGATTCAAGACCCATCTTCTTTATCAAGCACAAATTGAATACCTTGGTATTATGCGGCCTGTCGGATGCTCCGTCTGCGTAGGGATGCAGATGGTCGCAGGGAAAGTCAGGACAGTCACAACAAAAATTAATACCTTTTGCAGTAATGCATTTGTATACATTACATGGCTCAGTCATGCCTAGAAAATCTATGGTTCCGTTTTCATCTCGGCATCCCCTGCAGACTGCTTTTTCAAAAGGTATGCCCATATTCTTGGAGAGTCCCTTTCTCAGCTCCTCGTTTTCGATAGCCCGATACATCAGGCAGTTAAAACAGTCTATGCCGCAAGGAGCCGTCATATGTTGATAATCCATAATATCTCCTATAACTCTATTTTCATCCATGAAAGGATTCAAACCAGTAATACCTGAACCCCATGTAGCTTGTAGAAAAGGCGGAGGCCGCTTGCCTCCTTTCGCCACACATCATAATCACTCTTCAGCACAAAATCAAATAAAAAAGAGGCAGCAATTTAGAGCTCCCTCTTCTGACCTAATGTGTGTAAAGCACTCTTGATAAAAGGCGGAGGCCGCTTGCCTCCTTTCACTTGTTATTATATTATATTATCCACTTACCATTCTGTCGAATTTAGCAAATTTGTCAAATTACGAACAAACACCCAAAGATTGGTATATGGAAACAGAACAATTTGAGTGGTACATACAATTTGCTCTCCGAGAAGGTTCAACACACTTGGACCTCTCTTCCCAGCGTATACAGACTATCCCGCCAACAATAGGTGAACTAACTAACCTTACCCATCTTATTTTGCGTGATAATGATTTGAATACTCTTCCAGATGAAATTGGAGAATTATCCAATTTACGTTATTTAGACGTTAGAAATAACAACCTTACCACTTTGAATACAGTTATATGCCAACTCGTTAACCTCGAGTATTTAAATTTGAGACACAACCTTATTATGCATGTACCTCCCGATATAGGTAATCTCTACAATCTTACAGAACTCAATATCAACAACAACCAACTTGATACCTTACCTCATGAAATAGGTAAACTAACTAAACTAAGACAGCTTAGTCTTTCCGGTAACAATCTTGATTCATTACCAGACGAAATAGTAAATCTAAAGGAATCACTACAACAGCTTTCTCTTATGAGTAATAGACTAACTACGTTACCTCCGCAAGTCTTGAAACTTACCGGTTTAACCCAATTATATCTATCTAATAATAAATTGTCAGGATTACCCGCTGAGATAAGTCATTTGTCAGTCCTTTCTCAGCTTGATTTGCGAAATAATAAACTATCAGTCTTTCCTAAGGAAATCTTATCTCTCAGCCAATTAACTCTCTTGTACTTATCCGGCAACCAATTGACTCTATTGCCTCCAGAGATAGTTCAATTAGTAAAACTTAAAATACTCTTTCTACAGAATAATCGATTAACTAAGTTACCTCCTGAAATAGCACAAATGAATTTGAATGAAATACCAATAAGAGGTAATCCTATTGTAGAGCCTCCAATAGAGATTTCAAAGCATGGTATTAAAGCTATTAAGTCCTATTATAAATCGCTAAGTATTGAAAAAAATCCACTTTCTGAAGTCAAAGTATTATTTGTTGGTGATGGTGGCTCAGGGAAGACTTCTCTCATGAAACGACTACTAGGTGAGTCCTTTAATCCAATGGAGTCTCAAACTCACGGCATTAACATAAAGGACTGGTCAATAGATGAAAATCTAAATACTATTCATGTTCATTTCTGGGATTTTGGTGGCCAACAGATTATGCATGCGACTCACCAATTCTTCCTTTCTAAACGTAGCCTTTACATTCTCGTTCTTGATGGGCGTAAAGATGAAGATGCCGAATATTGGCTAAAACTCATTGAGAGTTTCGGCGGTGATTCTCCAATTCTTGTTGTCCTAAATAAGATGGATGAACACCCCTCTTATGACCTTAATCGAATATTCCTGAAAAACAAATATAATGGCATAAAGGGATTTTATCCTGTTTCATGTTTAGACTCTAGTGGGATAGAATATTTCATTGGAGAACTAAAACAAGCCCTCCTAGAATCTGAGCTGCCTCGAACCTACTGGCCAAAGACATGGTTCGATGTTAAGACCTCTCTTGAAAACATGGAACAAGACTTTATTAGTTTCACCGAATATAAGTCTATATGTTCTAAATCAGGCATCGAGGATTCCAGCGACCAAGATGTTCTTCTCGAATTTCTAAACGATTTAGGAGTTGTTCTTCATTTTCAAGACCTAGACCTATTCGACACACACGTATTAGAACCTAAATGGATAACGGAAGCCGTCTACAAGATAATAAACTCTAGTGTACTCGCTGATTCCAAGGGAATACTTCCTCTCGCTTCTATTGGTGACATTTTGAAACCTATTAAACCGAACGACCGTACTTACCCCAATGATAGGTTCCCCTACATCATCAACTTAATGAAGAAGTTTGAGTTATGCTATGAACTATCTCCTGTTGCCGTTCTTGTACCACAGTTACTAGACATACAGAAGCCAGAAATAGAGTTTGATTATGATTCGTCCCTCAATTTTTATATACAATATGACTTCCTACCAAAATCTATCATTCCTCGTCTAATAGTCAATCTGCGTCATGATATTAAAAATGAATTACGATGGAGAACAGGCGTTGTTCTTGAAGACCCCTCCTTCCAATGTCAAGCTTTAGTAGAAGCTGACGAGAGAGATAAAAGAATAAATGTCAATGTATCTGGACCGCAAAAAAGAGACTACTTTGCAGTGATTCGGTATTCTCTTTATGCAATAAATTCCAGTTTTGAAAAAATACAAGCCATTGAAAGAGTCCCAATGCCGGACCAACCTTCGATATCAGTTAGCTATGAGCACCTAATTAGACTGGAGAGACTTGGAGAGAAGACTTATATCCCAGACGGTTCGGAAACACCATATAGCGTTATTGATTTGCTTGGCACCATCCAATTCGAGAGTGATAACGAAGAAGAAGTTCTTCGCATATTGAGCAAACTCAAAACCGAATCCGATACTCCCGATAGCTTCCTAACAAAAGCCAATGAAATTGTCCTCTTACAACCAAACTTCTTTGGAATGGGCATAGACTTAAAAAAACTCATAAGGCAGCTGTTTGTTAAAGAAAAATAAGCTATAAGCTGTAAATGGGTAATACTTACCACCCATTCTCACAATGTTATAGCGTCAGCTCCAAACTTATCTAAAATCTCCACATCTGCACTAATTCCTACACAGGCTGTTCCACTATAGTAGTATTCAGGCATGCCTCTATAAGATGACAGTTCATGCAATCAAGCCTTTGCTTTAAATCAGTAATTCTGTGTACTAACTCATTTTCACTTGTATTAATTAGTTCACCGATTTTGAGAATCTCCTCATAAGCGGGGATTCACTTCATTCACCCCACAGTTTCAATTGTGTCTTAGCATCCTCGCTTGTCAAAATAATAGAGGGAAGCTGTACATAGCTCCCCTCGACTTATATTTTCCCAATATGGTCGGGGTGGGCGGATTTGAACCGCCGACCACCTGAACCCCATTCAGGTGCGCTACCTGGCTGCGCTACACCCCGACGCCAGTGCCTCCATTTTGATTTATTCAGACTGATTAGTCAAGGTCTGTCCACATGCCCTTGAAGATGTCGGGACTTACCGCTAAGATGTTGATAGAGTCGATGGCATTCGAGGTATGAGTATCAGGGAAAACGTCACGCAGTTGCTGGCCGAACTACCGGAGGGAGTCCAGCTGGTGGTGGCCGCCAAGGGGAGGGCCCCGGCGGAAATCCTGGAGGCGGTGGAGGCGGGGGCAAGGATTGTCGGGGAGAACTATCTCCAGGAGGCGGAGCGGGCCTACGAGGTAGTGGGCACTCAAGCGCAGTGGCACTTCATCGGGCACCTGCAGCGGAACAAGGTGGGCAGGGCGGTCCGGCTGTTCGACATGATAGAAACGGTCGACTCATCGGCCCTTGCCCGGGAGATAGATAAAAGATGTGGCCAGATTGGCAAGATAATGCCGGTACTGATTGAGGTCAACAGTGGGCGCGAGTCGCAGAAGTGGGGCGTGCTGCCGGAGGCGGTTGAGCCGCTGGTACGGGAGATATCGGCCCTGCCCAATATCAGGGTCGAGGGCCTGATGACAATGGGCCCGGAGGTCGGCGACCCGGAGGATACCAGGCCTTACTTCATCGAGATAAGAAGGCTTTTTGACCATCTCAAAGGGCTTAGCCTGCCCGGGGTCTTTATGAAATACCTCTCGATGGGGATGACCAGCTCATACCAAATCGCTATCGAGGAGGGCGCCAACATTGTCAGGATTGGCAGCAGGATATTCGGGGAGAGGCCCGGGTGACGGAAAAAGACTTTTTATGGTCATTTCTGTTTGCTGCTGGGGTCGGGTTTCAGTAAAATAGAGTTAAGAGTAATGGCAACCAACTTAGGTCACAATGAGAAAAGGGCACTCGATGAGATGCGACGCATCTATACCGGGACAGTGGTCGACCATGCACTCCATCCCCGTAACTTTGGTAGTCTGACTGATGCCGATGGCTTTGCCGGTGTCACCAGTGCCGGTGGCGATACTATTCGGATGTGGCTCCGGGTGAAGGACGACTGGATTGCTGGGGCTTTTTTCTGGGCCGATGCCTGTGCTGCCACTATCGCCTCGCTGAGCATGGTCAGCGAACTTGTAAAGGGTAAGACCGTTACCGAGGCACTGATGGTCAGCCAGCAGGACGTACCGGAGGCCCTGGGCGGGCTGCCGGAGGGGAACGTCCACTGTGCTCTCCAGGCGGTCGGTGTCCTGAGAGAAGCCCTGAAGGACTACCACGCTATGAAGAAAGAGCCCTGGAAGAAGACTTACCGTCAGTATTGAAGGGCTGGCAGGAGAACCGAGATGGCACCAGTTATTTCTATTGTGGGTAAATCGAAGTCGGGCAAGACCACGCTTATCGAGAAGCTCATTCCTGAGCTGAAGTCGCGGGGCTACCGGGTAGCCACCATCAAGCATACCCGGGACGACGTCACCCTCGATGAGCCGGGGAAAGACAGCTGGCGGCATATTCAGGCGGGTAGCGAGGCGACTGTTATCCGTACCTCAGCACAGGTGACGATGATAAAACCGATGGCGGAGGCCTCTATTGAAGACATGGTGCACCTCTTCGCCGAGGACTACGATATCATTCTCGCCGAGGGCTTCAAGCATGATAATGCCCCGAAGATAGAGGTACACCGTAAAGAGGCGGGGTCGCCACTAAAGGGGGTTAAGAAGCTGGCGGCTATTGTCAGCGATGAGCCTCTGGATACCAGGACAAGACAGTTCTCTCTGGATGATATTACCGGTCTGGTTGACTTGTTGGAGACGGGTTTTATCAGGCCTAAAGAGAACCGGGTGACTCTACTGGTCAACGGTTCCGACATAGCGCTTAGCGGTTTTCCCCGTGATTATATCGCCGGTATCCTCACAGCAATGGCGGCCGGCTTGCGGGGGGTTGGCGAGGTTCGAAACCTGAAATTCTTCCTGAAGAAGGGGAAACCTGGACGGGGCTGATGGGGAGTGTCATTTACGGGCCGGTTTCATCCTGGCGACTGGGCAGGTCGCTGGGGGTAGACATGCTCTCCGGCCAGCAGAAGCTCTGCTCATTCGACTGCGTCTACTGCCAGCTGGGCAGCACCGTGCGTCCCGTTGCCCGACGAAAAGAGTTCGTCAGCCTGGAGCGGGTGGCGCAGGGGTTGGAGGCAATCGGGCATGTGGACGTCGATTACGCCACCTTCTCCGGGATGGGGGAACCGACCCTGGCCAGCAATCTGGGGGAGGCCATCGAGCTCGTCAGGTCGAATCTGAAGGTCCCGGTGGCTGTCCTGACCAATTCCTCTTTGATGCTACGGCAGGATGTCAGGGACGAATTGGCGCGGGCCGATGTGGTGGTTGCCAAGCTGGATGCACCGGATGAGGTGATTTTCCGCAAGGTAAACCGTCCCCGCATAAGGTGTCGGCTCGGCGAGATTCTGGAGGCTCTCAGACTGTTCCGGAGTACCTACCGCGGGAAGCTTGCCATCGCCATGATGTTTATCGATGCCAATAAGGACCGTGCCGACGAGATGGCCCGGCTTGCGCGGGAGCTCTCTCCGGATGAGGTCCAGATTAATACCCCGCTGCGCCCCTGCGCTGTCAAGCCGCTGTCGCCGGAGAAAATCGCTGAAATTCAGTCGGCATTCTCCGGTCTGGAGGGTGTCGTCACCGTTTATCAGGCATCGCCCCCGCTGGTGAAACCCTTTGACATGGCGGAGACAGCACGGCGTCGTCCTGAGTTCCAAAAGGGAGAAGCTAGAGGACAGGTGCCATGATGTACAGTGAAGACCTTGGTGCCGAGATTATTGCCGCCGCTACCAGGATAAATCGGGTTACCCGGTCGCTGGACAAGGCAGGCCATATCATCATGGCCACGGGGCGGGGCGGCACCGGTAAATCCACCTTCGTCGCTCTGGTCAGTCGCTACCTGAAACTACCTCTGTTGCTGCTCGACATCGACCCTGACCAGAGCCTGGGAACGATGCTCGGCGTAGACCTGGAGTCGGCCAGGGTAAAGACAGAGGCTGAGCGTGAAGTGCCGGTCAAGACCCTCTCTGACCTGACCAGCGATATCGAAGACGAGGATGCCTTCACTGAACTGGGAGGCTCCCCGGTGACGGTGAAGATACCGTGGCTGCTCCGGTGGTATACTCAGTACCGCTCCGAGAAGTTCGACCTGATTTCGCTCGGCCCGAAGTGGACCGAGGGCGACTACCGCTCGGCCAACTTCCTCTTCGAGTTCATCATCCCGGCCATCGGAGAAAACTACGCCAACATCGTCATCGACTCTCCGGCGGGACTGGAGCACCTAAATCGCAAAGTGGTGCCCCGCATCAACGACCTCTTCGTGATTGTCGACCCCTCAAGAAAGTCGGTCACTCACATCGAGCGCGTCAAGAAGATAACCGAAAGGGTCGGCATCACCTACGACCGTCTCTTTCTGGTGGGCAACCACGAGTTCGATGCCGGGTCGGAACAATACCTGAAAAGCACCGGTGAGACCTACCTCGGCAGGATGGAATACGATGTCGATGTCAAGCAGAGCAACCTGACGGGGAGGTCGCTCCTCGACCTGTCCGAGGACTCACCCGCCTGCCTGTCTGTCAGGCAAATCATGGCCAGGGCGGGCTACGAGGTCTAGCTGGAGGGGCGATTAGGTGCGGTGAAACTCCCTCTCCAGTTGTCGTGAGCTGAGGTGGATGACGGTTGGCCGACCATGAGGACAGGTGCGCGGCATTCTGGTCTGCTCCAGTTGCTGGATTAGCTCCCGCATCTCTTCCTGAGTGAGGCCTTTACCGGCTCTAATGGCACTGTGGCAGGCCAGGGTAGTGGCGATGCCATCCGCCCAGTCGGTCACCTTTCCCTCG
This sequence comes from uncultured Dehalococcoidales bacterium, assembly GCA_964611805.1. Classification (GTDB taxonomy): domain Bacteria; phylum Chloroflexota; class Dehalococcoidia; order Dehalococcoidales; family Fen-1064; genus W589. The sequence continues at coordinate 2,424 of CAZTBG010000026.1, read as the reverse complement.
ACGGCGTTGTCCAGTAGCTCCCGCACCATTTCTGGCCAGTTTTTGCGGTCGAGCAGGGCGGGTATCGCCCGTACCAGATAGGTGCGGTCGCCAAAAGGCTCGATGGAAAAACCGGACTCGACCAGCTGCTGGTGACTGTTCCTCAGGACCTCATCCTGCTGCGGGCTGACCTCGAACGGTATCGGCTCCAGCAGTCCCTGAATATCAATCTGCTTCTGTGACTGCTGCTCCCGGAACTTCTCGTAAAGGACACGCTCGTGGGCAGCGTGCTGGTCGATGAGGTACAGTCCGTCCGGCCCCTCGGTAACGATATAGGTGCTGTCTATTTGACCGAGCACGCGCAATGCCGGCAGCGAAACAAGCGGCACCGGCTCAAGCACCGGCGGCCCAGCCGTCGGGGTAGTCCCTTTGCCGGGAATAGCCCAGAGCTGTTTGGGTGGTGGCGGTGGCGCTCCGTAGATGGCCGTCGGTTCGTCGATTCGGGGTGTCGGTGCCAGTTCAACCAGGGTACCGCGGACAGCCCTCTGCACTGCTACGAAAACAGCCCGCTCGTTGCGGAACTTCACCTCGGCCTTGGTCGGGTGGATGTTAACATCCACCTCATCGGGCGGCACCGCGATATTGATAATGGCTACAGGGTGCCGACCCTGCATGAGCAGTCCGTGATAGGCCTCCTCGACCGCCCAGCTGAGCAGCCGACTATTGATGGAGCGCCGGTTGACAAAGAAACTGAGGTAGTCGCGGTTAGCCCGGTTCAGTGCTGGTGAGCCAATCATGCCACTCACCTCCGGTGCGAATACGGTATCGTCCTGCCAGGTCTCTTCGGCTGTCCTGACTTCCAAAAGGTTCCGGGCGACCTCCACTCCGTAGACCTCGATGATGGCATCGAGCAAACTTCCGCTACCCGGGGTACTCAGCACGGCGCGGCCATCGAGCGTCAGGCTGAACCTGACCTCGGGGCAGGCCAGGGCGTACTCGCTGACGACCCGGGCGATATGGCTGTTCTCCGTGCTGGCTGACTTCAAGAACTTTAATCGGGCCGGCACCGCGCGGAAGAGGTTGCGCACCGATACCGTCGTTCCCCGGGGGTGGGCCTGTCGCCTGCGATTGACTACGGTGCCATTGTTCAGGCTGAGTGATGCCCCGGCTACCCCGGCGTCGACAGAGGTGACAATCTCGACTTCGGCGACAGCCGCAATGCTGGGCAGGGCTTCACCACGAAAGCCGAAGGTAGTTATCGACTCAAGGTCGGTAATGCTGCCTACCTTGCTGGTGGCGTAGCGGCTGAAGGCAACCTCCACCTCAGCCGGAGGAATACCGCTGCCATCGTCGGTCACCCGGATAAGGTTTACCCCGTCTCCCCTCGTCTCCACCGAAATCTGGGACGCCCCAGCGTCGAGCGAGTTCTCCACCAACTCCTTGACCACCGAGGCCGGCCGTTCTACGACCTCACCGGCAGCGATTTGTGAGGCAACCGTCTTGTCCAGAATCTTAATCGGCATCTTGCCCCAACTATACACGTTTCCGTGTAATATGTCAATAGTGTCCTTAGATTTTACCCACCATGCCCTGATAGTCTATAATAAGTTAATAAAACTTGACCACTACCAGGCTGGCGCTTATCAAGAACCAAGAAATTCTCTCTATTATTAACGAGGTCAGTTATGTGCTGGCCCTTTCAAATAGACCGCAGCAGCTTATCGAGATGGTGCTGGACGAGCTCCTCCACCTCCTTAAGGTTGACTATGGCTGGGTCCAGCTAGTCGGTCCGGAAGACCGTAACCTACGACTGGTTGCTTCTAGCGGTGGCACAGTAGAGATGACGCAGTTGGCCGGATGGACCGATTCACATGCAGACCTTGGAGAGCAGGTGATAATTGGTTCAAAGGTAGTCGTCCCCGATTTATCCCGTAATAGTACGGACGGACTGGCATCGTTCGCCCTGGCAGGATTTCGCTCACTGGTGGCTGTCCCCATCCGGACCTACCGTACACAGGGTGTCATCGGTGTGGCCAGTAGAACTAAAAACCATCTCAGTACCGAAGTGGGTGAGTTACTGATGACTATTGCCGGCCTGGTCGGTACCACCCTCAATGTGGCTGAGCTCGGTAGTATAGCTCTGGACAGAGAAAAGCAGAGAGTTACAGAAAGGCATTTAAAGGCGGAACCGGGTATCGGTAAAGATTGTTCACGGAGCGTATTAACGACCGGGCTAGGATTACCGATGGCGGGCGATAACGGTACTGAGTACCCTACTGATGCCGGGACTAAAAAGCAAAAATCCAGAGAAGCTAATGTTGGTGATAACGGGGCTTTTGGAGACCACTCCCGGAGTATGGATGCCTTTCGCAAGTCTCACGGAAAAGGGTGAGTAATATTCCATGTTCGCTATGTTTTACCGTTGACCTTATAGCCGACTGTCAG
>CAZTBG010000025.1:0-30665 GCA_964611805.1 uncultured Dehalococcoidales bacterium | reverse complement strand
AGCACAGGGGACTTTGGATCCTCTAGCCCAGGTTCGAATCCTGGCTCGGCAGCCAAGGTAATATAATTACCATTCTTTAGCTTCATTTTATTGAATTTGCTGTTCCATCGGCTTTTATTTAATTTCGGCCAGAGGCAATCATATTACCCAGGTGGTTAATCTACAGTTAATATGGCAGAAACGCCTATACTACTCGATAGAGCAAGGTAAGCTAGGTTATAATCCGATTGTTTATAAGATGTTGTTAATCTACTTAACGGGCATCGTTTGACATCTGCGGCATTTAGGTGTTACATTATTTGTGAAGTTTTTGATAACACAGTAGATTAACAATTAAATATCTCTCAGATATGCTCGACCCAAACCAACGGGCATGGTTAGTAGACGGTGGTCGTGACGACCCGAGGGTGTTACTGGAAACGGTAAGGCCTCCCGTTTGGAAAGGAGAAGCGTATTCATAGCTAAGCGTAGATGAGCACCTGAGAGGGTGCTTTTTTAATGGTTACAGCTGTTAGTATTATTAATCAACTGAATCATTTACCGTTGAGGTTGTCGATGTATTTGAGACCGAAAAGAAATCCCTTCGGTTCAGTTCCATCAGGAGAAATGCTGCATCGGTAACCTCAACATCAGGCGATAGCAAGAAGGCATCAATACATTTCTTCCTGTTTGCGGGGAGTAAATGCGATTTATTATAATGAATACAGGCACTTGACTGCGTAATGTACCGGGATATGTAACCCGGTTTTAATGTATGAAAAGGGGGTGAGAGGTACAGAGAATATTGCGCTTTTTATATCATCGGGGTATCCGGCTGGGTACCCTCATGATAGAACCAGCTCAAATAAAGCCCGAATCGAAGGCATTTTCCCCATTATTTTAGGCTCTTTTGGGTTGGTTGGTTAGCCAGTTTTGAAGTCAAGGTAACTAATTCAACAATCTTCAACGAGGGCTGAGAATAATGATGAAGAAGAAGATTTCGCGGCGTGATTTCATAAAATTATCCGCGGGTTCCACAGCAACCTTAGGTCTACTGCTCTTCAAATTCCCAAATTTCGAAAGACTGCTGGCAGCGGCGGTAAGTGAAGTCCCAGTCATCTGGCTTCAGGGTGGAGGATGTAGTGGCTGCTCAGTATCGGTACTCAACAGTCTGAGCCCAAAGATACAGGACGTATTGGTCAGCCAGGTCATTCCTGGACAGCACATCAGCCTCCGTTTCCATCCCACCGTAATGGCAGCCTCTGGAGAACTGGCGATGCAGGCGCTGGATGACACAGCTATGAATCCGGGTGGTTATCTCCTGGTGATGGAAGGCACCATTGCCACCAAAGATGACGGCGTTTACTGCGAGCTTGGAGAAAGGGATGGCCACGGTGTTACTATCCTCGAACATATTACCACGTTTGGCCGTGATGCTATGGCTGTTATCGCTTTAGGTGCCTGCGCTACCCACGGCGGTATTCCGGCAGGGAGTCCTAATCCCACCGGCAGCAAGGGGGTTATGCAGGTCTTTGAAGACTACGGTATTAATACACCTGTAATTAATTTACCCGGTTGTCCACCTCACCCCGACTGGTTTATCGGGACAGTAGCGTCCGTCTTGCTCGGGGGGTTGAGCTCAGTAGAAGTGGATAGCATGGGAAGACCGGTTGCTTTCTATGGCAAGCTTATCCATGAGAACTGCCCCCGGCGCGCCTATTTCGATGAGGGCAAGTTCGCCAAGAAGTTCTCCGAACCTTATTGCCTTTACGAGCTCGGTTGCAAAGGCCCGGTTACGTTTGCCGATTGCCCGATACGACACTGGAATAGTGGTACCAACTGGTGCGTTGGGGCCAGTGGTCCGTGCATCGGCTGTGCCAATATGGGCTTTCCTGATGACGTCTCACCAATTATGAGTCTGGCGCCACTTTATACCGTCACGCCACCAAGTACATTGCCGCCAATTGATGCTGAGGCCGAAGGGCTCAGTGCCGGGGAAGCGGCCACTATTGGAGCAGTGTCCGGTATCGCAGCCGGAGCGGCGGGTGCAACTGCCGTGAATTTGATGCGCCAGCGCAGCAAAAAAGAGGGTGAGTCGCCGGGCCAGGAGGAATAAGGAATGCAGCTGAACCGTAAGGAATTTCTTAAACTCTCCGGGGCCGGCACCGGTCTGGCACTGTTGCTTGGTCCGTTGGATTTAGCAAAGAGCCTCGGCAAGGGTTCGAATACGCCCGCAGCGGATGCAAAGGCTGTCCTTAATGACCCCACCAAGTGTGTTGGCTGCCGGGCATGTCAGGAAGCCTGCAAGGCGTGGAACAAGCTCCCCCCGGAGACTGAGGGTTCTGAGGAAATCTATGATAACGTAAAGGATTTATCACCAACGACCTGGACATTAATAAAAAGCAAGGAAGCTAACGGACTGACCGACAAGGAGTGGATATTCTGCCGGTACCAGTGCATGCACTGCACCGAAGCCAGTTGCCTGGAGGTCTGCCCCACCGGCGCCATAAAACGCCAGGGTGAATCCGTCATTATCGACCAGGAATGGTGCATCGGTTGCGGATACTGTGTCCAGGCATGTCCCTATGGCGTACCCCACAAGGATGAGGAACTGGGCACTGCCAGGAAATGCACCTTTTGTGTCGACCGCAGGGCCCTAGGAATGATACCAGCCTGCGCTGATGCCTGCCCGGCGGGGGCGATTAAGTATGGCGACCGGAATGAGCTCGTTGCTGAAGGTCAGGAACGTGTGCAGGCACTGGTTTCTGCAGGGAATAGCAATGCTACACTATACGGCGAAACCGAGCTAGGGGGACTGCATGTACTATACGTTCTACCTGAAACCCCGGCCTTCTTTAGGCTGCCTGAGAATCCGCAGGTAGCCACCAAAAATACATGGGCTCAGTGGCTTGGCGGGCTTGTCACTGCAGCCGCCGTAGTTGCTGTTCCCTTCTGGTGGATATTCAAGCGGAAGAGTGCGGCAGGAAATGTTGATTAAAGAGACTGTGAAAAGACACCTATTCTACGGAGGACAAATATGGCAAAAATAACCATTGACCCCTTAACGCGTATCGAAGGCCATCTCAAGATAGAGGTTGTAGTGGAGAATGGAGAGGTAAAAGAGGCCAGGTCCTCAGGGACTCTATTTCGGGGTTTTGAGATTGTGCTCAAGGACCGTAACCCTTATGATGCCGCCCACCTGACACAGCGCATCTGTGGCGTCTGCCCGACCGCACACGCCATGGCTTCGTGCCTTAATCTGGACTCTGCTTTCGGCATTGCCGATAAGGTTCCGAACAATGGGCGCATCATTCGCAACCTGATTCAGGGGGCTAACTACATCATGTCCCATATCCTGCACTTCTATCACCTGGCTGCTCTGGACTACGTTGATGTTACCAAGGTTGCCAATTATGATGGCAATGACGCATCGCTCATGGCGGTCAAAGACTTTATCATGCGGGCATTGAATGCCGGGGATATGGCCATGCTGGGACCCTTCTATCCCCGCTACGAAGGCGACTATCGATTACCAGCGGAGGTAGATATAGCTGCGGTGGCCCACTACGTCCAGGCACTTGATATGCGTCGCAAAGCCCAGGAGATGTCGGCTATCTTCAGCGGCAGAATGCCTCATAGCGTTGGCATCGTACCCGGTGGGGTGACAGAATCTCCCACAGTGGACAAGATTGCCGACTTCCTGTGGAAGCTTCAGGAACTGCGCTACTTCATTGACAATGTCTATATCCCGGATGTTATTGCAGTTGCGGAGGTCTACTCAGACTACTTCGGAATTGGCGTGGGCTGTGGCAATCTATACAGTCAGGGGGTGTTCGACCTCGATGTGAGCGAGACCGACCTCGCCAAGCGACAGAGACTGCTATACCAGGGTACAACCTCGGCAACCGACCTGACATATCATCCGCTTGACCCGTCAGATATTATTGAATATGTTAAGAATAGCTGGTACAGCAGCCCGTCAGGACTCAACCCGAGCGAGGGTGAGACCGTCCCCGACCCTTATAAACCGGAAGCATATTCATGGGCTAAAGCCCCGCGGTATGAGGGTAAGGTACATGAGGTTGGCCCGCTCGCCCGAATGGTGGTGACCTATACCGGTGGCGAACCAACCGTACAGAGACTGGTCAACGATACCCTTGCCCATTTCGGTGCGGGGCCTGAAGCCCTGTTCAGCGTACTCGGGAGACACGCCGCCCGTGCCCTTGAGACAAAGTTCGTCGCTGATAAAATGCCCGGTTGGCTACTGGAACTCAAACCAGGCGAGCCGGTTGCTACTGACTTCGAAACGCCCGATAATGCCATGGGTATGGGGCTGTGGGAAGCGCCACGTGGTGCCGTAGCGCACTGGATTAATATCAAAAACAAGAAGATAGCTAATTACCAGTGTGTCAATCCAACGACCTGGAATGTCTCACCACGTGACGACATGGGACAGCCCGGGCCTATTGAGCAAGCCCTTACCGGTACAAAAATCAAGGATGAGAGTAATCCGTTCGAAATAGTACGTATTGTACGCTCCTTCGACCCCTGAATCGGCTGTGCGGTGCACGTGATTGCGCCAAATGGCCAGACTCTGGGAGAATACCGCGTAGTATGACATCAGAGCCACAGAATGGGTGAGGAAAGGCATGAACCGGATGGGCGGACTTCCGAAGTCCGCCCATCCACGCTTGTTTTAGGCGTGGGGAACATCCTGCTGAGTGACGAGGGTGTCGGAGTACACGCCATCGAGGCGATGAAAGGCCGAGATTTACCCCCAGATGTCGAAGTGCTCGATGGTGGCACGGCCTCACTTGAACTTCTCAACATTATTGCCAATCGAGACAAAGTTATTATAATCGATGCCGTTGAGGGTGGTGGCGAACCCGGTACCATCTACCGTTTTACTCCTGATGACATCAAGTACCATAGCGTGACATTTACCTCTCTACACCAGATCAGCCTGCTGGAGACGCTTACCGATGCAAAATACCTTGGTATCATGCCGAAGACTGTCATTATCCTGGGCGTTGAGCCAAAGGAGATGGGCTTGGGACTGGAGATGACGCCGGAACTTTCTGCAGTAATACCGCGGGTGGTTGAACTGGTAATGGCTGAACTCGGGGCTTGATACCTCACCGCCCAACTTAGTTAACTTGAATCTTGTCTTGTCATTGATTCTGCTGGCATAGTAGCTATTGACTAGTGGTCACAATGACTCTGATTTTCTCAGTAATTCACGCAGTTTCGGGATTGGGTCGGCTTGTAAAAAGTTCGATGTGTGTCCCGAGCGTCCAGCCAATTTGGTGGCATTCCAAGCTCCTCGTTATAGCCCTGCTTTTCACCTGTAGAAGTGTATAAACCGCTGGACCTATTCCCACAACCTTCCACCCGCACAGAAACACGCCTCTTTGTCAATAGGTAATTTAGCCCACCTTGAGGTAGGTCAAAACACCCGCTCAAACCAAGTTTTCTCGGGCACTGCGCACGCTGAGAAAAGGGCATATAACTCGATGACGCTAAATAGTACGGGTGTTAGTCTGATTATGGAGAGGATAAACCGGTAGGGAGTTATCCAGAAGATAAAAAAAGGAGGTGAAACGATGGAGACTTTCTTGACAATACTGATGGCGCTCGGTATCTACGTCGTCCTCCCGCTGATAGTGGCAGCCATAGTAGTCGGTGCTGTTGTCTGGAGGACCAAGAAACGGGCTGAAAGGGCCAAGGAAGTTACCACTGCCGAGGAGGTTGAGGCAATTGCTCGTCAACCGGCCAGGACGTTACGGTAACTCTGAGCACCAGGCAGCAAATGGAAAAACGGACAATTCAGGTCCCTGAAAGCAGTTAAACCCACCTTCAGGAGCCTGAATCTGTGTGTCAGACAATAACAGGAGGGCAGTTCAAATGACTATGTCAGTAAACGAAGAAAAGACAGATACCAGAAAGAAGGTCAAAGAGGCTTCTGTTACTCCACTCACTGGAAGACCGAGGCAGCGCGGTAAAAAACCACCTGCTGACTGGCCTGAAGTTGGCGAATATGCCCGCCTAGAATACCCTGACGAATTGGATGAAGATATCATCGTTCTTATTGAGCACCTCATCGAAGAACGGGGGACAATATCAGGTTAGCTCTGGAACTGAGAGGTCCATGATATTGTTCAAACAAAAGTGCAGATATGCATGCTTGCTCCTGCAATGTGGGTATGATACCTCAGCCTCCCGCATGTGCACATATTGCTTAGTTGCAGAATGAGCCAGATGTGCTGCCTATAATGGGTTTCGTGGCGGATGAAATACCTTCATCCCTGATGTTAATTTGAGAGAGGTGAAAGATGAGTGATAAAGCTATTCTATTTAACAGCGCCAGATGCATTGCCTGTCGTGGTTGTCAGGTATCCTGTAAGCAGTGGAACGAAACAGACGAGGTAATCCCTGTTACACAGAATGGGGTACAGGCGGTCAACCGCGGAACCTACGAGAACCCTCCCGACCTATCGCCGACCACGTGGCTAAAGATTCAATTCTTTGAGAAATCAGAGGGCGACTCCTTTGAGTGGCTGTTTAGCAGACGTAGTTGTATGCATTGTACTGATGCCGCCTGTGTTGCGGTATGCCCGTCTGGAGCTCTCTTTCATAACGATTACGGCTTCGTCGGATATGACAAGGATAAATGCATTGGCTGTGGTTATTGTTCCCAGCACTGCCCATTTGACGTACCCCGGCTAGACACAAATGTAATCACCGGTGTAGGGAAGATGGACAAGTGTACATTGTGTACCACTCCCAGTCTTGACCGTCTTTCAGCTGGTGAACTACCGGCGTGTGTTAAGACCTGCCCCACCGATGCCCTTGTCTTCGGTGACAGGGAGGAGCTGCTCTCCAGAGGCCAGGGGCTGGTAGATGACTTGAGGGTAGGCCACTCCAAAGCATATCCTAATGCAACGCTTTACGGGGAAAATGAGCTTGGGGGACTTCACGTCCTTTATGTTCTTCAACATTCGCCTGAAGCCTACGGCTTGCCTAAAGACCCGCAGTTCCCGATAGCGGCGACGATAAATAAGGATATTCTTGGCCCAATCGCGCGGATTGTCTGGCCCGTGGTTGCAGCAGGCTTAGCGCTCAATGTTGCGGTTGCCTGGTTCAGACAAAGAAGACACGAAGAGGTCCACTAGAAGAGAGGTAGCCCGGGGGATGATGCAGTTTAACAGAAGGGAATTTATAAAGCGGCTTGGAGCCTGTACAGGCATGGTATTACTCTATAACCTGGTAAGTACAGACAAGGTAAGAGCAGATTCCACACACTCAACATCGGACACAGACCAAAAAGCCATGCTCGTAGACGTTACTAAATGTATCGGTTGCTGGTGGTGCTATGCTGCCTGTAAGAATTATAACAACCTTAAAGAGACTGCGAGACCCAGTCCTGAAGACCCGCCTGAGCTTTCACCGGATTGCTGGACAACTCTATTCGCCTTACCAAATGGTGACGGATGGAGCTTTAGAAAGCAGGCTTGCATGCATTGCACCGAGGCAGCTTGTGTTGAGGTATGCACTGCAGGTGCCCTGAGTTATAGCCCCCTGGGCTTTGTTGCCTATGACCCCGATAAATGTATCGGCTGCGGGTATTGCGGTGAGCATTGTCCATTCGGTATTCCCCGCCTGAACGGAAACAGTGTGACTGGCTTGCAGAAGATGCAGAAGTGTAATTTCTGCGAGGAGAGAGTGTCAGCCGGCCTCCAGCCTGCCTGTGCTGAGGCTTGTCCGACTGGCGCCATCACCTTCGGTAACCGTGATACGCTAATTACCGAAGGTAAAAAAAGGGTTGGAGAACTGAAGGGGGAATATCCGAAGGCAATGCTTTACGGGGAAAATGAGCTCGAAGGGCTTCACGTGCTTTATGTTCTGCAAGATTCCCCTGAGGTCTATGGCTTGCCTGAGAACCCGCAGTTCCCGATAGCGGCGACGATAAATAAGGATATTATTGGCCCAATCGCGCGGATTGCCTGGCCCGTGGTTGCAGCAGGCTTAGCGCTCAATGTTGTGGTTGCCTGGTTCAGGCAAAGGAGACATGGGGAGGTCCACTAATGGAACTAGTTGAACGTTATACGAAAAGGGCACGATGGTTTCACTGGTTAATTGCGGCTGTATTCATAGAGCTGGTAATTTCAGGGATGCTTATCTTCATTCCGTGGATAACCTCGGACACGATAGGGTCAGTGACCCGTATTCTACATCGTGTTGGCGCAGTAATTCTGGTTGGCGCACCCCTCCTGTATGCAATATTTGACTGGCGAGGTGCCTGGGAATTCATCAGGGAGGGACTTACCTGGGGCAAAGAGGACCTCGAATGGCTTAAAGCAGCGCCAGGCTACTATTTTGGCGGCGACCCGAGAATGATGCCGCCACAGGGCTACATTAACACCGGGATGAAGCTATACCGGGTAGCTATATTTGGCGGGGCTGTCTTCTTTGTTATCACGGGATTTATCATGTGGTTTTTGAAAGGAATAGTGCCTGCCGCAGTTTTCCAGTGGTGTCTTGTTTTACATGATGTTACATTCATTGTGGCTATCTGCATGTTCTTCCTGCATTTTCAGCTTGGTGTCTTCCACCCGAGAATGGATGAGTCGATTTTGTCTATGTACGATGGCAAGGTATCGGGCATGTATGCCAGGTCCCATCATGGCAAGTGGTACGAAAAAGTTGCTAAAAATAATAATAAAGAAGGGTCCTCATCCACATAATTCCTTTCTGACTGACTTCAATTTTTAGAGTAATGCGCTATGACGATACGAAGAAACGCTATTAACAACGTGACACGCGGCGGCGATACATTAAGTCTTGACTATCCCGATTTGACACTGCCTGTACAGCATAAGCTGGGCTGGCTGAAAGAAGCCTGTATTACAGCTGGAAATTACCTCGACGTATTGAAGCTGCGTGAAACCAGCCTGATAGTCTTCCTAGGTATTTGCGCTTCAGTACTGGCCGGCGGTGGGCATCTATCCGTTGGAAGACTATCGCTTGTACTTGTGGCACTGTTTATTGCCAGCGCAGGGGTCAACGGGTTAACCAACTACCTGGACCATGCTATCGATGCTCGGATGACACGCACTAAACATAGGGCTTTGCCGTCAAAACGCATTCAACCCGCCGAAAAGGTGCTACCACTAACGCTGGGCCTGACAATAGCCGGTCTGGCGCTGGCGTGGTACATGCACCCTTTCTGCTTTTTCGCTGGCCTGGGGGGCACAGTAACAGCCATCGTATGGCGCAAGCGGTGGACGTGCGTCTTCCCACAGGGCGTACTTGCTAGCTGTGCCCCCATCCTCGCTGCCTGGTTCGCTGTTAAGTCTACTCCCAGCTGGTTGCTACTCTCAATATGCCTGCTGATTTCCATCTGGATGCCGCTGCACCTGTGGAGTGTCATGATAGCCTGGCGGGACGATTATCTGAACGCCGGGATTAAGTTTTTCCCCCTGAATCTGAGAGTGGAGAAGGCCGCTAGAATACTGGTGGTGCTCAGCTTTCTGTTATATGCTTCTTCTATTGCCGTTTACTTCACTGGTGATTTTACCTGGATTTATATGGTAATAGCGAATATACTTGGTGTTACATTGGTATATACCAGCCTGCGTCTGGCTGCTTCCACTTCTTCGAAGCGCTCCTGGACACTTTATAAGCTGTCCGCCTTCCCGTATATGGGCTTACTGTTTGTGGCAATGTGTCTGGATACGTGGTTACGCAGTGGGCTTTAGCGTATGGTCATGTTACGTTGCGGTGCTGATAGAGTTGCGTCTGGACTTCAGGACTGAATGTGGTGAGCCGCTAACTGCTGGCGTTCACACTATTGGTCGGTAATTCTACTGTTATAATTGTTCCTTCACTTGGTTCGGACGTTACCGTCAGGTGGGCACCCACCAGACGAGCCCTCTCCTGCATCCCGACCAGGCCGAGTTTACCCGTAGGGGCGAGCTCAACCACTTTCTCCGGCAGTTTGAAACCTTTGCCGTTATCTCCAATGGTCAAGACCGTGCTGTCATCATGGCACTCGAGTCCTATCCAGGCCTGTGATGCGTCTGAGTGTTTCCAGATATTTCTCAAGGCTTCCTGTGCAATTCGGAACAGGACGAGTTCTACCTCAGGTGCAAAACGGTTGACCTGGCCCTTCACCTCGAAATTGACCTTTATTCTGAAATGCTGCTCCAGGTCTGAAGCCAGCCATTCAAGGGCCGGCACCAGACCCAGGTCATCCAGTATGGACGGCCGCAGGTCCTGACTAAACCGGCGCACTCCCTCCAGTGCCCTGTCAGCTTGCTGGTGGAGTTCTTCGAGCAGAGCAACATCTTTTGATGATAGTAGTCGCTCCCCCTTGGATGTAATGGTATCTATCTGTCGTGAGAGGGCTGCTAAGTCCTGGGCTGTCTCATCGTGGAGTTCGCGCGCGATGCGTCTCCGCTCTTCCTCCTGAGACCTGATTGCCTGCTGCAGGTAGTATGTCAGGCTCTCTCGCATCTGCTTCTCAGTACCTGCATCTCTGGCAATCTGCTGCGCCATCATTAGTTGACTGCGATAGAGACGTGCATTATCCACCGCGACCCCGATGTGGTTGGCTATATGAGAAAGGAGTTCGATTTCGTCTTGATTAAACTTTCGAGGGGCACGAGTACCTATCGAAAGGGTGCCCGTAATTTTACCGGCACCTTTCAGGGGAACAGCAAGCATAGCACTTATCCCTTCTCTGGAGACCGCCTCCTTGGTAAGTCTGGGGTCACTCGAGGCATCCTCTACAACCAGCGGTTTGCCTGTTTCGGCAACCAGCCCGTTGAAGCCTTCGCCGACCTTCAACGTGCCTAGTTCTGCAATAAATTCATCGGAGACCCCTCGATATACTGTGGGCTTAAGCTCCTGCTCCTTCTCATCCAGCAGAAAAGCCAGGACGACGTCTACATCCATCACGTCGGCGACCTTCTCGGCGGCTGCACTCAGAATGTCCTCCAGCTCCAGAGACCGACTGACAACATCGGAGACCTCGTTCAAAGCAGACAGTCGCTTTTCGTTCTCTGAAAGTAACCGAACATATGACTGCAGCTCCTTCTGAGCTACTGCCAGGCTCGCCAGAGCTTGCTCGGAGCGGCTTTTCTCCCTCCTGTAAACTGTAAACCACAGATTAATGATTCCCCCCACCATGATAACGGCACAGGTCTCAATGAGGGCATCATGTTCACTCGAGGATACCAGGAAAACACGTGGCATCATTATTGCCAGGGCCGCTATTGAGCTGGCAATCCATCCCTTTGTACCGGCGATATAGGCTGCGTAGGCAATGGGCAGAAGGAAGAGGATTCGCTCAATCGCATGACGGGACAGGCCAAGTGACGGGAAAACAGACGGGATGTGGAACTGTTCGGGGTAGTGCAAAACAGCACCGACGGCAAACATCGCCATCAAGACCCAGAAATGAGGACTCCGGATAATGAGCAGGATACGTCGTAAGGTAGATATTAGTGCTTCTCTCACAGTCTCTCTCGCCTGCTACAGGAACTAGGATATATCTTCCAGGCTGAACCACCCCTCTTTCAGCCCTCTCAGGATAGCTTCAGTGCGAGAACCTACCGCCAGTTTGTCGAAGATGCGGGCCAGGTGACCCTGTACCGTTCGAACACTGAGATAAAGCTTATCCGCAATATCCTTGTTGCTCATGCCTTTGGCTGCCAGTACCAGCACCTCCAGTTCTCTATCAGTAAGGACTGCGGGAATACCCTGGCCGGCTCCTTGTGCCGAAGGCATAAAACGGCGTAAGACCTTGCCGGCAATCGTGGGATGAAGCACCGATTCACCATTATATACTGAGCGGATTGCCTCCACGAGTTCGGAGCCACGTACGTTCTTCAGCAGGTACCCGGCCGCTCCTGCCTCGAGGAGACTAAAGACATACCTGTCATTATCGAAGACAGTAAGAATCAGCACGGCTGTGCCAGGAACAAGCTCTTTTATTTGTTTGGTCGCTTCGATTCCGTTCATCCGGGGCATGGCAATGTCCATCAGTACAACATCCGGTTTCAGTCTGGTTGCCTGTTTAACGGCCTCTTCACCATCGCCTGCCTCGGCCACCACTTCCATATCGCCCTCGTCCTCGAGAACTCTGCGGGTCCCCTCACGGACTATGGCGTGGTCATCAGCGAGCAGAATTCTAATCTTTGCCATTTTATTACCTATTTACGCTGCCGCAAACACATGATTTTCTATTATTGCCTTTTTGTTTGCGCGTTCACGTTAAAGAGCTATAACTCACCTATTGGAGCTACAGACGTTCTGTAAATATATCCTTTCCTTATACCCAAATTAACATCATGGATGAGGTTATTTCATCCGCCACGAAACTCATTGTAGGCAGCACATCTGGCTCATTCTGCAACTAGGCAATGTGTGCACACAGGAGACACATGAAATTGAGGGATTAGCTGTTCGAGCTGTAAGAGAAAGCTCATGTGTTCACCTATTATCGCTTGGCACAAATATTCAGGCTCCTGAAGGTGGGTCTAATGTTTTTCAGGAGCCTGGACTGCAAGTTTTTCCATTTGCCATGTCACACTCAGACAAGTCTTAGCAGGTCGTCGCTGTGATGGACAAGCTCTTCAACCTCTTTAGTGGCGGTAACTTCCTTGGCCCTTTCAGCCCGCCGCTTGGCCCTCCAGACAACAGCACCGACTACTATGGCTGCCACTATCAGCGGGAGGACGACGTAGATACCGAGCGCCATCAGTATTGTCAAGAAAGTCTCCATCGTTTCACCTCCTTTTTTTATCTCCCGGATAACTCCTTGCCGGTTTATCCTCTCCATAATCAGACTAACACTCGTACTATTTAGCGTCATCGAGTTATATGCCCTTTTCTCAACGTGCATAGTGCCCGAGAAAACCCTATTTGGGTGGGTGTTTTGACTTATCGCCGGGTGGGCCAAATTGCCTGTATGCGTAGAGTTATGGGTTTTTGGTCGGCGTCAGGAAAGAGGTAGGGACAGACCTGATAGTAAGAGGCAGTCACCTATCTAACGTAAAGTGACTGCCTCTGTATTTCTTCTTACGCGGACTTCTGGGGCATGTGGCGTACCCCAAAATCCCCGTCTATCGTCGTTTTTATATCAATATAACGCAGACTGTAAATGCCATCTCAAGACTAGACTAAGAAGACCTCTCTCCGCCATATCCAAAGCCTATCACCATGAGTTCGTCAATATGCTCCATAATTGTTTTCTTGTCCTTTTCGGTGATAGGGTTCGTCATAGCAGCCGATTTTTTACTTTGGCCTGTGCGCAGCTCGTTCATGAACTCGTCGATGTGCTCAACAATAAGCTTCTTGTCCTTTTCGGATATCAATTTGCCTCTGGGTGCTTTATGGGTGCTGGCATATTGCAGATAGTCATCATCAGAGAACTCGGCGTGCGGATTATTGCTGAGCGCCTTCTTTATCCTGCGGAACTTGATTGAGCGTAGTATTATTTTCACGGAGGCATAAACGATGAGTCCGGTCAGGGCAATCAGAAACAGGGCGCCCATCGATGCGGTGGCCCCCACGAAGCCATAGGCTACCGCCGACTCAACGATGACGGCAAAGGTCACACCAATGCCCATGCCAATAAATAGTTTCCGGTTCTTTCCTGTATTCATTTTAGATACCTCCCTCCTCCTGAATAGCAGGAGTATGTTTAACATTCGCTAGACACAATCCTTCATCAAGGCCCTTTTCAACAGTCTGAATGAGCTGTCCCATATCAAAGGGCTTTTGGATGTATGCATATGGTCTCACTTTAGCCAGGGTCCTTCTATCGGGGTCCTGAATTGAGACGACGATTATCGGGACTATCTCAGTGAATTCGCGCTCTGCCAGAAGATTAGCCAGCTGCCAACCATCGCTATCTGGAAGTCCGGGGTCTAATACCAGCAGGTCAGGTTGTTCTGCTGATATTTGCAGGTAAGCATCAGCGCTGCCATGGCAGACCTGGACAGAATGACCTCTCCAGCGCAGGCACATGCTCATTGCCTCCGACAAGCGAGCATTATCATCAACAATTACAATCTTCTTCGCCATATTGGGCTCCCCGATACAACCCGATTTCCCTTTCACGCCTTAATTCTATGAAAATAAGCATAAGGAAGGCATAAGGCAATGGGGAAAGGTTATAAGGATTTTATAAGGATTTTTACGAAAAGGGCTGGGGAGGTGTGGTGAGGTAAAAGAGGACTCTTATAGAGATAGCCGTACGTGCCTGAGTGTCATTCTGGCTTAACGAAACGATAACCGATGCGTGGCTCGGTTATGATGAACTGCGGATTCGAGGGGTCGTCTTCAATCTTGCGTCTGAGCTGGGTGATGAAAGTACGGACGTATTCGGTTTCATCGCCGTATTCCGGGCCCCACACATTATGGAGCAGGTCTCTGTGGGTGAGTAATTTGCCGCAGTTTGAAACGAGGTAGGCAAGTAACTGGTACTCCGTGCGCGTCAGTTTAACAACTTCCCCCCGACGTTTGACCAGCTGCTTGGAGAAGTCCACTTCCAAATCGCCTGCCGTGAATACCGGCGTATCCGTATCTGTATTCTTGCTGTGCCGGAGAGCTACCCTTATTCTGGCCAGTAGTTCCTCTATGCCGAACGGTTTGGTTACATAGTCGTCAGCGCCCTCGTCCAGTGCTCTGACTTTGTCTTTTTCGTCTTCCCTGACACTGAGGATGATAATAGGGGTACTGGTCCACTCCCTTATCTTGCGGCAGGCTTCGATTCCGTCCATTCTGGGCATATTGACATCGAGGACAATCACGTCAGGTAGAACGCGTGCCGCTTCCTCTACAGCTTCGACGCCGTCCTGGGCAAGGTATATGTCATACCCTCGAGCCTCCAGATTGGCACGGATGAACATCCTGATTTTCGGTTCATCATCGACCACTAGAATCTTGGCTTTGTTTGGCATGATAAGTTTTCTCTTTCGTATCGTCCGGGCAGGCTATTGGAAGTGTGAAATGGAATTTAGACCCTTGCTGTATTATACTCTCAGCCCATATCCTGCCGCCATTCGCAACGATGAGTGCTTGAGAAATCGCTAGACCCAGTCCGGTGCCACCCGGCCGGCTACGCTCCTGGTTACCGCGATAGAATTTTTCGAATATCCTCTCGATGTCCTGTTGTGGTATGCCTACACCCTCATCAGTGACACTGGTCTCGACCATGCCGTCTACTGCCCTGACAGCAACCGTAATATGAGTTCCTTCCTCAGAGTAAGCAACTGCGTTCTCGAGCAGGTTCAACAACACCTGTCTTACCTGACCGAAGTCCGCATAGATTTCCGGTACATCAGGGTCAATACACACTTCGAAGAGATGTTTCGGGTGGGCCCATTTCTGCTTGTTAATGACCTCGCCGATAATATCCGCAATGTAGAAGCGCTCTTTGTCCGGTATCCATGCCCCGGCCTCCAGTTTACTCATATTGAGCAAATTCGTAACGAGACTGGCTAGCCTGTCTGTCTCTTCACTTATACCGCGCAATAGCATCTCGGTAGTGTCCTCAGATAACTTGATGTCTTTTTGTAAAAGACTGCTGACTATTCCCTTTATCGAGCTAAGGGGTGAGCGGAGCTCGTGCGTAACATTGGACAGCAGTTCCGATTTCATTTTGTTGAGTTCGACAAGCTCTTCCTCGACTTTCTTCCTTTGCGTAATGTTTCTGAATATAGCGAGCTGGCAGACCTTGCCATCGGAATCGGTAAATGGCGAGGCGACAACGTCGTAGGTGATTCCACTGGGGAGCAAGCATTCCCATCTATCGACTGAACCACGGGCTGCATTTAATAGTCTGCAGTTTTCCTTGCAAGGGACGTCCGAGTTACGAAGATATTGATAGCAATAAGTACCAACGCCCTCTCCGAATTCCTTCTCCATAGACGGGTTAACGAAGCGTATCCGATAGTCAGGGTCAATAATAAATACTCCGTCTTCCATTCGTTCCAGCATGCTCATAAGCCTGTCTCGCTCGCTTTTGACAAGCTCTTCGAGTTGTCTGCGCTGCTCAACCCCATTACGCGCCACGCCGACAAGGACACCTACAATGCCTGCGACGAGGGTGAAAAGCCCTGCCCTGAGCAGGGGGTCAGGGTAGGGAGATACTATAAGGGCGCGGGGTAGGAAGACAAGGAAACTGGCGAGTGTGACGAACAAGGCACCTTTAGTCCTGAAGAAGTAGGCTGCATACAGTATTGGGGCAATGAATAAAAGACGCTGTATATCATGAACACCGTAGAGAAACTCCCAATTCAAATGCCAACCGGCGCTGTCCGTAATTTCACCGAAATAGTAAAATATTGCACAGTCCCAGAAGAGCACGAACAGTATACAGTACGTTAGTATACGACGCCTGTACTGCGTATCTATAGCCCATCGATATAAAGAATGCCTTTTCAATCTATTTCCCCCATTCGGCCTGGTCAGCCCGTTAACGGTACCCATGCCGTACCCCCAGCCAGGGACCTAACTCTTGCTGGGGGTCTGGGCCGCTATTTTCTGGTACCACCCCGCACCCGGAGCAACACTACGTCTTCGCAGGATGCCGAACAATCGCCTCAACCTCCATGCCAGCCGCAGCTTCCTTGGTCTTTCCAGCCCGCAGCTTAGCCCTCCAGACAACGGCTCCGCACACAACGGCAGCCACTATCAGCGGAAGGACAACGTAGATACCGAGCGCCATCAGTACTGTCAAGAAAGTCTCCATCGTTTTTACCTCCTTTTTGTCTTCCAGATATTTCCTTACTGGTTTATCTTCTCTATAATCAGAGTAACACTCATACTATGTAGCGTCATCGAGTTATATGCCCTTTTCTTAGCGTGCGCAGTGCCCGAGAAAACCTTGTTTGAACGGGTGTTTAGACTTGCCTCCAGGTGAGCCAAATTACCTAAAGGTATGGGATTTATGCTTCTGGTAGAGGCCAGTGAGATTGAAGTAGTGAGTCTGGACAAGGTGCGACTATTCCACCTCATACCGCCATCGGGTGCAATTGTCAGGTGCTGCCACACGTGGGCCGTCCGACTTTGTCTCCAGCGCTATCGTGCCGGAGAAACGGTATTAGCTCAGCAGAAGGGTGTCGCCTGAGGTCAGTGCTGTGAGGCGGAGACTAAAGCCACAGCTTGCCAGCCCCCGTTCTGCTGCCGGGCAAAATTGCCCTTTTCAAGGTCGGCTGGTATAATACTAGTCACCGGTCGTGACTGAATATCTGCTCTTGACCGGCCGTCTTCAATGCTCCCTGGTAGCTCAATGGTAGAGCGGGCGGCTGTTAACCGCTAGGCTGTAGGTTCGAGTCCTACCCGGGGAGCCAAGTTTTTAGTATACCTGAAGAAGAATTCCAAAGACTTTGCCCCCCGCCCCGCCAGCGCAAATGCTCAGGGAAAACAGCTGCGTATGTCATGCCTGGGGTCAGGCACTCTTTTTGCCAATCGCAAGCCCCGTTTCGCGACGTGTGTCTTCTGGTGTGACCGGTGAGGCTGCCTCATAGTCTCGATATGCCCGTCTCAACCGATTGTAGAAACGATACGATTTTATGAGAGTCCCGGGTATATCGGATAGACGATATCTACTGAGTTGCGCAAGTGCCCTGGTGGGCGAGAGAGCTTGTCTGTAGAGTCTATAATATTCGTCATAGAATTCCTTCAGGGAGAGTTTTGTCGGGAGCACTGTGTGGATAAAGTCGAAGTAGTCGCAGTTGCTCGTTATTAGCTGCTCTTTCGACTGCTCGTATAAGTCAGTCCCGGGTAGCGGAGTCAACACGGCGAATCCAATGAAGCCCAGGGCAAGACTACGGCAATAGCGTCGAAACGCCGCGAAGTCCTCCTTTAGCAAATCCGGCCGCACGATGAAGGAAGCATATGGTTCAATATCAAGCTCGTTTAGAATCTCCATAGCTTTCTCATTGTCAGCTATGGAAGTACTCTTTCCCACGACCTCGAAATCTGTGTCCCTGAAGAATTCCAGGCCCACGAAGACCTTCTTCAGGCCAATGCGCTTCCACAGACTAAGAAGTTCATGATTCCTGGCGATGGTATCGCTCCTCGCATACAGGAAGTACTGCTTGTGGATGCCAGCCTGCTCTATGAGCAAAGCCAATTTTTTCATACGTGGTGCATCCACGAGAGACTCGTCATCAGCGAAGAATACGTACTCCTCATCTATCCCCGACAACTCACGCACAATATTTTCAGGCGTTCTCTTCAGATAGCGGCCGCCCGTAAGCTTCCACAGGGCGCAAAAGCTGCACCTGTAGGGGCACCCTTTCGAGGTTCTTATTGATGCCAGGGGCTTCATCCATTGCGAGTAGTAGTGCTTCCGGTATTTTGTTGTGAGTGTCCTGTCGGGGAAGGGAAGAGAATCGAGGTCTATCGCTGCATCCGGAGCGGAATTCACCAGAGCCTCTCCATCGGCAAAGGCTACGCCAGGGATTCCGGTAAATCCCTCTGCCCTGCCGAACCTTTCTACTATCTCTGAAAAGGCGAAGACGCCCTCTCCTTTCACAATGAGGTCGATGTATGGAGAGATGAAATCTTCCGGCATGACCGTGGCATGGTGACCACCAACGACCGTCAAGGCCTGTGGTATAGTCTGTTTCACCTGGGCGAAGAGCTTCCTCACGACATTGACATGGATAGTGTATGATGTGACCCCGACCACCTGGGGAGCAAACCGCTGTAGCACTGACTGCAAATCTGATTCCAGCCGCATGTCGAGGATTTTCACGTCGTGAGCTCCAGACACGCCCGCCGCGATATACTCCAGCGCAAGAGGCTCGAAGAGGAATACATCGTCTCCGCCTATGCTTACAGGTGGTTTCGCCGGCTGTATCAGCAATATTCTCATCTTACAGTCCTCCTGTCGACCTCAATGCCGAGTAAAGGCTTCCTCCTTTGGACCTCGGGAAGTCGGTGGTATATCAGGCTCGCACGAGTTCAATTACCTGATTCATAAGTCCCAAACCTGCCTCCTCGGGTGTATTGCCCCCGAGTGACAGGAGCTTCAGCGTCTCCACGAACATCGCGACAGCATCTAGTAGTAACATGATAGTGTCGACACCAAGGTCGCTCCGTAAAGTTCCTTGCTGCACCCCCGTTTCAACGACGCCGCGCAACAGTAGGGCAAACCTGAGGTGATCGTTCTGCAACCGGCTGGCGATTTCTTGGTCGTCAACCTCTGCAATTGCCTTAGAACGTATTCTGACATGGTCGGGAGGATTTACATTGGGGTCTGCGAATGCGGTCGCAGCTTTGCGAAGAGCTTCCAGAGTATTAGTCTCAGCCTCAACCACGGCACTAAGGCTGGCAATTAGCCTGTCGGACATATACTCTAGGACGGCAAGGAAGAGGTGCTTCTTAGTAGGGAAGTACTTGTATATGGCAGCTTCAGAGATTCCGACAAGACCAGCGATATCTGCTACCCTTGCCTTCTGGTAGTTGGATTTAGCCAGCACCTTGACAGAGCATTCGAGTATCTGTTCTCTTCGCTTTTCGGCGGGTAGTCGGTGTACGGTCATCAAAACACCTTAGTTAGTTAATACTCACTAACCATATTACCGCAAATGTCTGGAAATGTCAATGCCGGCTGGCCTTCTTCCGAAAACTGATTTGGGTAAAACTTTAAGGCCTGGGAGTAATGATTGCGCTTGGACTCGGATCTAAGATAGAAGAATCCCGGATTCTCGTCTGGTGGCCCTGTTGAATTGGAAGGCTACGTACACTGGGCTGGTGAGTAGTTTGGCACTCTTTTTGTGAAAGACAAGCCCCATTTCGCGTCGTGGTGATTCCCGGAGATTCCTTTTGCGAATTCCTTTTAGGGCCCATAAACTACTGTCCAATTTGTGGTGGTATAATGGTTAAAAATTCGGGAGGATTCACGTGGCTGAAGTAGCTATTCGTATCGATAATCTAAAGCGCTATTTCAATTCAGTTAAAGCCGTGGATGGTCTCTCTCTAGAGGTGCCTGCCGGGACAATCTTTGGTTTCCTGGGGCCAAATGGCTCCGGGAAGACTACCACAATTAATCTATTGCTTGGTCTGTTGGAGCCTACTGACGGAAGAGCTGAGATACTTGGTTTTGATACTCGGACACAGGCAAATGAAGTCCGGGCTAATATTGGTGCACTACTAGAATACCCCGGTATTTACGAGCAGATGAGCGCCGAAGAAAATTTGGAATTCTATGGACGTGTGTGGCGTATGTCGGATACAGAACGGCAGTCTCGCATCAAGGAGCTGCTTACCCAGATAGGGCTCTGGGAACGACGAGAGGAGCGTGTCGTTAAGTGGAGTAGGGGAATGAAACAACAGCTAGCTATGGCTCGTGCTTTAATGCATCATCCACACCTTGTTTTCTTAGACGAACCGACAGCTGGACTCGATGTTGTAGCAGCAACTACAATACGTGAGGACCTGGCCACTCTGGTCGAACGTGAAGGAGTTACAGTATTCATGACGACTCACAATATGTCAGAAGCAGAGAAACTGTGTAGCCAGGTAGCTGTTATCCGTGCGGGAAAACTGGTCGCGCTTGGCGCTCCCGATGCATTACGAAGAAGAGCTGGTAATCCCCAGATTGAGGTGGTTGGGAATGGTTTTAGTGAAAGTGTACTCAATCTACTAAGAGCACGACCAGAGGTCGCCACAGTCGAATTACATGCAGACCGACTATCCATTCATCTGAGTGAGGAAACTGATACTGCACCGCTGGTCAGTTTAATGGTAAATGCAGGTGTTCAGATAGAAGAAGTGCACAGAGGTAAAGCCAGTTTGGAAGAAGTTTTTATGACACTGATGGAAGAAGAACGATGATTGCTGATATTCTGACTGTCATGTGGAAAGAAAGAAAACTATTATTCAAGCAGGGTGGTAGTCGCTTCAAAACTGCGTTTGTGTTAGTGGTTCCACTGATTATGGTGGGTGTCTTTTTACCGTGGCAAGAAGGAGCTGGCTGGGTAGAGGGGTACTGGTCAATCATTGGTAGTGTACTCATCCCGTTACTATTGGTGGGAATGGTAATCCCCGAGTCTTTTGCTGGTGAGCGAGAGCGACATACATTAGTGACCTTACTAGCCAGTCGTTTGTCAGACCAAGCAATTCTATTTGGTAAGGTCGCAGTTGCAGTTGGTTACGGGTGGGTAGTTGCCCTTTTTACACTTGTACTGGGACTGGTGACAGTAAATATTGCTCATTGGGATGGTCAGCTAATGTTTTTCACTCCTGGTATTGCTCTGTCCAATGTTGCATTGAGTCTGGTTATGGCAGGTTTTATGGCAGGTCTTGGTGTTCTAATCTCCCTACGCTCTGCCACAGTACAAGGAGCCACGCAGTTCCTTATGGGAGCAACATTCCTGCCGCTCATAGTCCTGCAAGTAATAGCTCTTGTTCTTCTGCAAATGGGGCCAGGAGTAATGGATAACATCAGTGAATTATTTGCGTCAGTCAATCCGGCACATGTAATTCTCATTGCTATAGCTGTTCTGGTTGTGGTTACCATTGGGTTGTTTTGGACAGCGAAAGTAAAATTCCAGCGAGAGCGATTGACTCTTGATTGATTCTTACCACTAATAATAGCCACTCTTGAATTCGCTGCTCCTTTGTTGCTGGGGGATGGGGCTATAGCCACTGGTTAAAGGATATCGCGATGGTCGCTCGTTAGAAAAAGTTCGTCTATCTGAATCTAATTGAGATTCATTACTATATCGAACCGACCGGGTACGGTACGCTCCATGCAAAGGACAGCGCCTTTCTCACCACGGACCTCAATAGTGAACGTATCGTATACTTTGAGCATGTCAGCTTCGTCATCAATGAATGGGTCAGTTTCATCAGTACCTGTGGTATATGATGAAGCCGCATAGTTTGCCAGCCAGACTGTTATTACCGCCTGCTCATCAGCATCGAGCAAGTAGTCACCGTTATTCTTGCCAATGAAATCCACTGTCCAGGCAGCATCCGGAATTAGCTGGTTATCATCGATGTATGCGAGCAAGCAGACATTCTCCATGCCGCTGTCTGTTAAATCAGTTTCATCGGCAGTATACGGAGGGGTAAGGTCTACAGCGTGGCCGGGGAGGGCTGTCGTTACGGTGAAAGATACCTTAACTGCGGTCTCGGTGGCTCCGACTGTACCTGCATAAGCCGTCATACCTCCCCTCGGCTCCATGGAAGAGGTTGCCTCATCCAGGCCGGAGTAGATAGCTTCCTTCGCTTTTTGAGATGAGAATATACCGGCGGACAGCACGGTATAGGCAAATACTGAGGCTACTACTACGAATGCAATAAGGATAATTGCGGTCTCGAGTCCAGTTATGCCTCGCTCATGCCGGTGCATTATCCTAATTATCTTCAGCATTGATTTCTCCTTTGGTATGCCTCAGGTGTAGTGTCACAAGCTCCTAGTTGAGAATCATGATGTCATCGACGACCCCTCCGGTCGCCTTCTCTATCATGAGCACGCTACCATTTGGTGGTTTGATCTCGAGCATGAATGTGGTATAAGTGACGATATCACCATCCATGGCACTCAGGTCAACCGTAATTTCATACTTCTCTCCCGGCTCCAGCAGGGAATCGCCATCATCCTTGCCGAGAGGTGTGAAACTCCAATTAATGTCATCGATACGTTGTGTCTGGTCGGAATACGAGATGACGACGACGTTCTGGCTGTCATCGTCAGCTATGCCATCGGTATCGGCGTCGGTCGGTATGGTAAAGTCGATTGCCTCACCTTCCAGTGCTAAGGCAACGATGAATACCAACTGGTCAACGTCGTCATCGGCATCAGTGTCTTCAGCCACAATGCTGCCCTTTAAAGACAGTGACGCCCTGACTTCTTCCAGGCCTGAGTAGATAGCCTCCTTTGCTTTCTGAGAGGAGAATATCCCGGCTGACAGTACCGTATAGGCGAATACTGAGGCTACTACTACGAATGCAATAAGGATAATTGCGGTCTCGAGTCCAGTTATGCCTCCCTCGTCACGGTAGGCTTTCTTTAACATTGAGTCTTCCTTTAGCCGATTTTGCGGTTCGTGTATTTTTTGTCTTTGCTCTCTCTCGTGGAGTTGGTAACGCATGTACTAACGTTCTTTTGTCCCGAC
Organism: uncultured Dehalococcoidales bacterium; assembly: GCA_964611805.1. Classification (GTDB taxonomy): domain Bacteria; phylum Chloroflexota; class Dehalococcoidia; order Dehalococcoidales; family Fen-1064; genus W589. The sequence goes on along the minus strand of CAZTBG010000025.1, from coordinate 7,539 downwards.
ATCAACTGCTTCTGTAAGCAATCCGTTATTTCCTTGTAAAAAGGCAAGTACGTCCCCACTCAGGTATCTCCAGTCGCCACGGTCACCCAGGCGGTATCCTTTGAGCATACCGGTGCGACTCCACTTCCTGACGGAACCGACGTGTATCTTGAGGAAGTCAGCGACCTCATTAGTTGTCATTATTACTTGCCCGTCCAAATCCATATCTATGTAGCACCTTTGTTACAAATTTAACTGTTACAGCACTTTTACTATTAAGATATTCTCATTTTGTAGTCTACGTGGTAGAAAAGTAATGGTACGTTAGTCAGGATAGTTATCTGATATTATCCTACATGTCCAAGATTGAAAGGGCATCTTCCGACCTAATACTAGTGGCTAAGTAAATAAATCTGGTTTATCTGAAGTGTCTAAACATTTGAATCCAGGGGTCAGGAATGTTTCAAATTGTTGTACATCCGGCGAAATATACGAGTGATTTTATGACCCGTGGGGATAAGGGGTTCAGAAGCAAGACCGGGGTATTATTAAGACAATTGCACGTACGGAGTTTACTCGTATGTCTTATCTAGTAGAGGACATCAACAGCCAGAAGGTCGAGCTGATGAATCGACTCAGAGTTAAGGCTGGTTCGGGCATCGCTGGTGCCTGTTCCACGCTTGCAACCAGCGCTCCGCAGCCGCTAGGTTGTGTGGGTTAGAGTCCTGCCCGGGGAGCCAGACTCTTTAATGCATATAGCTTTTTCATCAGCAATCGTTTTACCTCTGGTTACGACTAGCTTATGTAGTATACGACCTTCTTCCAATGCACCTACTTACTGTGTCGCAGGAGGAAGACAACCTTTACAAACAAATCGGTAGTTGGGGTAACCCCTGCATTGCGAAGAAAGTGATGTCGACTAGGTAAGCCAATCACCCCTTCTGCTCTGGGATAATGGCTCACATTGTTGTTGGGTAAGTTAGTTGAGAGTCTGGTGATGGTAATGGTTACCTGACTAAGTTCGCCCCTTAACGAAATTATATAAAAATGTAATCTTTTATACCGATATTTTATGGTTTTGTAACCCCCAAACCGTCAAAATAATGACGAGTAATTACTCTGGAGATTTGGACTTAAGGAGGTGCCAAATGAAAAAATTTAACAAGCGTCTGCTGTATATAATCATCCCACTATTACTGCTGGCCACTCTAACGTCATGCAAGTCATCAACTGCGGGGGGTGTAGAGGTGCTGGGGGTATGGGGAGGCGAAGAGTATGACAGCTTCCAGGCAATGGTGGCACCCTGGGAGGATGACACCGGCTATTATATGTCCTTCACCGGTACCCGGGACCTGACTGCTATCCTGACGACCCGCATTCAGGCCGGTAATCCGCCTGATGTCGCCATTTTACCTAACCCCGGGCTGATGAAGGAGTTTGCCGATGCGGGCGACCTTATCGCCCTGGACTCTTTCCTGGACATGACCCAGATAAACCAGGACTATGCCCAGGGATGGGTTGACCTTGGCACTGTCAATGAACATCTTTATGCCATTTTTATGAAAGCCGCAGACAAGGGTACTGTATGGTATAACCCCAAGGTCTTCTCGGCTAACGGCTGGACAGTCCCCGAAACCTGGGATGACATGATAGCCCTTTCCGACCAAATCGTTGCCGAAGGGAAGGTCCCCGCCGCACCGTGGTCAATCGCTATAGAGAGCGGAGCAGCTAGCGGCTGGGCGGCAACCGACTGGATGGCGGAAATCCTGCTGCGCAAGTATGGAGGAGATGTCTACGACCAGCTTGTTAATCACGAAATCCCGTGGACAGACTCGAGGGTAAAGGATGTGTGGCAGATGTTCGGCACGGTAGCCCTTACCCCTGGCTACGTACCGGGTGGTGCCACTGCCGTTCTGGCCACCAATTTCCAGGACGGCACTTACCTCCCCTTCGAGACCCCGCCAATGGCAGCCATGGACTATCTGGGAGACTTCGCCGCCGGCTTTATTTCCGCCCAGTTTCCGGATGCGGTAGCCGGAGAGGATTACGCCTTCTTCCCCTTCCCGACGATAACGGCACAATATTCAGGGGGTGTAACCGGTGGTGCTGACATTGTAGTTGTCTTTAATGACACGCCGGCTGTCCGTTCCTTTGTCGAGTACTTGGCTACGGCAGATGCCCAGACAATCTGGGTCGAGCGAGGCGGTTTTACTTCAGTAAACAACAAGGTGAGCCTGGATGCTTATCCCGATGTACTCACCCGTGCTGCTGCCCAGCAGCTTACCCAAGCTACCCTATTCCGCTTCGGTGCCGGAGACGCCATGCCCTCCGCAGTGCAGGCAGCCTGGTGGGCAGGTGTACTTGATTATCTGCAAGACCCATCGCAGCTTGATAGCATTCTGGCAAACATTGAATCAGTGGCCCAAACCTCCTATTAGTAGTCAGTAGATTTTTCCGGGGGCGGCTCATAGGGGCCGCCTCCGGAGCAGCCTGTCTGGAGAACCTGTGATGCGAAATCCCTTGACTCGCGTGCTGACAAAGTGGCGACTAACCGGCGGGCAGAGAGCCAGAAGACATCGTCGAAGGAACTATATGCACTGGCTTTGGTTATTGCCAGCTTTGGTATTCGTTGTCGTTTTCCTAGTCTATCCAGTAGTCGATACCATTCGCCTGAGCTTTATGAATGCCAACTCTACAGCCTACGTCGGTTTTGATAACTACGCTCACACACTAACGAACAGTATCACCCAGCATGCCCTTCTGAACAACGTGCTCTGGTTGACCCTGTTCACTTTTCTTGCAGTTGGTCTTGGGGTAATATTGGCGGTACTTACCGGGCGCGTCCGCTACGAGAGTGCTGCCAAAGCATTCATTTTCATACCAATGGCCATATCGTTCGTGGCGGCAGCGGTCATCTGGAAATTCGTCTACGCATATAGACCCGAAGGCTTCACCCAAATTGGCCTGTTGAATGCTGCCGGAACGAACCTCGGTCTTCCCCCGATCGCCTGGCTGGTGGACCAGAAGCTTCCCTATACGGCACTGACTCTGCCTACGCCGCTACATACCAACAACTTTGCCCTGGTTGCTGTGGGGGTCTGGATGTGGACCGGATTTGCCATGGTAATCCTCTCAGCCGGTCTCAAAGGGATACCTAGCGAGGTCATCGAAGCTGCCCGGGTGGACGGTGCCAGCGAATGGCAGGTATTCCGGCGCATCATTCTGCCAATACTCGCCCCGACCATCGCCGTGGTGGCTACTACGTTGATAATACAGGCACTGAAGAAATTTGATATCGTTTGGGTCATGACGGCCGGTAACTATAATACGGACGTTGTCGCCACTTTAATGTACAAGGAAATGTTCAATTACCGTGATTTCGGGATTGCGGGTGCCCTTGCAGTGATACTGTTGCTGGCCATTATCCCTATTATGCTGGTCAACATTAGAAGGTTCCGGTCGCAGGAGGAAAGCGGGTGAATATAAGAGGGACGCAATCTAGTGCTGGCCCACAGGGCTTCATGGCGACTCTTAAGGGGTTGGTCTCACGCCTTCCCCTCCACGCCGTCATAATAATTGTCGCACTTCTGTGGATGACACCGGCATTTGGACTCCTCGTCAGCTCATTTCGCCCCTCCACTGCGGTCTCCAGCACCGGATGGTGGACTGCCTTTCAGACCCCTTTTGACTTCACATTGCAAAACTACAGTTCTGTTCTTTCTCAGAACGGGATGGCGCGAAGCTTCGTAAACAGCCTTATAATATCCATCCCCGGCACTATTATTCCGATTCTGGTGGCTGGTTTCGCCGCCTTCGCCTTTGCCTGGATGAAATTTCGTGGACGCGATATCCTCTTCATGTTTGTGGTAGCCCTCCTGGTAGTGCCGATTCAGATGACCCTGATACCTGTACTGCGTTTGCTTACCAACATAAACCTTGTTGGTTCCTTCCCGGGTATCTGGCTAGCACATACAGCTTACGGGTTGCCTTTCTGTGTATTTTTGCTACGCAATTTCTTTGCGCAATTGCCCAAGGAACTGCTCGAGTCAGCCTATCTTGATGGTGCCTCTAACCTGCGTGTCTTTTTCCGGCTGGTATTGCCTCTATCAGTACCGGCCGTGGCTTCGCTGGCTATTTTCCAGTTCCTCTGGGTATGGAATGACCTGCTGGTGGCGCTGGTCTACCTTCAGGACCCCGCCAAAGCCCCGATGACAGTCACCATAAACAACCTGGTGAGTTCGTTCGGGACCCAATGGCAGTTACTTACGGCCGCTGCTTTTATTTCCATGATACTACCCCTAGTCATATTTCTTGCCTTACAGAGGTATTTCGTGGAAGGCATCACGGCCGGGGCTGTAAAAGGCTAGAAAATGTTTTAAAATTCAACTGGTGGTAAATCTCTACTGCGAGGCAAGTGGATGGCTGAAGTACGCTTTGAAAATGTCACCAAGCGATTTGGCGAGACGGTAGCGGTCAATGACCTTACTCTGGAGATTCCGGACAAGGAGTTCCTTGTTCTTGTAGGTCCCTCCGGCTGTGGCAAGTCCACCGCATTGCGTCTGCTATCGGGGCTAGAGGAGGCTAACGAAGGTGACATTTACATCGGGGAGCGGCTCGTTAATGATGTGCCGTCAAAGGACCGCAATATAGCCATGGTATTTCAGTCATATGCCCTGTATCCGCACATGTCTGTTTATGATAACATGGCTTTCGGTCTGAGCTTGCGTAAAGTCCCCAAGGCCGATATAAACCGCCGTGTTAATGAAGCAGCGCGAATTCTGGGTATCGATGAGCTACTCAAGCGGAAACCCCGCCAGCTATCCGGGGGTCAGCGACAGCGAGTTGCTTTGGGCCGGGCCATCGTGCGCGAGCCAGCGGCCTTTTTGCTGGACGAGCCATTGTCCAATCTAGACGCCAAGCTAAGGGTACAGACTCGCGCTGAACTTGTTAAACTCCACCAGCGCTTAGAGACCACATTTATCTATGTCACTCATGACCAGATAGAAGCCATGACAATGGCCAGCCGCATTGCTGTCCTGGACAGGGGCGTGCTGCAGCAGGTCGGGACACCTCAGGAGCTATATACCAGACCAGGAAACGTATTTGTGGCCGGATTCATCGGCAGTCCGGCGATGAACTTCTTTGATGTCACAATTGAGGGAGAAACAGATGCGCTTTATCTGGACTCAGGTGATTATCGGTTACCGGTCCCGGCGCAGAAAGCGGCTATGTTGCGTGCCTATCTGGGGAAGAAGCTTAAATTAGGCATAAGGCCAGAAGATATTCACGCCAAAGAATTCCTGCCCTCAGGCATAGACCCATCGGCTGCGGTATCAGCTAAGGTGGATGTACTTGAACTAATGGGTAATGAACTATTTGTATATCTGGTCAACGGCAAACATCAGTTCCTTGCCCGGCTAGACCCCAGAGCCAATGCCAGGCCGGGCCAAGATATAGAACTGGTCTTTAACATGGATAACCTGCATGCATTTGATATCAATACAGAGAAAGCAATCTACGATTAGTCAGATAAATACACTTCCCTCAACGGTACGCTTTTTTCCAGGGCTCTCGCTTCATGGCGATGTAGTCTCTTATAGCTGCTTTGAGGGTATTTGCTGCCAGAAGAGCACAGTGCTCGCTTTCCTGTGGGAGTCCGCCTAGAGCGTCCAGGACGTCCTGTTGGTCAATCCTCTGAACATCAACTATGCTCTTACCCTTCGCCATGTCTGTAATCATGCTGCCAGAGGCAATGGTCGTTCCGCAGCCGTCAGTCATGAAGGTAACACCGACAACAATATCATTCTTGACCTCGAGCCATATCTCCATTGTGTCGCCGCAGGGGCCGGTCACACTCGCAAAGCCGTCAGCATATTGCATGGCGCCTACGTTTCTCGGGTTCATGGCATGGTCAATAACCGTATCAGAGTAGACATTGCGGGCATCCGCCGATACTAATTCCTGAAGCTCATCAAATTCCGCAGACATTCTTTTATCTCCTGCTTAGTTACCCGCAGCCGGCATCACCTCGATGAGAGATTCACCCAGTCTGGTAACGATTTCGCCGTCATAGCGTTCGATGCCACCCTCGTCGCAGAGTCTGGCCAGCTCGGGGTCTATCGGCAACTGACCCAGGAGTGGTGCATTGACAGCGCGGGCCATCTCTTCTCCCCGGCTCTTACCAAAAACCTCAATTTTTTTGTCTATCTCCGGTACGTACAGATAACTCATATTCTCCACAACGCCCAGAACGCGCTTTTCCATTTTGCGGGCCATGTTTACGGCCTTCCGAACAATCATTTCAACCAGGTCCTGGGGGGTGAAGACGACGATTACCCCCGAGACAGGAAATGACTGCATCAGCGTGAGCGGTGCGTCCGCAGTACCCGGGGGCAGGTCAACAATCAGATAGTCAAGCTTGCCCCAGAGCACGTCTTCACCAAACTGCTTAATAGCGTTCCCAATTAGAGGACCTCGCCAGATGACGGCGTCATCTTCGCTGGGCAGGAGGAGGTTAATGGACATTATTTCTATGCCTGAAGTCGAAAGCACCGGTAGTATCCCGCTCTCGTTACCACTTGGCCGGTCATTGAGGCCGAACATCTTGGGTATGCTCGGGCCGGTGATATCGGCATCCAGAATGCCCACATCATAGCCTTTGCGCCTCAGGGCGATGGCGAACAGGCTTGACACCAGGGACTTGCCCACTCCCCCCTTGCCGCTCATCACGGCGACAAAATGACCGATTTGGTTCAGGTCTTTTGCCTTGGCATCGGTATACTCTACCTTCACATCATTAACTTCGGGCAGCTTCTCAATGGCTTCTTTGGCTCTGGTCGCTATCCAGTCTTGTGCACCCGGAATCAATCCGGTTGAAGACAGAGTGACATTTACTTCTTCGCCGGAAATGGTGACCTCACGTACGAGGTTCATCCCGACGATGCTGCGTTTAACAGCAGGCACCAGTACTGTCTCCAGGGCCTCGCTTACTTGCTCCTCAGTTATCATATTCTGTTCTCCCCATTCTTTAGTGGTCACAAATGTTGTCCCCGGTAGCCAGTTGTCCGTTGAGGTGACTCAGGACTGCCTTCTCCGGGTCGCTTTCCAAGACACCGAGAATGACTCCGATGCGATTTTGCTGGAAAAGGCTCTGCGCCCGGGAGCCCATCCCGCCGGCAATCACAAAGGAGACACCATGCTCTGCTAACCACTCAGGAAGAAGACCGGGCTGGTGTTCTGGTGACGTGACGAGTTCCTTTTTCAAAATATTGTTTGTTTCCTCATCCACATCGAACAGGGCAAACTGCTCGCAATGACCAAAGTGCGGTGAGACCGTACCGCCACTTACCGGTACCGCATATCTCATAACAACCTCCGTTTATTGATTTATTCTGAGTTCGTATTTTGGCTTACCGTCTTCAAGAGATATCATGACGGTCACCTGTTTCCCCTCAGCAAGGTATTTTTCTGATTCGTCACGCAACTTGCGTGACTCGGGAGATTTTAGAAAGGAGACCAGCATTTCAAAACTCTGTGCCAGCTCCTTATCATCTCCTTCTC
>CAZTBG010000024.1:0-33532 GCA_964611805.1 uncultured Dehalococcoidales bacterium | reverse complement strand
GGGTTCAAATCCCCCCGGGGTCGCCAGTGTGATACCCAGTGTAGTATCTCCTTAAGGCACCATTACCGTTGATTTCCCACTGCTTGGCATAAACTGTTGACCCTGCCGCATATTTGAATTATCATGACGCTGGTGCAGCTATTGGCTTCTTAATGTCGATATGGGGGGTCACTAATGGAAGGGGTGTATTCTAGCCGTCCTATTAACCGCAATATAGCGATGGAACTGGTACGTGTTACTGAAGCGGCAGCCCTGGCTGCCGCTCGTTATCTGGGGAGGGGTGATAAAAACCTGGTGGACGGGGCAGCGGTAACTGCCATGCGTCAGGCGCTGGCTTATCTCCAGATAGATGGGGTCGTCGTCATCGGAGAGGGCGAGAAAGACCAGGCCCCCATGTTGTATATAGGAGAACGCATTGGCGACGGTTCGGATTTGCTGGTTGATATTGCGGTTGACCCGATTGATGGTACCACACTGGTTGCACGAGGTCTTCCTGGGGCAATTTCTGTCTTGGCGCTCTCGGCCAGGGGTACGATGAACTGCCCGAGGCAGTTTTTCTATATGAATAAGATTGTCACCGGACATGAGGCAAAAGACGTGGTAGATATTGATGCGCCGGTAGCCGAAAATTTGAAAAATATAGCCAAGGCTAAGAAAAGAAACGTAGAAGACCTTACGGTGGTTGTTTTGGATAGGCCGCGCCACGAACAGTTAATATCAGAAATCCAGCAGGTTGGTTCCCGGGTTAAACTGATTTCCGATGGTGATGTTGCGGCAAGTATAGATGCTGCTCTGCCCGAAACAGGGGTTGATGTGCTCATGGGAATCGGGGGTACGTGTGAAGGAGTCCTCTCCGCTGCCGCCATACACTGTATTGGGGGTGGTATTCAATGTAAGGCCTGGCCTCGTGATGAAGCAGAAAGAGAAGCAGCCGTCGCCAGTGGAGTTAATCTTGACAAAATCTACAAGAAGGAGGACCTGATAAATAGCGAGGATGTTTTCTTTGCTGCCACGGGGGTTAGCAGCAGCGAATTGCTGAAGGGAGTTCGTTATTTTAGCGGCGGAGCACAGACGCAGTCTCTAGCTATGCGCTCTCGTTCTGGCACTATCCGCTGGATTGATTCCTGGCACAACTTCGAACGTCTTGATAAACTCGAAGACCTATAAGAGTGTATTCGTGCTGGAGTTGCATATTTAAAGCAGGGTGTTTGTAGAAGTGGTGTCTGGTAACTGCGTAGCTTATGGTGTACTATTATCTCAAATGTTTGGAGCCAAATTGTATGTATGGAGGACTGGACTAGGTTGCGGAGATGTAGAATTGGTATTCTAACCGGTGGTGGTGATTGTGCTGGGCTAAATCCAGCCATTAAGTGGGTGGTAAAGACAGCTCTGGACAGGCGTCTGGCGTTAGAGAGAGACACCCAATACGAGGTAATAGGGATTCGTAACGGGTGGCGAGGACTTGTCAACGTAGACCCCGAGGGTTCGAATGTCGATAAGTACATTGTACCTCTCGATGAGGATAAAGTCCGTACCTGGGACAGATATGGAGGGACTAATCTCGGGACTTCGCGAACCAATCCCTATGACCCTAATAACGATTGCTCAGAGCGGGTAATAAGAAACATTAAAACTCTTGGTATTGAAGCTCTTGTGGTCATTGGCGGCGATGACACTCTGGGGGTTGCTCAGGAGCTCTCACACGAGGGAGTTAATGTCGTCGGCATCCCCAAAACGATAGATAAAGACCTACCCGGAACGGACTACACCCTCGGGTTCGAAACCGCATTAGACGTTATCGTTGAGGCAGTCGACCGGCTGAGGACAACCGCCGGTTCTCATGAGCGGATATTCGTGGTGGAGACGATGGGAAGGCAGAGTGGGTGGCTGGCCCTGGAGGGTGGAGAGTCTTGTGGGGCCTTTCTCATACTGATTCCAGAGTATGACTTTTCCACTGAAAAAGTGAACGAACTGCTGCTCGAGGGAAGAAAGTCCGGGGCCAGATATGAGATTATTATTATGGCGGAGGGCGCTAAACCCATTGGTGGCACTGAGATAGTCAGGGACGAAACGGTAGATGGTTTTGGTCATAAGACCCTGGGGGGAGTCGGCGAGTTTTTAGCCGGGGAAATCCGTAGTGAGACGGGTCTGGATACACGGAGTGTCGTGCTCAGCTATCTGCAGCGTGGTGGAGCTCCATGTGCCTATGACCGGAGAATGGGACGATATTTTGGTATAGCCGCCGTTGACCTCATTGTTGCGGGGGACTTTGGGAAAATGGTGTCTCTGAGAAAGAGTGAAATAACTGCAATCCCGCTTGGGGATGCCCTGGGAAAGCTCAATCTGGTAGATGTTGCCACGCAGTATGATGTCGAAAGGTATAACGGGCGACGGACTATTTTAAGAAGGTATGGATAAAATGTATGGAGAAAATAATAAGTAGGAGGATGAAATGGCTTCTGCTTCGTCAGGTGAGATTGATGCCTTGGTAGAGAACGCTGTCTTTGGTGCTGATACAGTCAGGGAAAGCAGCCGGCAGAAAATCCGCCAGCTTGCTTCAAGGCAGGGTATAGTTCCATCTAGCATTGCCGGACTGTACGAGGCTGCCGGTAAGAGGCTCTACAACGGTATCACCGTTCCGGCCATAAATATCCGGGGTATGACATACCCGGTGGCAAGGACGGTATTCAGGGCTGCTCTGAAGGATAAGGTCGGTCCATTTATCTTTGAGATTGCCCGTTCTGAAATTGACTACACAGCCCAGCGTCCTGATGAGTACGCTACCTGCATACTGGCGGCGGCACTCAGGGAGGGGTTCAGTGGTCCGGTTTTTCTCCAGGGAGACCACTTTCAGGTTAACCTTGCCAAATACAGCTCAGACCCGCAACAGGAATTGAACAGTATCAGGGAACTGGTACGTGAAGCGGTAAGCGCTGGCTTTTTCAATATTGATATTGATGCCTCAACGATAGTTGACCTTGAAAAGCCAAGCCTTGGTGAGGAGCAGGAGAAGAATTGCCGGGTCACGGCGGATATGACCAGGTTTATACGGGAGGTTGAGCCTGAGGGGATAACCATCTCGGTTGGTGGTGAAATTGGCGAAGTTGGCGGACGCAATAGCACCGTGGATGACCTCAAGGCTTTCATGACAGGATATCTCAGGCTGCTGGGACCAGGCGTCAGAGGCCTGTCTAAAATCAGCGTGCAGACGGGTACGACACACGGCGGGGTGGTCTTACCTGACGGCTCAATAGCGAGTGTTAGTATCGCTTTTGATACTCTGAAGGACCTGTCTCGGGCGGCACGGGAAGAATACGGGATGGGTGGCGCTGTGCAGCATGGAGCCTCCACTTTGCCTGATGATGCTTTTGACCTTTTCCCGGGGGCGGATGCGCTGGAAGTACACCTGGCTACCGGATTTCAGAACATCATATTCGACAGCCCCTATTTCCCGAAAGAGTTAATGGACACTATTTCCCGGCATCTTCAGGACAAATACGCCGATGAAATGAAACAGGGGGATACCGTAGAGCAATTCCTCTACAAGACACGTAAGAAGGCATTTGGTGATTTTAAGAAGGAAATCTGGGGCTTACCGGCAGAAAATCTGAGGGAAATTGGTGACATACTTGAAGAGCGCTTTTCCCTGCTGTTCCATAAGTTGAAAGTGGATGACACGGTAGAGCTAGTGAAGCGGTTCGTAAATCATTAGTGGCGGTATGATTGGCAAGACCGGTTCTGTGCAACAGCCTCGGGCAACAAGATTGTCGCATAATGTCCTTGCTGTGAGCCGGATAGTCTCTATCGCCGTTGGCGAATTCGATATAGTCATTCTCTGATTTTGCCCTGGCAATAGTCGCTTGCTGCTTAACTGGCCTGGTTCTGGCCAAATCTCGGTAAAAAAGTGATAAAATGTATATCGTATATCATTCAGCGGAGGGAGCAAGATGCATAAGCTGGTATTGCTGAGACATGGTGAAAGCCTGTGGAACAAAGAGAACAGGTTCGGTGGCTGGACTGATACAGACCTGTCGGAGAAGGGAATTGCCGAGGCGAAGAAGGCCGGGCAGATTCTAAAGGACCAGGGATATACGTTCGATGTTGCCTTTACTTCGGTATTGAAGAGGGCGATACGTACCCTGTGGCTTGTGATGGATGAAATGGACCTGATGTGGATACCGGTATACAAGTCATGGAGATTAAACGAAAGGTATTACGGTGCACTGCAGGGCCTCAATAAGTCTGATACCGCCGTCAAATATGGTGAGGAGCAGGTCCTGATATGGCGACGGAGCTATGACGTGAGGCCACCAAGTGTGGAAAAGACGGACGAAAGATATCCCGGACATGACCCGAAGTACAGAGACCTTGACGAGAAAGACCTGCCCCTGACGGAAAGTCTAAAAGACACATCTAACCGGGTCTTGCCCTACTGGCATGATACAATTGTCCCCTCTATAAAAGCAGGGAATCGAGTTATAGTCTCGGCTCACGGCAATAGTCTGAGGGCACTGGTCAAATATCTCGATAACATCTCCGACGAGGACATATTGACTCTTAACATACCTACGGGGATTCCTCTCGTTTACGAACTCGATGATGATATGAGACGTTTGAAAAGCTCCTACCTCGGCGACCCCGAAGAAGTAAAGAGGGCTATGGAGGCAGTCGCCAGTCAGGGAAAAGCACGCCAGGGGTAAGGTCAGCCTGATGAAGCTACGTCCGCCCCGCAAGAGAGGGGATAAATGAGCGAGCGTGATGACACTAGGGTTATTGGTATCGACCTTGGTGGTACCAGCGTGCGGACAGCCGTAGTGAATGCTCAGGGCCGGATGCTTGCCCGCGACCAGGGCATAACCCCTGCCAGAGAGGGGAGCGACGCAATTGTTAAGTCGGTCCTGGGGTCGGTTGGCCGCGTTCTTGAAAAGCCTCATATGGCTGCTTCCGACCTTGGTGCCGTAGGCTTGGCATGCGCTGGTCTCTCCAATCCAGAGACAGGTATACTCTATACCTCACCAAACCTGCCTGGACTGAAAGATGTCCCCCTGGCGGGTCTTATCGAGAATGAGCTGGGTAAAAAGGTCTTTCTTATGAATGACGCCAATGCGGCGGCTGTCGGCGAGATGCATCTGGGGGCTGCCAGAGGTGCGCGCAATTTCGTTTACATAACCCTCAGCACGGGAATAGGCGCCGGTGTTGTTATCGACGGTAAGATATATACTGGCTCCACTGGTTTTGCCAGTGAACCGGGCCACATGGTTATCGATGATGAAGGGCCTGTTTGCTATTGCGGGAGTAGGGGGTGCTGGGAGACCTTGGCTTCCGGGACTGCCCTGGCAAAATATGCGAGGCAGCGCATTGAAGAGGGGAGAAAAACGTCTATTCTGGACTACGCCGGTGGAGACGCAGAAAAAGTCAGGGCTGAGGATGTGCACCAGGCCGCTCAAACAGGCGATACTCTGGCAAAGGAAGTGATTGCCCGCACGGCGTACTATGTGGGTGTCGGGCTGGCGAACCTGATAAACATATTCAACCCTGAGTTAATAGTCATCGGTGGGGGCCTGACAAATATCGGTGATATGCTGCTTGAGCCTGCCTATGAGGAGGCAAAGAGAAGGGCATTTCCACAGACATACCAGGCAGTGCGCTTTGCCCGTGCCGAGCTAGGGGATGATTCCGGGTTACTGGGAGCGGCTCTTTTTGTGTTAGGGGAGATGGGGAGGTTGGGGGGACTATTGCGCCCTTAGCTTGAAGAAGTATCTTGAATTTTACGCCCATGTTGTCATCCCGATGTATATGCAATGATAATAAATATAGCCTCGGGAATTATTTAAAATTCAGGCCTTTGAATTTACTTTAAGACAAATTTATATAGATCAACCGGCGTACCTTTTTGCGATTGACTACAAGATCCTGATCCTTGTAATTTTAGATTTTTGAATTTCCAAATGTAAGTAATCCGCCGTTTTCAATAACCCTTTTAAGAAAATCATAGTGCTCGGGTTTGCCATTGAAATAATAGTTTATAACCCGTGCATTTCCACTATGAGTAACGATTAAGACGTTTTTGTCTTTGTATTCTTCCATGACCATATCACAAAAATCGCAATTCCGTTTCATAAAATCTTTGAAACTTTCCGTGCCCTTATCGCCACTCATGACTGCTTGCCAAGCAAGTTTCATCACTTCCGTATCAGTTTCATCTGTGCCCTCAAACTCACCACAATTTATTTCGATGAGCCTATCGTCAAACATAATCGGTCCTTTGTAGATAATTTCGCAGGTTTGGCGTGCTCGTTTTTGGGGACTACAAAAACAGGCATCAAAACTAACACCCCTCAAATTTTCAGCTTGCAGTTTTGCCTGTGCTATTCCTGTTTGATTCAACTCATTATCTGTAACACCATTGAACTTCTTGAATAAGTTCCAATCGGTCTCACCCTGGCGGACGAGGTATATCATAATTATTTATCCTCCGTTAATATGAATTAAAGCACGTCGCACCAGATTCACCCCGCTAACGCAGAAAAGAACGATACAACTGGCAAGCAGCATAGCACAATCCAGCCCCGAATAACATACTCATTTACCATAATCTGTCATCAATAATCCCAAAATGGCTTCAGCGGCTTAAATACTGAAGCTAAACGGTATCGCCCACGAGTACGCATGGCTGGACAAACATCCCGATGTTCGTCTATTGCTAAGAGATTCCCCTTTCTCTTCGTTTTGACTTTCCCTTATTCAACTGCTCGGTGGTATCAAATTGTTACTACCAGCACTGCGTTAAAAAAGACTATATACGGTGATTAAGCCGACCACCGTAATAGCCCTCAGCCATAGCACCAATAAAGAGCAGTAAAAACACAATACCGAAAACAAAATGCCAGATAGTGTGTTCAGTATTAACCAAAAACCCGCGAACTATGACTAGAATTATGCTTAATGCTATCATGGCAAAAGCAATTCTAATCTTGTACCGAAACAGAGATGTGCTGGCTCCTTTGTACTTGGACTTCCAGGTTATCCATCCCGAGATTGTGGTAGGTATCATCACCACTGTCCCTGCAATTAAACTTACGAAGCCAGCCAACTCAAAGCATTCTGTATCCGTAAAAAGATGAAGAATCATAAAACCAGCAGAGACCATGAAAAAGGATATCGGGAAATGGGTAAAGATTACATGCCAGTGCAGATTATATCGAGCTACTATGCGGTGTAATGGCGTAGATGTACTCATAGTTTCGCCCCCCAATCGCTACTTTGTTAGTTGACGAACAATTATAGGAGGGTGCGAAAAAGTACCTATTCGCATCAGGGCATAGAGTAATAATGTCCATTTCCTTTTCGTCAATGATAGCGACTCTTTTATGGATGTAAAATACATATTAGATATTAAGAAAATTGAGGCTAACCTATTCTAATACCCTTATCTAATTGGCTACTATTAGTATTGTGCGTGAGATTCCAAGAGTTCACTAATCTACTTACGACGTTACCTGATTTCCGTATCTGTGATATGGTTCCAGCGACCTACCACCAGTAAGTATATCATTTTGGAAGTTACGGTTTGAATGGCATGTTTTTATACGTATTCTCGGCCTCATGATTATTTACTAACCCAGTATCAATCTTAGTATTAATCTTAATTTGGGCCATCTACTCTCCAGACGTAGCACCAACCTGTCTATACCAAAGAAATAGCCGCTACCGCTAAATATTATTACCACGAATACAAAGATTAATATAATATGCTCGTCTATCCAGCTATTAGCAGGCGGCAGATAGGGCAGGTAATATAGTAGCATCATGACAATCCCGCTTAACGATGCTAATCTAACCAATACACCGAAAATAAGAGCTATACCGATGAGAGTTTCACCAATTATAACCAAAACAGAAAGTACATCCGCTGCAGGAACCATACTGGCAAACCAACTGGCAAAAGGACCGGTTCCGTTTGCCAAATATCCAGCCGCCGAAAAACCTTCAATTATTTTATCCAAGCCTGCTTCCAGAAAGACGCCGCCAGTCACCAAGCGCAACAGAATGAAGGCTATACGGAAGCTCTTTGACTTGAAGGATAGTTCTTCATAAAGAGGGGCAGCCATTATTCAGTCCCGATTCTCCTTAGCTTACATTCTCTTTCCTTCTATCTAAAAACGGGTATTATTGAGACTAATTAGCCTGTAATTGTAATGAGTAGAGAATTAAATGGTCATAAAATTCAAACAAAAATAATTACAAAACTATGACATTTTTTGGGGGAACTTCCGGATATATATTGAGTTTCTACAATTTCTGCGACCCCGAACACTGCGCTTTAATTCTACGCTTGCTTTTACATTCCCGCAGTCCACTTTTTCACCTATTAGAATGTGCAAATGCAGGGGTAGCCAAGTTGAATAGAGTATGCACTTGCAGCCCGAACACAGAAACGCAGCAGCTAAAGCACCAATCCAATTTTACTCAGTTTGTAACCGAAAAAGTCACAATTAAGAAAAAACGATGGTACCGATAATAAGTGCGGCCTTTATAGCTGGTACCTTGGGATGATCCATCCTGGTACTCGCTTATTCTTAATCACTTAACTGAAACGCAAACGGAATCAAATAGCTATACGCATGGCTGGACAAACATCCCGATGTTTGTTTGCTGCTGCTGTTTGAATAGTAGTAGGAGAGAAGGATAGAACACAGAAAAATGACTATCTCCGTTCTGGTAGTTTAAATACAAACAAGTCCAGTGGCTCAACAACCGGTTGCTCAGTCGACTGTGTCGTGATCCACTGCTCTAGCCTTTCCATGCCAGTATCGAAAGCCTCGTCACTGATGACCAATAGGGGCGACAACCCTCGCTGCCCTATCTTCTTGTAGTACTCGGTGTATGACGATGCAAAGACTTGAGGTATTGACTGAATTGTAATAGTCTCAAATCCACAGCCACAGACGACTGTGATAATTTCCTCTCTGGGAATCGAAACATTACGTGCCTCCGGGAAAAAGCGACTCCACTGGTTACCTGCTTCGCTCTCTTGTGTTGCATTGCGAACTGCTAGATATCCTCCTAGTCTGAGCACACGCCGCACTTCCTGAATCGCAATTGTTGGATTCTTGAGGTGATGAAATACCTGTGACATCCACACAAGGTCAACCGATTTGTCCCAAAGGGGTATGCTTTCGGCTGAGCCACTCAGCCACTGGATTTTATGCAGTTCGCGTCCTTGCCCCTGTCCCAGCATAGCCTCGGAGGGATCGACAGCTACTACCGGACACCTGAACGTATCTCGTAAGCAACTGGCAAACCGACCGGTCCCCGCTCCTAGATCCAAAATATTGGTAATAGAATCCGATGGAATCAATTCTCGAAGCGTATCCATCCACAGAGCAAGTGTCTTTTCTGGCAGTGACCGGGCTGCATCGTATCTTTCGGCTGCATCATCGGATTCGAATACATTTGACATTATCGAATATCCTACTAGACGAGATTACTTGCAATGTTGCAAGCCTCGTTGATATACTCAACCATCTAACAAGCTAGAGCTGGTCTATTCCCTTCTAACTGACGGCTTCCCACTAAATTGTCCTCTCTATTGTACTATAGTTATTTAAATAATATATTCTTCCCAAAATGGTAATTATAGTGAATTAATATAAGAGTGAATAATCATACTGGAACGCAATTAAAATCTCCAGCTTTCTGTCGAGACTCGATATTGATATCTAATTATTCGTGGAAATCGAGTTGGAAAGTAAACGGTATTAAATAGCTATACGCATGGCTGGACATGCATCCCGATGTTTGTTTGAAAAAGGTTCCCTTTTCATCGCCTCTTTCAGAGTCCAATATATTTCTGAACTTTTGTAGTTGTACGTTAAAAAACAAGTAAGTATGCTAAAATAGCTCTATAGATTGGAGACTAGTACTTTATAAAGACGCCGATGGTAACGGGCCTGTTAAAGATTTTATTCCCGAGCAATCGCACAGCGCAATCGGTGAAATTTTACATGTTTTCGACTTGTCGTATCAGTTAAATCAAAAAGGAGGAATGGAATGGACACGCAAGCAAGTGCAATGGAAGCGAGATTGTTCCCGGTGGTGGAGACACAGTACGGGAAAATCAGAGGCCTGAACCATCAGGGCGTTAAAACATTCAAGGGCATCAGGTACGGGGCTTCAACGGAAGGCAAAAACCGTTTTATGCCTCCACAGCCTGTAAAATCGTGGGCAGGCGTCGTCGATGCGTTCGACTATGGACAGATTAGCCCGCAGATGCCAGCCGACCGGCGCATGGATTATACAAATCTTATCGCCTGGCACCGGCAACCAGGAGGAATCGGCGAAGATTGCCTGACCCTGAATGTCTGGTCGCGGAGCGTAAACGACAACGCTAAGCGCGCCGTTACGGTCGTGCTTCACGGCGGCGGTTTTGCAACTGGTTCGGGAAATCACCAGGACTTTGATGGAGAAGCGTCGGCGCGTCTTGATGATGTTGTCCATGTTTCTGTAAACCATCGGCTTGCAGCATTCGGCTATATCAACCTGATGGATTTGGGCGCACCGGAGGAATTCAAATATGCCGGCGTGGCCGGTGTCATGGACCTCGTCGCCGCCTTGAAATGGATACAAACAAATATAGACCGGTTCGGCGGTGACCCAGAGCGCGTATTTGTTTATGGACAATCGGGCGGCGGCGGCAAGACCGGTACACTTTTAGCGATGCCTTCGGCCAAAGGCCTCTTTCACCGCGCCGGCATCCAGAGCGGCTCGACGCTGCGCTTGATGGAGCGGGAACAGGGCGTTAAAAATACCGAGGCGTTACTCAAGGTCTTGGGCATAGACAAAAAGAACATTGCGGATCTGCAGAAGCTGCCGCTTTCTACAATTGTGGCGGCGCAGGCGTGTCTGCCACTTGAATTCAATCGATTTTCACCAATTATAGGAAACGACATATTGCCGCACCATCCCTTTCATCCGGCGGCGCCGCCGGAATCGGCCGACATCCCCGTCATCATCAGCACCACGCTGGACGATGCCGCGTTGTCCCTGACCAACTTCGACCTGACCGAATCCGAGCTCAAACAAAATCTCGAGAAGCAATTTGAAGGTAACGCCGGGCGCATTTACAAGCTTTATCGGGATGCTTATCCTGATATATCGCCCTATTTAATTCAAGCTCGCCTCATTACGGACCGCGGGTTCCGCTACTCGTCCTTCAAGCAGGCCGAATTGAAAGTGGCCCAGAACGGCGCCCCTGTTTATTACTATCTGTGGGAATGGGCGGCAAAGGCCTACGATGGTAAATTCGGCGCCGTGCACGGCGTGGACGTTGCTCCTGCGGTGCATGACTATCGGGGACCGAATAATGACTGCGGGCAAAAGGAAGGCAAGCTGGTGGTCGACCGCTTTGCAGCCGTCTGGACCAACTTCGCCAAAACCGGCGTACCGAATTCCGACCTTACGCCGGACTGGCCCCAGTATGATCTCAAAAATCGTGCTACCATGGTTTTCGACAACAACACCCGTGTCGAGAACGACTACCGCCGCGACTTCCGCCTGCTGTGGGAAGAATTGGGAGGAACAGGGATAGGAGGATAGGAGAAGCGGCGTCGTGGGATTATAATATATGTTCGTTATTTTAAAGTATATCATCCCACGGAAAACGCAAACGGTATCAAATATTCATACGTATGGCTGGACAGACATCCCGATGTTTATCAATAAGGATGGGGAAGGATTATTTTTATTTGGTTTATGCTTCCATACCAGTTTGACAAGAATGCATAATTATTTTCAAAATGAATAGTTATACAGTGTCGAATATTTTCACACATGGCTGAGATGTTAAAACATATATTTTTTGATTTAGATGGTACTATAACTGATCCTAAGGAAGGCATTACTAAGTGTATCCAATATGCGCTTATTAGTATGGGAAGACACAACGTTAATGAGAATGATTTTCTGCAGTATATCGGGCCTCCTCTTCGGTCGAGTTTTAGTAAACTACTTTGTTCGAATGAAGAGTCTTTGATTGAAGAGGCTGTCAATCTCTATAGAGAAAGGTTTTCGGAAATCGGCATTTTTGAAAACGCAGTCTATCCTGGGATCGCTAAAATGTTATCCGCTTTATGTGAAAATTCAATTCGATTATACGTGGTTACAACAAAGCCCAAAATCTATGCAGATCGTATTATTGAACATTTTCAACTCGCGAAATTTTTCGATGCTGTCTATGGTTCTAAATTAGACGGCAGTCTCGGTAATAAAGTAAAACGAGTCAAACTCATTATGAATCAGCTAAAACTAGTTCCAGAAGAAACAGCTATAGTTGGTGATAGAAAATTTGATATTGTAGCAGGAAAATTAAACTCTCTTAGAACTATTGCTGTTACCTATGGTTATGGAAGTAAGCAGGAAATCGTTGAATCGGCTCCTGATTATATATGCGACAATCCAGATGAGATTCGAAAAATCGTATTGAACCTACTCTGAAAACATATTTTTCTGCATTATTACCTATGATAATGCAGAAAAGTTGTAATCGCTTGTTACAGAAAAGCTAAACGGTATCAAATAGCTGTACGCATGGTTGGACAAACATCCCGATAGTGCTAATTTTGGTACCTTTACCGCTTACAAACCATATGATTGCTACGGCCGGGAAGTAGTATAATACGACATCTATCAGCAAGGAGGTTTGCTTTATGCCTGAAGAATTCAAACCAGGATGCCAAAGACCGCCCATTAAGAAACCAACTCTTGAAACTGGTCCTGCGACTGAGTTAAATGTGAAGGAGGCGAAACAAATAATGGTAAAGGTAGGGAAACCGGCCCCTGATTTTACAGCTCCGGCTTTTTACAATGGCAAGTTTATGAATATTAGCCTTTCTGAATATAAAGGGAAATGGGTATTACTGTGTTTTTATCCCGGAGACTTTACATTTGTCTGAGCGACAGAAATCTCAGCAGTTGCTGAAAAACACGCAGAACTCCAAAGCCTGGGCGTAGAGGTGCTGTCTGTTAGTGTTGACAGTATTTACGTTCATAAGATGTGGAATGATTATGAGCTGTCGAAGATGATTGATAAGGACATCCCCTTTGCGATGTTGTCCGACCAGGACGGAAGTATTGGTAAGATATACGGTATATATGATGATGACACTGGTGTTGAAACAAGGGGAAGATTCATTATTGACCCCGATGGCAATATCCAGGGATTTGAAGTGCTGACACCTTCGGTTGGCCGTAATGTTAGTGAGTCTCTAAGGCAAATTAAGGCATTCCAACTTGTGAGGAATTCCAACGGAACAGAAGCCACTCCCTCCGGCTGGAAACCCGGTAAACCAACATTAAAGCCGTCACCAGATTTAGTAGGCAATGTATGGAAGGTCTGGAAAGTAAGTCAAGCTTTTGAGGATTGAATCTTTTCGATAATAAAATTCTTTAATTTGTTCTCACAACCCTGTCTACCAGGTATTTTGCAGTATGAAACACCCCGACGGATTGATTATGTCATTTACATTATTCGTACCTTGAAGGTTAGGAGTGTAAATGTAAAGGTTGGTGTATCAGATAGGCGGGGGTGTTTCGGTGAAGTCCAGACTCATATTGGGTGCTAACGCCTGGGTAGCCGCTCCTTTTCGATTTTCATTATTTTATCCATGCTCTGGCGCATCCACGCCTGCACTTCGCGAAGTCTGCTCGTAATCCAGTCCCACTTTGCCCGACCTTCCCCGGTGAGCGTCCAGGACAGCGGTTCCTCCCCTTTCTCGAGAACTGACATCGGCGGTAGCAGTTCCATCAGCTCGGTGTTGAGGTTCTCGTATTCAGTGACCAGTTTGGCCAGCCTGTCCAGTTGGTCTCTCACCTTAGGGTCCATGACAACCTCCTGTCAAAATATCCAAGTTTCCAACAACTTGACAGTCAATGCTCTAAAAGCGCTCTTTCATTTAACCCGGTGTGCTCAATTCTACACCTCGGGGATTCGTGTTGTCGACCGTGCTGATTGCCTGTTTCCACGAGAGGTGCGATTTATTTCCAGCCACGGGGCGTGGTATCATACTGGTTAGCAGGAAGGGGACACTGGTTTTCGAATGGATTTATCGTTTCTGGACCGTCCGGAGATACTGGAAGTTATTTTCCCGCTTGCCTACTCTCCTTTTGGCCTGCCCGACTTTCTCCAGGTCTCCCCGCATGATGTGCCCACCTATGCAATCGAGGTCGAGAATGGAGTCAGCATCAGATGCGGGTTCTGGGTAGCTGGTAAAGGGTGCCCATCCATACTGTATTTCCACGGGAACGGTGAAACGGTAGCCAGCCATGAGTGGATTGCCCCGTTATATATCCAGAAGGGAATCAATCTTTTTGTGGCCGATTACCGGGGGTACGGTTCGAGTGATGGGAAACCGACCATTTCGAATATGATTGCCGATACTCACCCTATCTTCAAAGGTTTCAAGGAGGTCATCGGAGGGGAGGGCTTTCGGAACAGTATCTTCGTGATGGGCCGTTCCCTGGGTAGCATACCGGCTATCGAGGTGGCCTTCAATTATCAGGGTGAGATTCGTGGGCTTATTGTGGAGAGTGGCTCAGCCAATAATTTTCGCAGACTCCGGGACTATGCGGGTGGTGTTGAGCAAACGACCCTTGACGAGGAAAGCCCGTTCCTGAACAAGGTAAAGGTCCACCAGATTACGAAGCCAACACTCATTATTCATGGTGAATACGACCAGATAATGCCTGTCTCGGAGGGTAAGGAGCTTTACCGAAGCTCGGGTGCTGAAGATAAAAGAATTTTGATTATTCCCGGGGCCGGTCACAACGACCTGATGGTGATGGGTCAGCGTTCATACTTTGATACTATTGGGGAATTTGTTAAGACCTGCAGTTAAGTAGATAGCCGAGGGGGTGAGAATTATGGAGGGACTGATAGAAAGGGCCGCCAGACATTTAGCTGATTCGAATTATGCAATTGCACTGACCGGGGCCGGCATTTCAACCGAGTCGGGCATTCCCGATTTTCGTGGGCCTCAAGGGGTCTGGACGAAAAACCCTGAAGCCGAGAGAAGGGCTTATCTGGGCTACCAGAGGTTCATGCAGGACCCGAAGGCCTGGTGGCGGGAAAGGTTGGCTGCCAGTACTGGTGCCCTGGGTGAACTGGGGGCGAGGGAACCAAACGCCGGGCACTACGCACTGGTGGAGCTTGAAAAAATGGGTATTCTGAAGTGCCTGATTACACAGAATGTTGACGGACTTCATGAAAGGGCCGGAATCCAGAACCTTCTGGAATACCACGGTAGCTTCGCCAAGCTGCGGTGTATTGAGTGTAATGCACGCTTCCGGCGGGATGAGTTCGACCTGGCGGATTTGCTGCAGAAAGACCAACTACCTCCCCATTGTCCTTTTTGTAAAGGCATCGTGAAGACCGATGGCGTGGGTTTTGGGGAACCGATACCCAGCGATGTGGCCCAGGGCAGTCTTGAGGAGGCCTGGAAGTGTGACCTGATGCTCATCTGCGGGACATCAGCGGTGGTCTATCCCTTCGCCAACCTACCCAGGGTAGCCAGGCAGAAAGGGGTAGCCACCATAATCGAGATAAACGCCGAGCCGACCCCCCTGACCCATGAGGGCATATCCGACTTCATTATCCAGGGACAGACGGGCGAAGTACTGCCGGCGATAGTCGAGGCAGTCAGGAGACTGAGGCAGTGATTGTCTGCAGCCCCGGATTGAAGGATTAAAGTGTTCTTTTTCCCGATAGGTTGTCTGGCACTGGGCTTATTTGCGCTGGCACTGCCGATACTGTTTATCTTAGTTTTTTTCAATATCACTGCCTTCAGCTTTGAGAAGCTGGGCATCTCACCGCAGGCAGCTCTACTAACCCTGGTCTTCACCCTGATTGGCTCTCTGGTGAATATTCCCCTGACAAAGAAGACAGTGGAGCAGTCCACGATAACCTTTGGTTGGTTCCGGATACCGGTGCGGCGCGAGTCCGGGCTGGCCATCAACCTGGGAGGAGCCATCATCCCGCTCGCTTTGTGCTGCTACCTGCTCTTTAAAGTACCGCTATTACCGGTACTGACAGCGACATTCCTGATGATTCTGATATGCAAGTTCCTGACGAGACCTGTTCCGGGAAGAGGCTTGGCCATACCAATGTTTATCCCCCCGATATTTGCCGCCCTGTTTGCCATATTGTTCGCCAGAGAGTTTGCCGCACCCTGTGCCTACATATCCGGGGTTCTGGGAACGCTGATTGGCGGTGACCTTCTGAACCTCAGAAAGGCCAGGAAGCTCGGGGCTGGAATGGTATCAATTGGGGGGGCCGGAGTCTTCGACGGGATATTTCTGGTGGGAGTGGTTTCAGTAATACTGACAGCCTTCTTTGGCTAGGGATATATCAACTGCTATGGACATGAAAGTCGGGCGGCGCAGGTATACCTGCGCCGCCCGATTCAGACTGATTTCCTTAAGAAGTCAGGCTACCTAATTATAATTGTCGCCCTCTCGATTGTTAGTCAACGGCCTTGGCCAGCAGTTCCCGATGGTAGTAAGCGTCGCCGAAGGCGGTATCCGATGACCTGGCCCTCTTGAAGTAGAGGTGCATATCATGGTCCCAGGTGAAGCCAATACCGCCGTGAGTCTGCACGCCGTGGTCGCAGACCATCTTATAGGTATCGCCACAGTAGCTCTTGGCCATAGAGACAGCCATGTGAGCGTCCGGGTCATTATCTTTAATTGATTCGGCTGCCCACTCCATAAGCGACCGGGAGTACTCCAGCCCGCTGTACATGTCGGCGCACTTGTGCTTGATGACCTGGAAGCTGCCAATGGGTACCCCGAAGGCTATCCTTTCCTTGGCGTAGTTTACCGTGGTCTCGAGCACCCACTCACCCCCGCCGACCATCTCGGCGCAGAGCGCCGCCGTTGCTTTCAGTGCCGCTTCTTTAAGTATGGGCCATCCCTTGTGTAGTTCGCCGATGATATTGCTGGCCGGCACCGCTACCTGGTTGAAGATAACCTCAAATTGCTGTCTGGTCTGGTCCATGGTTGCTAACGGGGCGACATATGTCCCCCACTCGGTCATGTCTACGAGGAAGAGTGTGATTCCATCTTCAGGTTCTATGGCACGCCTGGTGCGCGCCGCCACCAGTATGTAGTCAACCCCTTTGGCATAGTTGACGAATAACTTGGTACCATTGAGGATGTAGTCATTACCTCTCTGCATGGCCTTGAGTTGTACACCATCCGGCCAGAAATCACCGTCCTCCTCAAGCACGGCGAGGGTACAGACCATGTCACCGCTGGCTATCTTGGGCAGGTACTCTTTCTTCTGCTCCTCTGTCCCGGCAGTCAGAATTGACATACCTACCAGCAGTACCGTCTGGAGGAAGGGCCCGGGCAGTAATGCTCTCCCCATCTCCTCACAGAGAATGGTCAGGTCCCTGAAGTTCATTCCGGAGCCACCGTATTCCTCGGGGAATACCAGTCCGAGCCAGCCGACATCGGCCATCTTCTTCCACAGCTCCCGAGAGAAGCCCACCTCGTCTTCCATCATCTCTCTGACGTGTGTCTTGGGGCATTCGTTTTCTAGAAAGTCCCGAGCCATTGTCTTGAGCATTTCCTGCTCTTCACTAAGGCTGAATTCCATCTTCTTGTGCTCCTTTTCTTAATCGGAACAAGTATTTTTCGGGTAGAGCCGTTCTCCTGTTATCTCGGCAGGCCTAGTATCCGTTCCGCGATGATATAACGGTTTATCTCGGAAGTGCCCATCTCAATAGTAGCACCCCGTGCCCTGAGCATGTTATAGACATGGTCACCATCGTCTATGGCGAGGCTTGAACCCCTGACCATTTGTGAGTATGCACCGAGTATTTCACAGGTAAGGTCTCCACGGCGTTGTCTCATCTCAGCCTGGAAATTCTTGAGTAAGGAGGCCTCATTCCCCATAGGCGCACCCTTCCGCATCTTGGCTGCGAGGCGAGCCCCGCTCCACCTCATTGCCTCAAGCTCAATAGCGACCTGCATTATCTTCTGCCTGAAAGCTGACTCCTCCCAGACTGATTTGCCGTACCGTTTGGTATTTTTGGCCAGCTCGACTAGGCTGTTTGTCCCGAGCAGGTCTGATGTACCCAGACCACCCATAGCAGCCATTCCACCTGTAAATCCGGTGCCACCAAAACTTCGTTCTGCCATAAGGGCTGTCATGGCAACGTACCATCCTCTACCCTGCTCCCCCATCATATTCTTGTTTGGGACGCGCATGTCGTCGAAGAACATCTCGCCGAACTCGGCCTCACCAGACATCTGTCGCAGTGGCCTGCGGCTGAAACCGGGGGTGGTTGTGTCAAAGAGGAAATAGCTCAGGTTGCGGTGTCTCGGTGCGTCAGGCTCTGTCTTGGCGACCAGCAGGCCCCAGTCGGCGAATTCCCACATGCTGGTCCAGACCTTCTGCCCGTTGACCACCCAGTCGTCGCCGTCCCTTACGGCGGTGGTCTGGACATTTGCCAGGTCTGAACCGGCATCCGGCTCGGAGAATCCTTCGCACCAGCTTTCCTCGCCACTGAGGATTTTGGGGATAAAGCGTTTTTTCTGCCATTCCTCCCCGTGAACAAGGATAGCCGGGGCAGCTACCAGCAAGCCGAGAGAAAGCGGTCCTCCGGGTGTCCCGGTACGTGCCATCTCCTCATGGATGACGGCAATCTCTTCTCGTGGGCGCTCTATTCCTCCGTATTCTTTGGGGTAGTTGAACCCTGTGTAGCCGGCGTCATACATTTTCTTGGTCCATTCCTTACCCAGTTCGTGCGACTCCCGGCTGTATCGTGGAGGTGGCACGTACTCAGGTGTTCCCCACCCCTTTGGCAGGTTCGCCCTCAGCCAGTCACGTACCTCGCGCCTGAGAGCTTCTAAGTTGTCCGAAGCCATCTTGCTCCTCCTTTCGTTGCATTGTGTTTTATAATGCGCTTTTGGTTTACAGGCTGGTAGGCACTCACTTCATCAGGATAGTCGGTCTGGTAATTCGGGCAGTCTACCACCGCCCCATCATATTCACCATAACAGTCTATGTTTATTGCCATTGAAATGTCAAGGAAAGTGAGACTAATTGCTTTTTGAAACGTTTTAATAATCCGGTAGTATGACAAAAGTACCATTGAAGATGGAGACTAATTAGTCATTGCTGCTGTCTCGTGTAGCGGTGACAATGGATATAGGGTAGTACTTTAATTCGCCTGGAAGGACAAGGACATAGGAGTATCGTGCTTAGACGGATTGCATTTATTCTGGTTCTTGTTGTCCTGGTAGTCCTGTCGGCGGTCACGCCTGTCGGCTGTAGCTTTATCACTGACGTCGCAGATTCGACCTCTGGACTTTTTGGCGACGGAGGAGAGGAGGTAGCCGGCTACGCCGGTGCTTTCATTATCTACCATGACAGGCAGCCGAGCCAGCTGAAGTCTCCATCAGGCGAGTCCGCCCAGCTTGTTAATAACGAGGAGGCAAGTGACCCAACGTGGCAGGAGCTGATGGAGTTTCTCGAGGCGGACACCACCGACCAGAAGCCATACGCGGTTGATTCATACTCCTGCGTTGCCTTTGCTGAAGAGCTCCATAATAATGCCGAGGCTGCCGGGATTAAAGCGGCTTTTGTGGGCGTGCAGTTTGAGGATAGAGAGGTAGGGCATGCTCTCAACGCCTTTCAGACCACTGACCGGGGACTGGTCTTCATCGACTGCACATCTCCGGTCCGGTCGGAGGTGTCCTATCGCCCCATGATGGAGCTGGACACCGGAGAAACCGGTGAAGTTGACGAGGCGCAGGCATTTGGCGCCGACAAGGTAGCCTACGTGGAGATTGGCAGAGAATACGGGGTGATAAGTATAGAAGTGGCCACGTCCCCGGAGTACAGCTTCTACCAGGCCTATCTGGCCGATAGGGAGCAGTACCGACTGGATGTGGAAGCATTCAACCGCGACCTTGGGACCTATAATCAGAGGGTAGAGGCTTTCAACTGCGAGGTAAACGTCTACAACCTGGCGATGGAGGCCTATGAGCAGGAGGTAGAGGACTATAATGAGGCCCTTGGGGGCAGGACAGTATTGCCTGAGCCCGAATACTCTCAGTTCCAGGAATGGGCTGCCGAGCTGGAAGAAAGTCTTGCCGAACTCATGTTTATCAGGTCGGAGCTTGAGAGTGAGCAGCTAGAACTGATTCATGTTCTGGCCGGACTTAACGGGTGGCAGACGGCAATAGAGACGGCCGCCGGCGGGATTGGAGATGTTAACTGGCTGCCCTTGGGAATAGTTGCCAGTATCAAGGTATACTGGTAGGGTTTTAGGATTTACCCTGCCTGTGTCAGCGTTTGTCCCGGCGGAGTAGCTCCGCCACCAGGTTTTCCCTGCTGCCTGCTTTGACCAGCGCCGCCCTGGCTGTGGGTATGAATACAAGCACCAGCACCGCTATCATGGCAAGCGAATAGCCGACGTACAGCCAGTCCTTCTCCAGGAACCAGGCAGCCACCGGTACCGAAAGCCAGCTGATATATACTGACATGATGAGGTTACGCGTAACCACCCAGAGCAACAGGATTAAAGCACAGGCAATCCCGAGTTCTCTGGGCAGCAAAATTATCAGGGTGCCGAGGGCGGTGGCGACGCCATTCCCCCCGGTGAATCTCAGGTAGACGGGCCATACGTGTCCGGCCACAGCCGCCAGACCGGCTATCACCAGGAAATAGTTATATTCGTGGTTCAATTCAAAGAAGGGGATACCCACTATTGCATGGGCGATGGCGACGGCCGCGACTCCTTTGCCAATATCGACGACGCCAACAATGACGCCGGCTGCCGGGCCGGCTTCTCTGAAGGTATTGTTAGCACCGACATTACCGCTGCCGAGTTGCCGGATGTCCTTTCCGGTGAAGAGCCGCGTGGTGACGTAGGCGGTGGGGAAGGCGCCGACAAGGTAGGCGATAACTATGGCGATGATACCGCTAACCAGCTCATTGTAAATCATTTTTCAATCCGAAGTCCGGGTAAGCCCAATTTTGCCGTAGTCTCTCTGAAAAATCAAGTGACGCTTTGTGGCATTATCCACGTGTAGGTACGCCCACAGCACGCTTGTTGCAGAACACCCTCAAACGGGGTATTATGCGGTAAAATCACAGAGAAATTACGAATCAAGCATCAAATCAGGAAAACAAAGGTCATGGTCTATAAAATGTGTGCGAAGCCAAAAATTTCTCTGCTGTTGATTACCTCTCTGCTTTTGTCGTTTGTAAGCTTACTCGCTTGCTGTGGTAGTGAGGAAGTTGGTTTCGGCATCTACCTGATTGATAGCGGGGAGCTGGTATTGTCCGAACATCACATAGAGGCATATTACGGAGACACTCATACCATTGAGCTGAATGAAGAAGGAATAAGAAAGTGGAACTCGTATATGACATGGGAGACGATTCCAAAGCTAGCAGACAGCCTGTATTCCAGAGATTTCGTACTCAAGATTGAGGGAAAAGAAATATACCGGGGTAAATTCTCTTCCATGGTTTCTTCGACTATCTATCCTGGAGTTGTGATTATGGACGCTATAATTGAGCTCGACAACGACAATAATACCATTAGGATTGAATTTGGTTATCCGGGGCCGGCTTTTGGCACAGGAGAAGACCCGAGAAACGCCCCGGAAGTTATCGATTTCTTTGAGAAGCAAGGCTTGCTAAGGTGAATACCCCAAAGAGGTCAGAATACAACGGAGGTAGGGCTTATTAACAGCAAATACAGGTATCATCATATAGGCATCCCAACTCACCGGAAGATGGCAGGTGAGGTTCACCTGAAACACCTCAAGCTATACGCCACCGACCACGAATCGAATCCGTTCGGCATACAGTGGATGCGGTATGAAAAGGGATGTGATATTCCGGAGCTGGTACAGAAGGTCGCTCATGTGGCTTTCGAGGTCGATGACCTTTATGAGGCCGTCAAGGGGAAGAAGGTAATAACCGCACCCAACTCCCCGTCACCGGGCGTCCTGGTGGCGATGATAGAAGAGGCCGGGGCTCCGGTTGAGCTATTGCAGTATACCAACAGGGACCAGAAACAGGGTTGAGAGCAAGGGACAGTAACAAATTAGTCCCGCCTTATTGGCAGCCTACATCCCCACATACTTGGCGTAAAGCGCCCGGGCGAGTGATTCGTCGGTGGTGTTCCGCACCATGGCGCGGCCGTCGGCAAAGACCACCATTTCCCTTTCTTTATCGGCCTGGAAGCGGAGCATAAAGTCGTTGTAGGTGACCTCGGTTATCTGGGCCAGGCGTAATGCCATCGCT
Source organism: uncultured Dehalococcoidales bacterium (assembly GCA_964611805.1). Classification (GTDB taxonomy): domain Bacteria; phylum Chloroflexota; class Dehalococcoidia; order Dehalococcoidales; family Fen-1064; genus W589. Next base: position 11,208 of record CAZTBG010000024.1, on the reverse strand, counting down.
TTGAGGTCAACCTCGCCGCCGCTGGTGTTCAGTACCTGGACGACATTCTGGCCGCAGAGTGAGGTGGTCTCCACCCCGGACTTCCCTTCGAGGTACTCGTATTTGCCCTGGCAGGCCGGGCAGTCCTTGCGGTAACCGGTCTTGAGGTGCTGAAATGTCCCCTGCCAGACATCGATTACCGTGAGACTCTGCTCGGTGTCCGCCTTCCCGGTCAGGAGCTTCATTGCCTGGGCAGCTTGCAGGGAGCCGATGATGAAGGGCACCGGGCCAAGCACACCGGCGGTATCACAGGTACCGACCAGTCCACCGGCCGGGGCACTGGCGGAGAGGCAGCGGAAGCAGGGGGTCTTACCGGGGATGAAGCTGGTTGTCATCCCGGAAGAAGCGACGGCGGCCCCGTAGACCCAGGGGATGCCGTACTTCAGTGAGACGTCATTGATGAGTAGCCGCCCCTCGAAGTTGTCCAGGCCGTCCATTATCAGGTCGGCCCCAATGACAAGCTCTTCGATGTTGCCGTGGTTCACATCGGCAATAACACCCTCGATTTCCACCGAAGAGTTTATCTTCCTGAGGTGCCGCTCGGCGGCGGCTGCCTTGGGTAGTTCGTTCCTGATGTCGTCTTCGTCAAAGAGGACCTGCCGGTGCAGGTTGTGATATTCGATGAAGTCCCGGTCGATGACCCTGACCCTGCCGACGCCGGCCCGTACCAGAGCGCTGGCGATCATGGAGCCTAGTCCCCCGCAGCCGATGATGACGACGTGACTTTTTGAGAGCTGGAGCTGGCCCTTCTTGCCGAGGTCAGGGAATATTATCTGCCTCGAATACCTGTCCGCCATGTCGCCGGCCTCCTCCCCCCTACAGGTCCCGGATAGGAACAAGCTGTTCAAAATCGACGACGCCGCTTTCGCCGATATTCTCGATGTCGATACCAGCTTCGACAGCTGCCGCCAGCGGGTTCAGTCCACCGAGCAGTACCATGCCTACCCGGTTCATTCCTACCGTGACCTGGCAGATGGGCTCACTGGTGTTGCCCAGGACATAGACCCCACCGATACCGGCTTCCTTGAGGGCGACGATTCTCTCAACGGCCAGCGACCGTGCCAGTGCTGGCATCTCGCGGAAGTTGGCCAGTATCCGGCCGCTGCCGGTCCTGGCGGTCTTACCAACACTGGTCATCCCGGCGTGGATGTACTGCTCGGAAGGGTCAATGGAAGTGCCGTCGTAATTGATGACAGCAATGAAGCGCTCCGGTTTTAAATTCTTGACTTCCAGCACTCCGCCGAACTGGGAAACAACAGGAATGCCAGCCTTGAGCAGAACGCCATTGATGGCGACACTGCAGACAGTGGCCAGGCCAATCGTGCCGCTGGGGACAACTACCGAACCCAGTTTCTCCCCCTCGGAAGCTGTTGCCACCAGCGCACAGACACACAGTCCGGCCTCAATGACATCTTTCATAGGAGCCAGGGCTTCCCTGAACCTTTCCTTGTCAATCAGAGAGGTGTTTATCGGAAGCCGACCAGTCCGCTTGACAGGGTCAAAGGTGGTCTGGAAGGCCAGCAGCTCAAGCTTCTCCAGGATAAAGCCTACCTGCTCCGGGGCCAGCGCTAACTTGAGCTCTTCAAGTCCCTGCGGTGTCAGCATCCGGCCATCACGCCCGAGCGAGTGCGTATAGCCTCGCCCGTCGGCTATTTTCAGGTGGTATCTGACACCGCGCTCGCTGAGGTATATTCCGTAGCGTTCCAGCTCCCGGGCGATGGTAATCGAGCCCAGAGGTTGTGAAGACTCGCTCAAGACCCTGAGAATAGCAATGACTTTTCTCTCGGCGGCTGAGTGCTTGCCCTGTACCACCAGGCTCTCCACCCCCCTTTCGGCTCCACGCTGACCTTCAGTGATTATAGCACTCTTAATACGGGGGTGGATAGTGCTCATGGCTTCTCACCATTCCTTGAACCGATTGGTGATTGGCAGGCGCCTGTCCCGGCCGAATGCCCGCGGAGTTATCTTGATGCCGGGTGGCGACTGACGGCGTTTGTACTCGCTGCGGTCTACCAGCTGGGCCGCCTTTCGTACGGCTGCCTCTTCGCAACCCATGTTCACTATCTGCTCGATGCTCTTGTCTTCCTCGACATAAGCAGTAAGGATTGGGTCGAGCAGCTCGTATGGTGGTAGGGTATCGACATCACGCTGGTCGGGGCGAAGCTCTGCCGACGGTGGCTTGTTGATGATGGTAACCGGTATCAACTCAGTACCGGCCAGTGAGTTGCGGTACATGGCCAGTTCCTTTACCAGGGTCTTGGGCACATCCTTGAGAACAGCAAAGCCGCCGGCCATGTCTCCGTAGAGAGTGGTATAGCCGGTGGCGTATTCACTCTTATTACCGGTGGTGAGGACAATCCAGCCGAACTTGTTTGACAGCGCCATCAGGATATTACCCCGGATGCGTGCCTGTATATTTTCTTCGGTGACATCCGGCTGAGTGCCGGAGAGGGGCTCCTTGAGCATTTCCAGGTAGGCTTGAAAGGCCGGCTCTATCGGGACGGTCAACAGGCGGATGCCCAGATTCTTTGCCAGCAGTTCGGCATCTGATATGCTACCTGGAGAGGAGTAGCGGGAAGGCATGGCCACGCCGACCACATTGGACTGTCCCAGGGCATCGACGGCAACAGTGGCTACCAGTGTCGAATCTATCCCCCCGGAAAGTCCTATCACCACCTTCTCAAAGCCATTCTTATGGATGTAATCGCGTGTGCCCAGCACAAGTGCATCGTAGACTTCACCGGGCAGGCCATGAGCAACGGCCTCACGCTGCGAGAGCGGTGGTTTCGGCATGGCTGGCGGCTCGTCGGTTATCTTTATCGTGCTTGTCTGCCACCGCTGGCTTTCTGGTGCAGGTAGCTCTTTTCGCCAGCGGGGGTCGTGGAGGCGTGCCCGAAAGACAGACTCGACATCAAGGTCGCACACCACCAGGTCTTCTTCAAATTGATGGCCCCGTGCTATCAGACGGCCTTTCTCATCGAATATCAGACTGTTACCGTCAAACACCAGTTCGTCCTGCCCTCCGACCAGATTGACATAAACAAACATGGTTACGGTATCAGAGGCGCGGGTGGACAGCATACGCTCCCGGAAATTACCCCTGCCGGCATGATATGGTGAGGCACTGATATTGATGATTACCTCGGCTCCGGCGCAGGCCTGGACAGTTGCCGGTCCGCCTTCGTACCAGACGTCCTCGCAGATATTGACGCCGATGCCAACACCGGCAAAGGTATAAACTGGAGCGGTGTTGCCTGCTCGGAAGTAGCGGTCTTCGTCGAACACGCCATAGTTGGGCAGGTAGGCTTTGTGGTAAACGCCGACGAGCCGGCCATTGTAGAGCACGGCGGCAGCGTTGTAGATGTCTTTGTCAGCGTCTGCAAAGCCAACGACTACCGCAATTCCTGCGGAGCCTTCGACCACCTTCTCCAGGGCACGCCGATTTTCCTGGATGAATTGCGGCTTGAGCAGGAGGTCTTCCGGAGGGTAGCCGCAGATAGCCAGCTCTGGAAAGGCGATGACATCTGTGCCCAGAGACCTGGCCTGGTCAATCGAAGCTAAAATCTTACGGGTATTGCCGGCGAAGTCACCAACCGTGGTGTTTAGTTGTGCCATACCCACGCGCAAGCGATACATACCACATCCTCCTGACCTATAGAACTGGCAGGTATCGCTGAATCTCGTAATCGGTGACCTGGGTTCGGTAGAAGTCCCACTCTATTTTCTTGTTGGTGATGAAGGCATTGAAGACGTGGTCACCCAGGGTCTTCCTTACCAGCTCACTCTTTTCAGTAAGGGTAATGGCCTCCCAGAGACTGGCTGGTAGGGTACTGATGCCCCTCTCCTTCCGCTCATCTTCGGTCATTTCGTATACGTTTTCTTCTATTGGGTCGGGTGGAACCAATCCATTTTCAATTCCCTCCAGACCGGCGGCCAGCATCACGCTGAAGGCAAGGTAGGGATTGCAGGCGGGGTCCGGCGAGCGGAATTCGATTCTGGTGGCCTGCTCTCTGCCTGGTTTATATTCGGGGACACGGATGAGGTCGGAACGGTTGCGCCGTGCCCAGGAAAGGTATACGGGGGCCTCATAGCCGGGGACCAGCCGTTTGTAGGAATTGACCCACTGGTTGCATACAGCCGTAATCTCCGGGGCGTACTTGAGCAGTCCGGCAATATAGGACTTGGCTTCTTTCGAGAGGTGATACTCGTCGCTTTTGGCAAAGAAGGCGTTTTTGTCGCCCTTGAAGAGTGACTGGTGCACGTGCATGCCGCTGCCGTTGATTCCGAAAACAGGCTTGGGCATGAAGGTAGCATATACCCCGTTAGCCATGGCCACTTCCTTGACTGTCAGCCGGTAGGTCATTACATTGTCGGCCATGGTCAGGGCGTCGGTGTACCTCATGTCTATCTCGTGCTGGCTATAGGCAACCTCGTGGTGGGAATACTCAACGTCAATACCAAGCTGCTCCAGCATCAGGACTGTTGCCCGTCTCAAGTCGGTAGCGGCATCGTGAGGAGTAAGGTCAAAATAACCGCCCTTGTCCAGTGGCTCTGTCCCCTGGTCATTATTGAAGTAGAAGTACTCCAGTTCTGGTCCCACGTAGAAGGTATAGCCCAGGTCGGCGGCCTTTTTCAGGTTCCTCTTCAGAATATAGCGCGGGTCACCTTCGAAGGGTTGACCGCCGGGCCTGAGGACATCACAGAACATCCGGGCGACAGCATGGTGCTCACGGGGTCGCCACGGTACTAATCGGAAGGTATCGGGGTCGGGCAGGGCAACCATATCGCTTTCGTCTATCCTGGCAAAGCCTTCAATCGAGGAGCCGTCAAATCCCATCCCTTCATCCAGGGCCCCTTCCAGTTCTTCTACAGTAATGGCGAAGCTCTTGAGTATGCCCAGGATGTCAGTGAACCACATCCAGATAAACTTGACGTCATGCTCCTTGGCCAACTTGAGTACGTATTCCTTGCCTTCCTCAGTCTTATTTATCATTTTGCTGGCTATGCCTCCTTTTGCTTTGCTGTATCATACCGCGTTTCCACCAGAATCGCCAGTCCTGATGCGGACCGCATCTTCAACGGGGATGATGAATATCTTACCGTCTCCGATTTCACCTGTCCGGGCGGTGCGGGTGATGGCCCCGAGGGCCGGGGCGACATCCTCATCCATGACCACTACCTCGACCTTGAGCTTGGGCAGAAACTCCACCCGGTATTCTCCGACCCGCCACTGCAAGGGAATGCCTCCCTGTCGTCCCCGGCCACTCACTTCACTCACTGTCATTCCGAAGTAGCCAACGTCTTCGAGGGCTTTTCTGACCGGTTCCAGTTTTTCCTCTCTGATTATGGCCTCTATCTTTTTCATCGTAGCTGGCCTCCGTAAGCACGCTCTCCATGCTGAGAAATATCCAGCCCGACTGTCTCCTCGGTGGCGCTGACTCGTAGCCCGATGATACGGTCTACCACTTTGCCCAGTACCCAGGTGGCACCGAAGGCAAAGGCCCAGACGCTAGCAATCCCGGCTGCCTGAAGCAGGACTTGCTCGGGGTTCCCGTAGAGCAGGCCATCGGCCCCGGCTGAATTGACCGCTACAGTAGCGAAAATACCGGTAGCCAGAGCACCCCAGGTGCCACCCATACCGTGGACTGCCCATACGTCCAGAGACTCATCTATGCCGTGCTTCATTCTGAAGAGCATGCAGTAATAGCATAGCACGGCAGCGCCGATGCCGATAGGTATCCCCATTATCGGCGAGACGAAGCCGGCGGCGGGTGTAATTGCCACCAGACCAGCTACGGCACCGGTGGCCACGCCAAGGAGGGTAGGACGCCGGTGGGCCCAACCCAGCATCATCCAGGTAAAAGCCGCCGCTGCTGCGGAGATATTAGTGGCCACGAAGGCACTGGCGGCCAGGCCACCTGATGTGAGAGCACTGCCGGCATTGAAGCCGAACCAGCCAAACCAGAGGATTCCGGCGCCGATGGCCACCATGGGGATATTACCGGGTTCCATCGGTTCGCCTTCCCGAAAACCGCGCCGGGGGCCGAGTACAATTGCCAGGGCGAGGGCGGAGACACCAGAGGCAATGTGGACTACCGTCCCCCCGGCGAAATCGAGTGCGCCGATTCGGGCGAGCCAGCCGCCATTACCCCATACCCAGTGGGCCACGGGGCAATAGACAAAGGTCAACCACAGGGCTGAGAACAACAGAAGGGCGCTGAACTTGATTCGCTCAACGACTGCCCCAGTGATAAGGGCGACGGTAATGATAGCGAACATGGCTTGAAATATCATAAAAGCTAGGTGGGGGATGGTGGATGCGTAAACGGGTGAGGGGTTCTGTCCTACACCTGCGAGAGCGATGAAGTCAAGTCCGCCCATAATGCCCGCCCGGTCGGGGCCGAAGCTCAGGCTGTAGCCATAGAGTACCCAGAGCAGGCCCACCAGCCCCAGTGCGGCGAAGCTCATCATCATGGTGGACAGAAAATTCTTCCTTCTCACCATGCCACCGTAGAAGAGAGCCACTCCGGGGGTCATTAGCATAACCATCGCCGATGAAACAAGGACCCAGGCTGTGTCTGCCGCAACTATTGGCATCTTTTATCTCCCGGGAGAGGGGCCAGGTGGTGTTGTCCTTGATTTTGCGACACAATAATCTCTTTGTGTTGTGTGGTGTGCCTGCTGCCGATTCTGGTGGCTGAAGCTCGCGCTTTAGTATTGCCCCGCGTTGCAGCAGGTGACAGTAGGGCTACCATGTACATAGTATGGTAAATACCGCCACTTAGTGATACGTGAAACAGATCCAGCTTCACTTCAGCCCCCTGTGACTGTCTCGATGGCAATATTCTATCCGGAAAATGTTTCGGGCAGATTACGTGTGGGTTAAATCTGTGTTACGAGAAAGGGGGGGTGGGTAGGGGGCTAACTGCTGCCACTGAACCTGTAGCCGATGTTTCTCACGGTCTCGATGAAACAGTGGCCGGAGTCTTCTATTTTGCTCCTGAGTCTTCTCACATGGACGTCAACGGTTCTATCTCCGCCGAAGTAATCACGGCCCCAAACGCGGTCGAGCAGGGTATTGCGGCTAAAAACGCGGCCAGGATTGCTCGCCAGGAACTTGAGCAGCTCATACTCTTTGAAGGTCAGTATTTTCGGGCTGCCTGCTACGGTGACCTCGCACCTGGCGGTATCAATCGTCAGGTCACCACACCTGATGAGCTCTGTATTGTCCCGGGTGTTCTTGTGAAGGAGTCGTTTTGCTCTCGCAATAAGTTCCCGCGGGTTATAGGGCCTTATGACGAAATCGTCCACGTCCAGTTGGCCATCAAGGCTGCTGATGGTTTCCAGGCGAGCTAAAGCTATTACTGGCATGTTTCTCTGCCGGATTACTCGGGAGAGTGGCCCTATGCTGTCGTGGTTGTCTGTTTCCAGCAGCACCAGGTCCGGCGTCTGCTCAGTGAGCTGCTGGTCGATTCCTGCGGCACTGGAAACGGAGCAGGTAAAGTTACGGCGGTTAAGCTCGGTTGCCAGTTGCCTGACCGCTTCGGCGTCTTCAGCTATTATCAATACCCTGGGCATAGTTACCTTTCCCCTTTAGTAGGTATACAGCTTACCGTAGGGCCGCAGCCAGCGGGGGTAGAGCTTGAGGAACTCCTGGTTCAGTATTTCCTCTGGCTGGTAGTCAAAGTGCTCGGCAAACTCGTCGACGTACTGCTTCAGGATATGGCGCTCCTCTTCGTCCAGGTCGGCAACACCGACTTCCTTGCCCAGCTGGTGGGCCTCGATACTTCCCCTGATGTAGACGACGCCGCCGTGCATGCCGGTGCCGATGAAGCGGGCGTTGTGTTTTTCGCCATTCAGGTTCAGTCCCAGCAGGATAAGGATACCGCCGGCCATGTACTCGGCGAGGAAGTCCTGGGCAGTACCGCCGATGATGACCACCGGCTTCTTTTCGCCGTATTCCTTCATGTGGATACCTGCCCGGTAGCCGACATCGTCGCGGATAAAGATTTTGCCGCCCCGGGCTGATAAACCGGCAATATCCCCGGCGCGGCCGTGGACGATAATCTCACCATCGTTCATGGTGTTACCGCAGCCGTCCTGAGTATTGCCATAGACAACTATCCTGGAGCCGTTCATAAATGCTCCCAGGTCATTGCCCGGTGTGCCGTGGACCTCTATCTCGATTGGTTTGTCAAGGCTGGTGCCGATATATCTCTGGCCGTAGACATTCTCCAGCCTGACCTTCCTGACACCTTCGGTAGCAAGATGTCTAATCCTGGTGTTCAGGTCACGGTAGTAGATACCACTGGCGTCTATCTTTGCTGAAGCTAAGGTCTTTGCCATTTCAGTTTCCTGCCATCTTTACTCCGAGGATTTCAAGCTCAGTATCCGTCAGACCGACACCTCTCAGGTGCAGCCGGTTACCGCGCAGACTCTCCAAAGCATTTATTCCCATGCCTCCGAGCAGGTCCTTGAGTTCAAGACTCCAGCCCCGGAGCAGGCTGGCCAGCCGACGGGCGCCGATATCGGGGTTAATTCTCTTGGTCAGGGCGAGGTCGGTTGTGCAGATTCCCCAGGCGCACCTGCCGGTGTGGCACTGCTGGCAGACGTGGCAGCCCAGAGCAATTAGTGCCGCTGTGCCAATGTACACCGCATCGGCACCGAGGGCAATCGCTTTGGCAACATCACCGCTGTTACGGATTCCGCCGGAGACGACCACCGAGGCCTGGTTGCGGATGCCCTCCTGTCTGAGCCGCGTGTCAACTGCTGCCAGCGCCAGCTCGATGGGTATCCCGACATTGTCCCGAATAGCCTTAGGTGCTGCTCCAGTGGAGCCTCTGAGGCCATCAAGGACAATGATGTCGGCACCGGCCCGGACCATGCCGCTGGCAATCGCCGCCGAGTTGTGGACGGCTGCAATCTTGACCGCTACCGGCTTGGTGTAGTTGGTCGCCTCCTTAAGGGCGTAGATGAGCTGGGCCAGGTCTTCGATGGAATAGATGTCATGCTGTGGTGCCGGTGACAGGGCGTCTGTCCCTTTGGGAATCATCCGGGTCAGTGAGACCTCGGCGCTCACCTTCTCACCGGGGAGATGACCGCCAATGCCCGGCTTGGCCCCCTGGCCAATCTTTATTTCCACCACCCTGCCGGCGTTCAGGTAGTCGGCGTGTACCCCGAAGCGCCCTGATGCCACCTGGACGATGGTATTGTCGCCGTATTTATACAGACTGGAATGCAGTCCCCCCTCGCCGGTGTTCCACAGTGTACCCATCTCGGTGGCCGCCCGGGCGAGTGAGTGATGCGTGTTGAGACTGACGGCCCCGTAGGACATGGCGGCGAACATCACCGGAATCTCCAGTTTGACCTGGGGAGGTATCTTTGTTTCCAGGGTAGAGTTGTCCTTACCCAGCTTGATACTATCCGGTTTCCGACCGAGGTAGGTGGTCAACTCCATCGGCTCACGTAGCGGGTCAATTGACGGGTTGGTCACCTGACTGGCATTCAGCACGAGATGGTCCCAGTAGATGCGGTAGCCCTTATCATTGCCCATGCCGGTGAGGAGCATGGCACCGTCTTCGGCCTGCTTCAGGATATCCTCAATGGCTTCCGGGGTCCAGTTGTAGTTGTCCCGGTAGGCGAGCTGGTTCTTGACAACCGTCAGTGCTCCGGTAGGGCAGAAGGTGACACAACGGTGGCAGCCAACGCAGTTCTCCGAGCGGCTCTTCACCTCGTCTTCGTCGGCGTCATAATAGTGCGTCTCGAAGGAGCACTGGTTGACGCACACCTGGCACTGGATGCAGCGCTCCGGGTCTCGCACTATCTTGAACTGTGGTGGTAAATACGTCTTCATGGTTTCTCTCGTGTCCCTATAGCCGTACCGGGATTCCCCTGCCTGCCAGATATTCCTTGGCTTCCTGGATTGAGTAGGTCCCGTAGTGAAAAATGCTGGCGGCCAGAACAGCATCTGCCTCGCCCTCTACCAGGGCCCGGTAGAGGTCTTCCAGCGTGCCAGCCCCGCCGCTGGCCACCACCGGCACGCTGACAGCCGTCGAGATGGCGTGGAGAAGCTCGATATCATAGCCAGCCTGGGTGCCGTCGGCATCAATGCTGTTGACCACAATCTCGCCCGCCCCCAGCTCAACCGCCCGGACTGCCCATTCCAGCGCGTCACGACCGGTAGCTCTCCCTCCACCGGCACCGGTATGAGTGAACACTCCCCAGCGGAGCGGGTGTTCATCGGAGATGCGTTTGGCATCCATGCTCAGGACAATACACTGGCTGCCGAAGCGCTCGGCACCACGAGTTATGAGGGTTGGGTCCAGTACCGCCGCAGTGTTGATGGAGACCTTGTCTGCTCCGGCTTCCAGCATACTTCTCATGTCCTCTACTGTCCGTAGTCCCCCGCCTACTGTCAGAGGGATGAATACCTGGTCAGCGGTACGCTCCACCACCTCCCGTACTGTCTTCCGCTCGTCACTGGAAGCAGTAATGTCGTAGAAGACGAGTTCGTCGGCACCCTGCTCATTGTAAAACGCAGCCAGTTCCACCGGGTCACCGGCATCCTGAGAGTCGCGGTACCTTACGCCTTTTACTACCCGGCCATCTTTTACATCCAGGCAGGGGATGATTCTCTTTGTGAGCATCAGATGACCTCCCCGGCAGCGAGTGCCTCAGGTTGCTGTTCTAGATTCCGCTGTGGTCGCTCCACTGGCTTCCCCAGTCGGGCTACGACCGGTTCGCCCCCATGTGGTGACCAGACTTTGTCCAGGTCGGGACAGATGAGACGGATGGCCGCCTCCTCTGAGGAGAGATAAACCATACTACCCTTCTCGCCGACTGTCAAAGGCCGGAGCCGGATGCGGTCGGTGAGACCGAGCATCTCGCCCTGGTGGGCGATGATTACGGTGAACGGCCCATTAAGAAGCATGCTGCCGTACACCTGCCGCAGGGCCAGGAGCCGCTCACGCTCTTTTACTGGCCGGCGTTCGATGTCATCCCAGAAGGGGGGTGCCACGATTTCAGCAAATACCTCCACCGGCAGTCCGTGCTTGCGTATTACCAGGTCAACGGCATAGGCGACCACCTCGGTATCTGTCTGCATGGTGCACTGGTAGCCAAACTGCTCCAGGTAGCGTCGGTTGATTCCGTAGGAAGAAATCTCACCAT
>CAZTBG010000023.1:0-33842 GCA_964611805.1 uncultured Dehalococcoidales bacterium | reverse complement strand
CAGAGATATAGACGGATGGTATCAGCAATGTCTCATGTGCGCTTATCGGCTCGAATTGAAGGAGCTTAATTGCCGTAAGCAGCCAGTGGCAGCGGCTATCGCAGAAGAAGGCGAGAGTGAGACAGAATAGTATTAACCTGTACCAAGAAACAGAGATATACTGAACTTATACATATACTTGAAAAAACACGGGGTCTTTGTGTTATAATATTGGCATGAACAACAAACAGGACCCCAAGATAGTATCATTCCTACAAGACCTGATGAGGCGCCGGCGTCGCCTGCCCAGCCAGCTAGCTAAAGACGTTGGTGTCAGCCATCCTACGGTCGGCCGTTGGCTGACCGGTGAGGACGCTCCCAGTACAACCTCCTGCCGTAAGCTGGCGGTCTACACTGGCGTGCCTATCGAAGAGATTCTAGCCATGGCCGGTCACCTACCAGAGATTAAACCTGTACCAGCTGCTGAATGGCCAGAATTCAGAGAGTACGCCAACATCAAGTACCACGATTTACTTGATGAAGACATCATCATCATGATTGAAGACCTCATTGAGCGCCGGCGGGAGAAAAGGCTTGGCAAGAAAGCTTCCTAAGTGGGAAGCTCAACTCTGGTCTTACCTTGCCACTGGTAATGGCATGCACTGCCCCTTGCTCAACTGCTGTACCAGTAAGTTGAGAAAGGAATATTGCGCCGACACAAACCGTGAGAAGCTTAATCTGCTGATTGCCAGCGACGGTCAGTTTAATCCTGATAACTTCGACCGGCTAAAGCTTTGCGGTGTGGGTGTAATGCCGTACGTCGAGAGGCTGGCAGAACAGCAGCTCAGACGTGCCAATATAGCAGGTATACCAGTGCCTACCGACCTCATTCAACTGGTCGGTGAAGGGCACCCCATTGAGGTACGTCAACTCGACCTGAGGGCTTGCTGCGCTGCTACCTGGTTTCTTCAGGACGGGTGGGTGATACAGATAACCAATGCAGCCTCCCCATACAATAGTCGACTCGCCTTATTCCACGAGGCCTTTCACATCATCGCCCACAACCGCTGCCAGTTCCCCGTATTCAATAAAAGAGGAGCAAATCAGGGCTCCTTTAATGAGCTGCTGGCAGACTACTTCGCTATCTGTATTCTGATGCCCAAGAAACATGTGAGAGAGAAGTGGGCGGAGGTCAGTGACGTAAAGAAGATGGCGGATACCTTTGAGGTCCCCAAATCAATTATGTGGCTCAGGCTCAGGGAAATGGGCCTGATAGACTGAGCCCAAAGGACAGCAAACTAACTGCTATACATCCTAATGCCTCTCTTACCTTTTCGGCATCATCATTATTACTCGGTACTTAAACCGGGCAGCCATAATTTTATTTTAGCGCCGACCACGAAATAGTCATCCACTATTAATATCATCCCGTTTTAGGTTATAGTTATCAAAACACTAATGCCAGAGACCAATTGTGTATATTCAAATGTTTGGCTGAAAATGACCAATGAAGCAAGCCTGAGGCTCATCGGAGTAAAGACAAAACCCCTGGATACCACCCGGACTGATGTCATCCTCAGTACCTCACGTGGTGACATCCGGGGGATTCTTAATCCCGCCAGCGGCAGCGCCGGAGTCATCTGGGTCTGCGGTGCCCTCGGTGGACTCGATGGCCCATCCTTCGGAATCTTCAAAGACCTGAGCCAGGAGCTTATCGCCGAGGGAATAACCTCTCTGCGCCTCGACTACCGTGTTCCTGGAGATGTTCCTCAGTGCGTCCTCGATGTATTGGTGGGGATACATTTTCTTGGACAGGAGGGGATAGAGGACGTTGGCCTTGTAGGGCACTCATTCGGTGGGGCAGTGGTCATTCAGGCCGGGGTAATGAGCCCTCAGGTGAAAGCAGTAGTAGGGCTTTCCAGCCAGACCTACGGGGCACATCCGGTGGACAAGCTATCCCCGAAACCACTCCTGCTGGTCCACGGTGAGCGTGACAGGAACCTGCCCGCCGACTGCTCCCGCCAGATATACCAGTGGGCCAGAGAGCCAAAAGAGCTGGTGATTTACCAGAATAACGGCCACTTCCTCCGCGAAAGCCATGACGAGCTTCACGACCTCCTCAAGGACTGGCTGGTAGATAGACTCAAAAGGAAATAACACCAGCCATATTACAGCGTAATGGATTTACCACCCGAAGTCCTTTTTGTGCTATAATGTCAGGCGAATATCGGCCACATGAATAAAAAGAAGGAGGCTTATCTATGGCAGGAGACTCAGTAATCACGGATGAGATGAGAGCCGCAATCGGTGTAGAGTCGGAGCCCTCCGTGTACGAGATTGAGAGAGAGCCAATCCGAAGGTGGGCAGATTCAATCGGTGACCCCAATCCCCTTTACCACGACGAAGAGTACGCCAAGAGCAAGGGCTACCGGAGTCTCATCGCTCCACCGGGCTTTCTTGGCAACTATGCCTACCCTGTTAAGGCGGGTGCAGGTCCACGGCGAGGATTCAGCAGCCCATTTACACGGGTGCTCAACGGTGGTAACGAATACGATTTCTTCAAGCCTGTACAGGCCGGTGACACCATAACTGCCACCAGCAGGCTTGCCGAACTCCGCGAGCGCGAGGGCCGGCTCGGCAAGATGCTTTTCATCATCAATGAGACCGTCTTCAAGAACCAGGATGGTGAAATTGTTGCCAAGACCCGCGGTACCGGCATCAGCTACTAGCGCCCATAAAACGGAAAGGAGTGAAGAAATGGCAGACCAACTATACTGGGAAGATGTAGACGTAGGCACTGAAGTAACGCCACTGGAGAAGCAGCCCACTCCACAGCAGCTTGTAAAGTGGGCCGGAGGCTCGGGCGACTTCTATCAGATACATTATGACAAAGACTTTGCCCTGGGTAACCAGTTACCCGGTATCATCGTTCACGGCGCCCTCAAGAGCGCCTGGTTGGGACAACTGCTGGGCGACTGGGTTGGTGAGAAGGGTAAAATCAAGACCTACGGGTGCAGCTACCGTGGCATGGATGTTCCCGGCGATACCCTTACCTGCAAGGGCACTGTCACCAAGAAATATACCGAGGGCGACGAACATCTGGTTGATTGTGATATCTGGCTGGAAAACTCCAAAGGCGAAAAAACAACACCGGGCACGGCAACAGTGATTCTCCCCACAAAGGGTTAGTAACAGCGACACTCAAGGCTAATTCCGATGAAATAGCCCCGAACCAAATAGTTCGGGGCAGGAACCTGGTACATCAAGTCGGAGATGAAAGTCTCCGACTTTTCTTTTTAACCGGCTAAAACCTGTCCTCAAGACTCTTGCGACGAAAAAAACGGCCCCAGTTGCCCGCCTTGTCCCGCATCTCCCTGATACGGGGAATATATCTGACAAAAGGAATTAGCAGCAATCCCACCGAGTAGACTACCAGTTCCCATCTTTCGTAGATTAACCATCCCACAAACGGAAAGGCTATCAGAGCAATGCTGTAGCTCAGCGTGGGGAAGCGGGTTATAAGCAATAAGATGCAGAAAATACCAAAAGCAATCGGAAGGCCCCACGGCATCAGGACACAGAGAACACCGATACAGGTTGCGCCACCCTTACCACCATGAAACCCGAGAAACACAGGAAAGGCGTGTCCGAGCACTACCGTCGCCCCCGTAACGAACTGTGCTACCTCTCCCACTCCCAGGGCTATGGCAACACCCATTGCGGCCGCACCTTTACCGACATCTATTATCAGGACAAGAAGTCCCCACCAGAAACCGATGGTATAGAAGACATTCATCGCCCCCATATTCCGGGTTCCCATCTCCCGGATGTCGGTACCCTTCCGCAGACGCCCTACCAGGTAAGCAGAAGGGATAGAGCCTAGCAGGTAGGCAATTATGATTGCCAGAGCAATGAAGAAACCATCCACACCATTACCCTCAGACCACGATTTCTGTTCAAGAGAATAGACTAATCAAACACGGGATGTCAACCGTCCACAGAGACAGCATTACATATTGACGGCCTGAATACGGCGATGATACCATTGACGAAATGACGGCGGTTATCGAAGTCGAGCACCTTAGAAAGCTGATGCCACGCTTCTCCGTTATGTCATCCTGACGTTGCAGGACCCCTGGCTCGGCTCCGGCTGGAACGTACAGGCGTCACCAATAGTCATAGGCATAATGGTCATGGCAATCCTACTATCAACCCGGTTCTTCCACTGGGAATAATGAGGACTGCCGTTCGCTATCATATATTCCAAGAATTTGCTATGATAACATTACATGCCGCCTGACATTACTCACGGGCGCGCCAAGGCCATAACGAGGAGGTAAGAAATGCCTGTGGAACTTACCGCCGAGCAGGTAAGGGAAAGATGCGACCCGAATTTATTCGAATGCGAATCTACTGCAGAGTTGAAGCCAGCGGATAGCATCATTGGTCAGGAAAGGGCACTTAGTGCTCTCAAGTTTGGCCTGAATATCCAAAAACCGGGCTTTAACATCTACGTTGCTGGACCTGCCGGCACAGGCAAGGCCACCGTGATAAAGTCCTTTCTGGAAGCACTGGCTGCTGAGAAAGAGACTCCCCCCGACTGGTGCTACGTGCACAACTTCCGTGACCCGTATTGTCCTAAAGCATTGAAGGTTCCCGCCGGCACGGGACAAACCCTGCAAAAGGATATGAAGCACGCCATCGAAAATGCCCGCAAGAGCCTTGTCCAGGCGTTCGGCAGTAAGGAGTATGAAGAACGGCGGTCGGAAATAGTCCAGGAGTTGAACAAAAAAAGGGAAACGGCATTCAACGCCATTAGTGAGAAGGCCAAGGAGAGAGGGCTACTGCTGAAAACAACGCAGGTAGGCCTAATCCTGATGCCAGCTTCTCAGGGCGAAACAATGAGCGAGGAAGAGTACCAGAAACTGAGTCCAGATGCCAAAGAGCAACTGACGAATGCCAGAGACGAGCTGAGCAAAGAGCTAAAGGACGTAATCTCTGAATTGCAGGCAGAGGAACGAACCGTTGAGCAGCAGTTGGAGGATAGTGACCACCAGGTCGCTGGCTATGCAATCGGCAATACATTCCAGGGGCTCAAAAATAAGTATGATGAGCTACCCCAGATGGTCGCCTATCTTGACGAGGTCGAGCAGAACATCATTGAGAACTACGAGCAGTTCAAGTCAGACTCAGCACCACAAGACCATGACTCATTGTTTGGTGCCATGCAGGAACAGACAAGAAAGAGGGCCTTACAGAACTATGAAGTCAATGTCGTAGTTGACAATTCCGAACTCAAGGGCGCACCGGTAGTCCTGGAGCTGAACCCCACCTTTAATAATCTCTTTGGTCTTATCGAGAAGGAGACCCAGTTCGGTGCTCTTTACACCGACTTCACAATGATAAGGGGCGGCTCCCTGCACAAGGCTAACGGCGGCTACCTCGCCCTCAGAATTGAAGACCTGCTCACCAATTTTCAGTCATGGGAAGGCCTGAAAAGGACCTTGCGTGACGAAAAGCTCACCATCGAAGAAATCGCAGAACGGCTCGGTTTCGTGGCTACCAAGACCTTACGCCCGGAACCAATTCCACTCGATATCAAAGTCATTATCATCGGCGAGCCGCTGTTCTACTACCTGTTGCTGCAGGCTGACCTGCAGTTTCAGGAACTTTTTAAGGTCAAGGCGGATTTTGACACTCAGATGGACAAGAACGAAGCCTGCCTCAAGCAGTATGCCTCTGTTATCTGCCGTCTCTGCCAGGAAGAAGACATGAGACATCTGAAAAGCAACGCTCTGGCCAGGATTATCGAACACAGCTCGCGCCTAGCTGGCGACCGTAACAAGCTCTCCACCCTTTTTGCCAATATCGCTGATATCATCCGTGAGGCCAATTTCTGGGCAGGGGAAGATGGCACGGGGCTAATAGAGGCTGAGCACGTAGAGAAGGCGGTGGAACAGCGAGTGTACCGCTCTAACCTTATCCAGCAGCGCATCAGCGAGATGATAGAGACTGGCATGATTAAAATTGAGACCGATGGTGAGGGCATTGGAGAGGTCAACGGGCTGGCCGTTATTGACCTCGGGGACTTCGCTTTCGGCCGTCCCAGCCGGATAACGGCCAGTGTCAGCGTCGGTAGAGAAGGATTGATTGACATCGAGCGAGAAGCCAAGCTGGGAGGACGTCTTCATACTAAAGGGGTAATGATACTCAATGGCTACATCCACGACAGGTACGCCCGTGATATCCCTCTGTCCCTGTCTGCCCGCCTCGTCTTCGAGCAGAGCTACGAGGAGGTTGACGGTGATAGCGCCTCGAGTACCGAGCTCTACTCTATCCTGTCCTGCCTGTCTGGAGTGCCGATAAAGCGAGGCATTTCCGTTACCGGCTCCGTCAATCAAAAAGGAGAGGTGCAGGCAATCGGGGGAATCAACGAGAAGGTTGAGGGCTTCTTTGAGATATGTCGCACCAAGGGACTGAACGGCCGGCAGGGAGTCCTGATTCCGGCTAGTAATATACGCAATCTGATGCTCAAAGATGCCGTTGCCGATGCTATCAAGGAAGGCCAGTTCCACATCTACCCGGTAAGTACTATCGACGAAGGAATGGAAGTCCTGACGGGACGGAAGGCAGGAAAACTTCTAGAAAACGGTGACTTTGAGCCGGGCTCTATCAACGACCTGGTGCAGAAACGCTTGATAAGTCTGGCAGAAAAGTACCGGGACTTTTCCAAAGGTGAGGAAAACCAGAACGGAGGTAGAAAAACAGAAAACTCCGAGTCCTGAATGGGAAAATTGACAGTAAATGGGACAGTCGTATGTGTATCATGAAAAGAAGCCTTGTAGTATTCCTAAGGAACCCTGATTACCATTACTACCATAATGAGCGGATGCGCCAATAACCGCCTTGCCGCTGAAGGCGACACTGTCCTGGTACATTATACCGGCACACTGCAGGATGGAACCGAATTTGACTCATCCCGTGATGGAGACCCCTTGGAATTCACCCTGGGTGCTGGCCAGATGATATCCGGATTCGAGGACGCTATATATGGGATGAAAATTGGGCAGACCAAGACAGTGACCCTCGCGCCGGAAGAGGCCTATGGGCCTTATCGCGATGACCTCCTAATAGAAGTAGACCTTAACGAGCTTCCGGAAGGGATAACACCGGAGGTTGGCGCATACGTCACCATCACCTACGCAAACGGCACAAGTCTGAATGTCCCGATAGTCGAGGTTACAGAAAAAACCGTTACGTTAGACACCAACCACCCACTCGCCGGTAAAGACCTCACCTTTGAGATAACGCTTGTCGATATCAGATAGTTATCAGATAAACTAAGAATTACTTTGCTTTGTAATTAGGCGGCCTCTTCTCAACAAAGGCCCGGGCACCCTCCATGAAGTCCTCGGTCGCCCGGCATTCAGCAACCTTCTCACGCTCAAGCGCCAGACCCTCATCAAGGGTCATCTCGTACCCCCGAATCATGGCTTCCTTACACGCTCTGACACCCAGCGGCGCCCGAGTGCAAATGGTATTAGCGATTTCCATGGCCGTGGTCATTAGCTGGTCGCGCGGTACAACCCGGCTCACAAGCCCAACGCGCAGTGCTTCCTGAGCATCTATTCGGTTGCCGGCGAGTAGTATCTCGGCAGCCACCGCCCGCGGTATGAAACGTGGCAGCCTCTGGGTGCCGCCACCACCGGGCAGAAAGCCAATATTTATCTCCGGCTGACCAAACTGGGCGTTATCTGCCGCTATCCTGATGTCGCAGGTCATCGCCAGTTCCAGACCACCACCGAGGCAATAACCATGGATGGCCGCAATGAAGGGCTTCCATATTTTGTCCGGCCTCACCACTTCTCCTGTCTGTCCGGCCGGCATTTCTCTGGGGCCCGGGCGAAAACCCTTTATATCAGCACCAGCAGAAAATGCCCGGTCTCCCGCACCCGTCACGATGGCGACCCACAGCTCCGCGTCATCCCGAAAGTCTATATATGCCTCACGTAGTTCTGCCGATACTTCAGCGCTGAGGGCGTTCAACGCCTCCGGGCGATTGATTGTCATGATAGCAATCCGGCCTTCCTTCTCATAGTTAACTACAGCCATAATTACCTCCATCTATAATTTATTATCCTGACCCGAGCAGCTTCTGAGCAGCTAAGGTCTATCTGGCTAATGATTCTAGCAAACGAGCCCCGATGCGTCAAATGAAAACACCAAAGCACTCTGCCGGTCGTTCTACTGAAAAAGCAGCCAGAACAGCCCATAATAAATGGCACCCCCAGGGTTGACAAAGGTGAGTCCTCATGTTAGAATCACGCCAGTCTGTGTGCCTGTCTGACCTAGCCGCAGAGTGTTTCTATAGTATAAAGGGGGTATAAACGCAGGAATATAATTTCGCGCCTGCCCGATTCCTGGGTTGTTCTTAAGAAAGATGACAACAACTGATGAGGTAGTACTCGAAGTCAAGAACCTACAAACCTATTTTTACACTCAGGAAGGAGAGGTTAAGGCCGTCGATGGTCTCAGTTACTTTATCAAGAAGGGAGAGAGTGTTGGTCTGGTTGGCGAGAGTGCTTGCGGCAAGAGCGTAAGTGCTCTTTCTGTCTTACGACTTATTCCGTATCCCCCGGGCATCATCATGGGTGGTGAGATTATCTTTCAGGGAAGGGACCTGCTAAAGGTCTCCGAGGAAGAAATGCGTCACATTAGAGGCAACCAAATCGCCATGATCTTCCAGGAGCCGACAACCTCTCTGAACCCGGTGCTCACCGTCAAACGCCAGATATCAGAATCGTTGGAACTTCACCGTGGCCTGGATAAGGAGCAGTCATTCCAGGAAACAGTCAGACTACTTAGGCTCGTGGGGATATCGGACGCAGAGCGCCGCGCTGAGCACTATCCCTTCCAGTTCAGTGGTGGCATGCAGCAGCGCATTATGATTGCGATGGCCTTGAGCTGCGACCCCCAACTCCTGATTGCAGACGAACCGACGACCTCACTTGATGTGACCGTTCAGGCCCAACTCCTCGAGATAATTGCCGATTTACGACACCGCCTGGGTACAGCCGTCCTTCTTATCACACACAACCTGGGAGTTGTCGCTCGCTACGTGGACCGCGTTAATGTGATGTATGCTGGTAATCTGGTAGAAACAGGGTCAACAGATGAAATATACGGTAACCCGAAACATCCCTATACCCTCGGCTTGCTGGCATCGGTCCCACGACTGGACAGTGAACGTAAAAAGAGTTTACGTGTTATCAGGGGCCTCCCGCCCAATCTTTCCAGGCTCCCCGGTGGCTGTGCCTTCCATCCACGTTGTGATTATGCCTTCGACAGATGCCGGGTAGAAATGCCGAAACTTGAAGAAGTAAGCCCAGGCCATTTACGCGCTTGCTTCTATGATGCGGATAAACTGAAGAAATAGTGTGACAAGAGAGGGCTTTCCAATAATGAGCAATGGTGAGCACCTGGTTGAAGTAGAAGATCTTTACATGTACTTTCCAGTGACGGCTGGCGTCTTACAGAAGAGAATAGCCGACGTCAAGGCAGTCGATGGTGTCAGCTTCTATATAAAGCGGGGCGAGACCCTTGGTCTCGTCGGCGAAAGTGGCTGTGGAAAGACCACCACCGGGCGCTGCCTCCTGCGGCTCTATGATGGCATACGCGGGAATGTATATTTCGACGGCGTAAACCTCATGCAGCTAAAACAAGAGCAGATGAGGCGGATGCGACGGAACATGCAGCTAATATTCCAGGACCCGTTTGCCTCACTTGACCCGCGTATGTCAGCCGGCGATATCATCGGTGAGCCCATCAGGGTACACAACCTCGCCAAAGGACAGGAATACCGGGACCAGGTGGCCGAACTATTCCGGATGGTAGAACTGGAGCCGTTTATGGCAGACCGCTACCCGCATGAGTTCAGTGGTGGCCAGCGACAGCGCATCGGGATCGCCCGGGCTTTGGCGGTGAGACCTAGCTTCATAGTCTGTGACGAGCCTGTATCGGCCCTTGACGTCTCCATCCAGGCACAGATTATTATACTCCTGGAAAGGCTTCGTGAGGAGCTTTCCCTCACTTACCTGTTCATCGCTCATGACCTTTCGGTCGTCCGTAATATCAGTGACCGAGTCGCCGTAATGTACCTGGGCAAGATTGTAGAGATAACGGACAGTGACGAGCTCTATCGTAACCCGCTGCATCCGTACACGGTAGCGCTGCTCTCAGCAGTACCGATACCCGACCCGGTTGTTGACCGTACGCGTGAACGGATTATTCTGACTGGTGATGTACCCAGCCCGATTATGCCTCCTCCTGGCTGCAATTTCCATCCGAGATGCCACCAGGCAATGGATATCTGTAAGAAAGAAACGCCACAACTGGTCAACATGGGTGGGGAGCATTGGGTGGCATGTCATCTGGTCAAGTAGGCTGCCGGTCCTTTGAAACTCGACCAGCTGCCAGCCAGGTATCAAAGATAGTTAAAGTTTATCTTAATAACTTCTTAACAATCCTGTGCTACGTTGGCTATATGTCTACCCCGGTTATCATTTCAGTCGGCATCTTGGGGCCGTTGTGTCACCGGACAGGTCTGCAGCATTCTTAATAATCTAGAAAAGGTGATTTGTAATTGGGCAAAAGACGTTCCAATAGAAGGGTGATAACGAGAACTCCGGAGCCCAAACCGGAAAAGAGAAGGCCATCAGGCAGAAAAACCGCAATTATCATCACAGTGGTTTTTCTGGTAGTTGTCATCATCAGCATCTTTGCCGGCCTATACTTTTCGACATGGAAAGACCTATGGCGTCCCATACTCAGGGTCAATGACGAGACCATTAGTATGGACTACCTGCTCCGGAGGATGAAGTATCCCTATAAGACCTATGATATCGAAGGTATGTTAATGGTCATCATCCAAGAGGAACTTATCAGGCAGGAGGCACCCAATTACGGCATCGAGGTCACCCCCGATGAAGTCGATGAGTGGCTCAGGGATGAAGCCCAGGGTGAGAACGAGACAATCTCCGAGAGTGAATTCAAGTCGTGGTACCGCGACCGACTTAATGAAACCCGGCTCTCTGATGCCGAATACCGTGAGCTTATAGGAACATATATCCTAGAAAAGAAATTGAATGAGTTTTTGACTGCGGGGGTGCCCACCACAGCCGAGCAGGTCCACCTGTATGTCATTTTTCTGGCTTCCTTCGAGGATACGGAGGCTGCCCTGGCCAGAATCGAAGCCGGGGAGGATTTCTCGGAGGTTGCCCGGGAGCTTTCGATCGACACCGGCTCCGCAGAGCAGGGCGGAGATATCGGCTGGTGGCCTCGCCTGGGAGGTCTCCCCGAAAACATCGAGTACAAGGCGTTCGAGGAACTCGAGGTTGGTCAGGTCAGCGGAGTAATAGGAGTAGACTCGGATAATCAAATCTATGCCATCTGTCTGGTTACCGAAAAGCAGTCTGACCGAGAGGTAGAAGAAGACAAGCTGGAGGCGATAAAGTATGTGCTATTCGAGGAATGGATTAATTATGAATTAGACCGATTAGACCATCAAATAATCGACTATGATAACGAGACCATGGCCTGGATATACTTGCAGATAGAAAAAGATTGACGGGGCAGGACAGGTACCGAGTTCAGGGAAGCAAAGTGAGTAACAAGCAGTGATAAGGGTCCAAAACCTCACCAAGTACTATGGGGAACGCCTTGCCGTAGATAATATCAGCTTCAATGTCCCCAAGGGGGAAATTGTTGGCCTCCTCGGGCCGAATGGTGCTGGCAAAACAACCACGATGCGCATTCTCACGGGATTCCTGATGCCTACCAGTGGCGATGCCTGGGTGGCCGACTGTAACATGGCCACAAACTCCCTGGAAGGACGCCGACATATAGGTTATCTTCCCGAAGCAATCCCTCTTTACACCGATGTCACCGTCCGCTCCTATCTAGACTTTGCTGGTAGGCTCAGGGGGCTGGACAAGTACCAAATCAAGGACAGGATTGACGATGTCGTTGAACTGTGTCATCTGGAAGAGTATATTGATGTGCTCATCGGGAAGTTGTCTCGGGGTTTTCGTCAACGTGTTGGTGTCGCCCAGGCAATTATCCACGAGCCAGAAGTAATGATTCTGGACGAGCCAACCCTTGGCATCGACCCCATTCAGGTAGCCCAGACCAGACAGCTTATCAAAGAACTTGGTAAAGAGCATACCATTCTCATCTCCAGCCATATCCTGCCGGAAGTCAGCATGGTCTGTGACCGGGTGGTTATCATCCACGAGGGACAGGTTGTGGCGGAGGACAAGATAGCAAACCTCTCTAACATACTGCGAGGTACCCAGAATATCCAGCTGGAGGTGCGCGGACCAGCAGCCGCGGTAACCAGGAAGCTAGAGCGGGTACGGGGCGTCAGCGGGGTACGCTATGAGAAACCCTACCATATTGTAGAATGCCCGGCAGACCAGGACCCCCGTAGCAGCCTTATGACAGCCATAGTGCAAGGGGGATGGACAATACTATCCATGGGCATGGTAGCCATGAGCCTGGAGGATATCTTCCTCAAACTGACAGCCGAAGAAGAAGTCACCGATGACGACGAGGAGATTGAAGAGTGAAGAACACGATGCTCATCGCCCGCAGGGAATTTAGAGCGTACCTGACATCCCCCATGGCATATATTGTAGCCTGTGTCTTTCTTGTACTCTATGGCGCTCTCTTTGTTTGGTACTTCGAAAATACAGGTTATTCAGACACGAGCATCCAAGGATACCTGGATATATGGGGTAATCTCGTTCTGATGCTGTTTGCCGCAGTCCTGGCAATGCGACTCATTGCCGAGGAAAAGAAGCTTGGTACCTGGGAACTGCTGCTCACCGCCCCCGTAAGGGATACCGACATAGTCCTGGGGAAATTCCTCGGCAGCCTCGGCATGCTCGTTTCCATGCTGGCATTAACCCTTTACTTTCCATTGCTCCTCTGGATATTCGGTAACCCGGACGGTGGCCCGATTATTACCGGATATCTTGGCCTCTTCCTGCTCGGCGCTGCCTCACTATCCATCGGGCTATTTGCTTCATCCGTTACCTCTAACCAGATAGTGGCTGCCGTGATTGCCGGCGGAATACTTGCCGTCCTGTATTTTATTGGGTCAGCTGGCGGGAGTATATCTGGCGCAGTTGGTGATATACTCTCCTACATTTCGCTATCTTCACATTTCCCAGCTTTTATGGCCGGCATAATTGATACCAAGGCAATCATCTACTATCTGAGTGTCACCGCCCTCTTCCTTTTCCTGACGGTAAGGTCTGTTGAAACCGGTAGGTGGAGCTAATGCCGACCGGACTGATGGCACTCCTCGGACTGGCCGGCCTGTTTATCGGCTGGATACTCACCTTTATCCTGCCCCAGCTACTTATTGTTTCATGGGGTATCATTACCATAGGGGCAGTACTAATAATTGCTGCCCTTGTCCTCGACTATCGGCGGTTCGGCAGGGCCGTCACCAGTCGACGGGGCAGGTTCGGCACCAGCACCACGGTCATGGTCTCGGTATTTATCGGCATAATCCTCCTGGTCAACGCCATCAGCATCGGTAATAGTGCCCGCTTTGACACCACCGGCCTATCTCAGTATGTCCTGACATCCCAGACAAAAGATGTCCTGACCAACCTGGACCAGGAGGTCGAGGTTATCCAGTTCTTCGTACCTGAAGACCCCATCGGTGGCACCACCTACGCCACCAGCTTGCTTGACAAGTATCAAGTCTACACTGACAGGCTGACCGTGAAGACAATAGACCCTGACATACACCCGGAAAAGGCCAGGGAGTACGGCATCACAGACTACCATGAATTGTTTTACAGGTTGTTCGGCATTCCAGGCCAGTCAATAGTGTTTGTTGGCGACTATGGCCAGCGTATCATCATGATTCCCCCCAGTCTCAGCTTATTTGTGGAGGATGCCGAGCACGACTTCACCAGCGCTATCCTCGAGGTCACCGGTACAGTCCAGAAAGTAGCCTACTTTGTCACCGGCCATGGTGAGGTTGACATCTCTGACACATCGGCTGCGGGCTACAGCACCGCCAGTGAAGGTCTACGTGATAACCTCTACAAGACAAGGTCTATTAACCTCCTGTCGGAGGGTACCGTACCCGATGATGCCTCTGCACTGATAATAGCCGCACCGCAGGTACCCCTGAGCAGCGAAGAGGTTGACATCATCGAGGAATACCTGGAGCGTGACGGACGGCTGATGCTTCTGGTCAATCCTGACTCGCCGGAGGACTTCGAGCAGCTACTGCAACCGTGGGGAGTGAAGATAGAACAGGGCTTCGTCTGGGAGAGCGGTACGTCCTATGTGGCTTCAATTGGCCGGGACTGTCCCAAGGTGCCAGCACAGCAGAATTATTTCGGGCTCCCCACCCTCTACTTCCCGGGTGTCACCAGCATCAGCACTCCCCTTGAGGGATACCAAATTGGGCTGGTAGGAACAGAGGAAAACCCGGAGCCCGTCTGGATCAACGAGGAAAAGGAAAGGGTAATCAGTATTTCGGCACTAGCCATAACCAGTGAGAACAGCTGGCTGGAGAACTCTGACTCCAGCGCAGAACCTGAGTTAGATGAGGGGGTCGATATCAAAGGTCCTCTCGCCATTAGCTATCTAATAGAGTCCGTTCGAATCGAAACCTCGGGAGATAACCTGACCACCGTACCCGATGGACCCAGTATATTAGTGATAGGTGATTCCGATTTCGCCACCAACAGACATATCCAGAATGACAACAATAGTGACTTCTTCCTCAGCTCAATAGAATACCTCACCTCCGGGACGGAACTGATTTCCATGGACCGCAAGATCCTGCAGTCCCGCCCCTTCATCGTCGGCCCGGAGGTCAACACATTTATCACCATCTCCAGTATCGGCCTGCTGCCATTGCTGTTGCTTGTGGCCGGTACACTCGTCTGGTGGCGGCGAAGATAATTCAGCTAGTACATTAAATGTGAGGGGCTAGCCCTTGAGACTGAGAAACATCCTGATACTGGTGGCCGTTCTGGCAGTGGCCACAGCCGTTTACTTCATCACGCGTCCGGTAGAAGAACCTCCATCAGAGATAGAGCCGCGACCACGTGTCTGGGAGTTTGAGATGGAGGAGCTGAAACACATCCTGATAGAGCTGCCAAGGCTGGATATGAGCGAATCATTTATCAAGCACGAGGACAGGCAGTGGTACTTCGTTGACCCGCCAGATACTCAAGTTAATCCCGATAGATGGGGAGGTGGTATTCCTTTCATACTGAGCGGCCCGTATATGGACAGAGCCATAGCCGAAGACACCACCGAAGAACAACTGGCAAACTTTGGATTCACTACACCTGCAATGAAGATAACTCTCACCAAGGAGGATGAAGAGGTTATAAACATTGAGATTGGCGATGCGGTTCCGGGTGGCAATGCCTACTACCTCCGACTTGCCGAATCCAATAACGTGTACACTGTAGTTAGTGACTGGTATGATGTACTTAAACGCCTTGTAACGGAGCCCCCCTACCCCCCAGAAGAGGAAGAATAGTCCTCCCTTTCTACCAGCCAGCAATTAGTCCATATCTCCAGAGACAACCGGTTTACCACGTGCTAGAATATGTCATCACGCTGACATTCCTCACATACAGACGATGCAATATATCGGTGTCGATATCATAGAGATAGGCCGCATCCAGCAAGCCATCGAAAGATGGGGAGATAGATTTCTGCGCCGGATATATACCGACGCCGAGCTAAACCTCTGCCGTGGGAAGCCGGAATCCCTGGCCGTCCGCTTCGCCGGTAAGGAAGCAGCAGTGAAAGCCCTGGGGACAGGCATGCGTGGCATTAGCTGGAAGGACATCGAGATACTGGCCGAACCAAGTGGGAAGCCGCTGGTCAACCTTTATGGCCAGGCCCAAGAGCAGGCCAACGATTTAGGGCTGAAAGGGCTGTCCATCAGCCTTTCCCATTCAAGAGAATACGCGATTGCTTTTGTGGTGGGGGAGAAGGAGTAAGGAAAGCCAACTGAAACTTTAATAGCACAAGGAGGTTATAAAATGCCTGAATGTCCTTATTGCAAGCAAGATATTACAAAGCTGTATTCCAGTTTAAGGATAACGCTATTGTGGCGAGACAACATTTGGGTTGTTGATAACGAAGATGGCGACGAAGTGACTGTATGCCCTGAATGCTACGAAGAACTGGGGCCCAAAGACTTGGACAAACTCAGCGTCCCCATCGAAATGCGTTAACCATATACTTAGATTTGTCAGGGAACCGGATTAAGGCATAAGCTCTTCCGCAGTTCTTCGAAAGAAACGAATGGACTAACTTCTAAGACATCCAGCCCATATTCAACAGTTTTTACTCCTTGCGCTCTTGCTTCCTGCAAGACACGCCTAGAGAAACCTTTGGTAATCAGGACACCCGCTAAGCATTCACTACCCATCTCATTCTGATACATTTTAAGTTGGTTAATATCCTGTATTTTCGCTAAACCAGTCTTTACTTCGATTGTTATTTTTCTCGCTAAACCGATAGGATTAGCTTCCTTTATAAGCAAATCTATATGACCTTCAGGAAGGGCCTTCTCTCCCATGACTTCAAGTTTACTGGCCTCAAGTGATTCTATATCAATTTGCCCAAGTAAAGTGCTGAGGTTATCGTCATCCGACAAGTAATGCCGTATAGCACCTTGAAGTATGAGTTCCGTAAAACGAAATATCTCCGGCGGAGAGACTTCATCCTTGAATTTGGTAAAACACGGGATGAAAGTCTTATACCGACTGGAATCCAATTTTTCCACAGGTTCATCATATAGCTGCCCTAGTTGAGAGACACTTTGAAGGGTGGTCTGGTCAGCCTGGAAATGAGTTTTTCGATAGCCGCCACGCAGCAGCAGATTCTCAGCAACGTAAGAAAACTCAGCTCTTACCAATGATTCACTGAGTTTCCGAATGGGAGCAAGCTTGAGCCTAAATGGGAAATAGTAGGTTAGTCCTGACATTCTAAATGTAACAGGCTGCCAGGGAGGTAAAGTCTCAGCATTCTTCAATGCCTCTTTTATCTCGACTCTATAGAGATTATGAGCTTTAGCACCGTAGAGAAAAGAAACATAATCTCCCTCTCGAATATCAGAGAATGTCCACACTCCGTTATTACTATTGGTAAAACCGGCGAGTGCATATCTTATACACAGTTCTAGATTCTGCCTGTTTGAAACAGAAATGAGGAAGTAAGACATATTTATCCCAACACCTAGTTAATTAGCTTAGGCTAATCTTTAACACTTCGTATAACCGCAAGCGGGGCACTTGAAGCAGCCCTCTTCATAGGCCAGCAAGCCACCACAGTCGGGGCACTGCCCGGCGATGTTTCGTATCAGCCCGTAGTCCTGGGCGACCGCCTCGTTCTCACTATCCTCATCATCCTTCTCACCCCGCACGTGCTTTTCAAGGACACCGGCAATAGCATCCGCGCAGGATAGCACCGATTTACCATCTTCCCAGGCAATGGAAGGACAGCGGATACCCCGCAGTTGCTTGATTACCGATTCGACATCCACCCCGGACCGGAGTGCCAGAGTAGTAAGCCGACTGGTAGCCTCAAGCTGGGCAACAGCGCAACCCCCTGCCTTCCCCAGCGTGGTGAAGACCTCACAGATGCCATGCTCATCCCAGTTTACCGTTACATACAGCGAACCGCAGCCGGTATTGACCCGTTCAGTAACGCCGGTAGTTGTTTTCACCCGCTTGCGGGGGGCAATCACCACTTTCTCTGTCCTTTCTGACGTACCGGTGCTCATCGGCTGTCCCTCACGGCTGCCATCCCGGTAAATGGTAATCCCCTTCAGTCCCTCCTCATAGGCCATGAGGTACACCTTGGCAATATCTTCTCTGGTCGCCTCGCGGGGGAAGTTGACCGTCTTCGATACAGCATTGTTGGTATGTTTCTGGAAGGCAGCCTGCATCCGGACATGCCACTCCGGGCTGACCTCATGCGCCGTCACGAACAGTCGCCTGACATCATCAGGAACACCCTCAATGGTATGAAGCTGCGTTCCGGTGGCCAGACTCTCCATAAGCTCGTCGGAATAGAAGCCCTCCCTCCTGGCCATCTCCTCAAAGTAAGGGTTCACCTCCACCATGTGAGCGCCGTCCAGAATATTGCGGACATAGCTCAGGGCAAAAAGAGGCTCAATACCGCTGGAGCAGCCGGCAATAATCGAAAGGGTACCGGTCGGGGCGATGGTAGTGCGTGACGCGTTCCTCACCCTGGGAGCACCCGGGACATCATAGATACTGCCCTCGAAGGCAGGGAACACCCCACGCTCTTCTGCCAGCTCAACCGAGGCCCGGTCTGCCTCCTCACTCAAGAAACGCATTACCTCCGAGGCAACCTGCAATGCCTCCTTCGAATCATACGGAAGACCGAGCTGAATCAGCATGTCGGCGAAACCCATCACCCCCAGTCCTATCTTCCGGGTCATCCTAGTCTTTTTGGCTATCTCCGGTATCGGGAATTCGTTTACATCGATAACGTCATCAAGAAACCTCACCGCCGTCCTGACCGTTTCTGCCAGCCGGGGATAGTCAATCTCTACCTTGCCATCATTCGCTTTAATCATCTTCGCTAGGTTAATGGAGCCAAGATTGCAGGACTCATAAGGGAGTAACGGCTGCTCGCCACAGGGGTTGGTGCTTTCAATCTTACCGAGATGAGGTGTCGGGTTGTCCTGATTTATGCGGTCAATAAAGACCACGCCGGGGTCGCCCGTCTTCCAGGCATTGGCCACTATTATGTCAAATATCTCTTTGGCATTGAGCCGCCCCACGACTTCTCCAGTCCGTGGATTTACCAGGTCATAATCGCTCCCGGTCTTAACAGCCTCCATGAAGTCATCGGGGACGGCCACGGAGAGATTGAAGTTTGTGAATGCGGTGGGGTCGTCCTTGGCCTGGATGAACTTCATGATATCGGGGTGGTTGACACTCAGGATAGCCATGTTCGCCCCCCGGCGCATCCCACCCTGCTTGATGACATCGGTAGCAGTATCGAAGGCCCTCATAAAGGAAACTGGACCGCTAGCAACACCGCCGGTGGAGCCGACCCGGTCGGTCGCTGGTCTAAGTCGGGAGAAGGCAAACCCGGTCCCGCCACCACTCTTATGGATGAGGGCAGTATTCTTTACGGCGTCGAATATCGACTCCATCGAGTCCTCGACCGGCAGCACGAAGCAGGCAGACAGCTGTCCCAGCTCACGGCCAGCGTTCATCAGTGTCGGTGAGTTGGGTAGAAACTCCAGCCCGGTCATTATCCGGTAGAACTCTGCCTCCCATTTGTTAACATCAGCAGCGGTACCGTAGTTAGCTTCAGCCCCGGCGATAGCCCGGGCTACCCGGTAGAACATCTCTTCAGGCGTCTCAATGACCTGCCCTGTCTTATCTTTCCTGAGATACCTCTTCTCCAGTACCCGGAGAGCGTTTTCTGTCAGCTTTATGCCGGAAACCGATGGACTTTCGATATCCACGTTCTTTCTAACCTTCACTGTTGACTTGACCTCCTCTATCTTCGCCGGTTCTCCCGCATCAAGAAACTCCTTAACCAGTGCCAGGATTTCAGACTCGCTGGTCAGGTGCTTCTGCTGGCGGAAAGACTTTGGCATCAGGTCTTCCATACCGGGTAATGGCTGAAGCGGGCCCATATTCCCCCGGCTGATAACTGTCCTTCTCTGCTCCAGTCGCTCGATTACCTGCCTCGTGAGTTGCTCAATCCGGTTCCTGTCGGATATGCCCATGCTCTCGGCAGCGGCAAAAGTAGCCCGGGCAATCTGGGTACGGCTCAACTGGTTTATCTGACCACGGTTTTTCCCCTCTGACGTGCTCATTTCCGATTCCTCCGACGCCGCGCGGTTACCGCCTCCAATTCCTCATCCAGCAAAAGCGGCAACTGGGCTGTTGACGGCACTGGTTGAGCCTTGTTATCCATCAGTGTTTCGACCTCTTCCTTCAGGGCTGTAATATCAGCAAACTCCCGATAAACACTGGCGAAACGGATATAGGCAATGTGGTCCAGGTCCCTTAACCGCCTCATTACCATATCACCAATAATCTGGCTGGCCACTTCTGCCCTCCCCAAACGATAAAGCTCAGCCTCTATATCATCGGCTAGTTTGTCCACCGTATCAGCCGGCAGTGGTCGCTTCTCGCAGGCCTTGCGAATACCATTCAGCACCTTCTGACGGTCAAAAAGCTCTCGGCGGTTGTCCTTCTTGATGACAAAAAGGCTGACTGGCACAACCCGCTCGTAGGTTGTGAAACGCGATTCACACTTGAGGCACTGGCGACGGCGACGGACTCCTTCGTCGACATCACGAGAATCTATGACTCGAGAATCATCATAACCACAATAAGGACAGTTCATGACAACCACCAATTACCCGTTCTAAATATCTACATATAGAGACGGACTATCATTAAACCACAATATATGGTGTTTGTCAAGTATCTTTGGGGGGAAAAGGTGACGAATTTGGGCCGTAGTTCGCAAAAAAACTGAGCGGGGCTTACAAGACACTCAAGCAGCAATTCCAAAGGACAAAGTAGAAAATCGTGCTTTATCCGAGCACGATTTCACAACAAGCTAACCGCACACCAATAGTCGCGGTTTACCCGTTACCTCATATGCCTGTTATGGGCCGGGGTCAGGTTAGGTAGCGCCCCGGCCCACAACTTATATTCTTGGCCAGCAACCCGCCGACTTAATGGGCGAACCGTCGAACCGACGGGCTGCTGGTCTTAGGGGGGACGGAGAGACTTCTCTGGTTATAGAGCGGACGGCGGAGAAACGCAGGTATATCGAGCTGGTCTTCGCTCTTCCACTCCTTGAGAAATTGCGTAATTTCGTCCTCTTTATTGTCACCGGGCAGCTCGTTCTTGGCAGCAAAGCCGGTGGCAATCAGGGTAATCTTTATCTCCTTGTCCATTGCAGGGTCATGAACAACGCCGAAGATGATATTGGCTTCAGGGTCTACTGCGTTTTTAATCACGTCGGCAGCCTCATTCACCTCAAACAGGGTGAGGCTTTCACCACCAACAACGTTGAACAGCACCCCTTTAGAACCGGCTACGGAAACATCCAGCAGAGGACTGGCCAGGGCTTCCTTGGCAGCGTCAACCGCCCGGTTTTGACCAGTTCCCTTGCCGATTGACATCCAGGCCGGTCCGGCATCTTTCATCACTGCCTTAACATCAGCAAAGTCAAGATTGATTACTCCAGGAACCGTGATAACCTGGGCAATTGCCTGGACACCGTGACTGAGAACATCATCAGCCAGCTTAAAGGCTTCATCCACTCCTGTCTTCGGGTCACAGAGTTCCAGCAGGCGGTCATTCGGTATAATTATCAGGGTATCAACCACCTTGTCCAGCAGTCTGGCAACGCCCTCGTTTGCCACCTGGGAACGGTTTGCACCCTCAAAGGTAAAAGGCTTGGTAACCACGGCAATGGTAAGCGCACCAGCCTGCATAGCAAGTTCAGCAACCACTGGAGCAGCACCGGTACCGCTACCACCACCCATGCCAGCAGTGATGAATACCATGTCAGCCCCGGAGACGAATTCTCTGATTTGGTCACGGCTTTCCTCAGCTGCCTTCTGACCCTGCACCGGGTCACCACCAACTCCTAATCCTTTGACCAGTTTCTCACCGAGCTGGACACGCATCGGAGCCTCAGTAATTGCCAGAGCCTGAGCATCGGTATTCATCGCAATGAACTCCACGCCCCGAATACCATCCCTTACCATGCGGGTGATTGCATTGCAACCGCCACCACCAAGGCCGATGACTTTTATCTTCGCCGGATTTGGAGCAAAACTAGTTTTTGCCATCTTATCCTCCTCTTTTCTCGATATCTGTTTCGCGACTGGCTACTTGAACAAACCTCTGATTCGGGAAATCAGATTCCGCAAGTTGCCACCAAACATGCTGGCCTTCCAGCTGGGAGCACTCCTGGGCTTCAGACCCCAGAGCAAGAGACCAACGCTGGTAGCATATGCAGGGTCCTGCAGGATTTCAGAGATGCCGTGGATACTGACCGGAGTGCCAATCCTTACCGGCAGCCGTGTTATTTCACGCCCAAGAGTATCAATACCGGGAAGATTAGAACTCCCCCCCGTGAGCACAAGGCCAGCTGGAACCAGCGCCGGCATTTCTTTGCGTGGTAGCTCCAGCATTATCAACCTGATGAGTTCCTCGACCCTCGCCCGGATAACATCGCACAGACCCTGGTAGGAAATACTATGGCCGTTCTGTGCAATGGCATCAGTATCCGTTGCTCCGCCTTCATAGACCGGCATGACGCTGCCATACTTCCTCTTCATCTCCTCGGCCACTTCAAATGGCAGGCCCAGGCCGATGGCAATGTCACGGGTGAACTGGTAGCCAGCCACCGGGATAATAGCACTGTGCCAGATACTTCCGTTCTTGAACACAGATATGTCCGTTGTGCCTCCACCGATGTCAGCCA
Source organism: uncultured Dehalococcoidales bacterium (assembly GCA_964611805.1). GTDB lineage: Bacteria > Chloroflexota > Dehalococcoidia > Dehalococcoidales > Fen-1064 > W589. The sequence goes on along the minus strand of CAZTBG010000023.1, from coordinate 11,300 downwards.
GGATGACTCCGGCCTCTTTCTCATCATCGCTCAGGACGGCCTCACTACTGGCCAGCGGCTCGAAGACAAGGTCTTCAATGCTAACGCCAACGGCACGGATACACTTAATCAGGTTCTGTACGGAAGAGACGGCCGCAGTAATGACGTGGGTCTCAACATCCAGCCTGAAACCATACATACCTACGGGATTCCTGACCCCTTCCTGCCCATCGACGGCGTAGCCTCTCGGAATAAGGTGGAGCAGCCGTTCCTCATTAGAAAGGTGCACGCTCTGGGCAGTCTGCAGAACTCGCCTCAGGTCATCGGGTCGTACCAACCGGTCATTCCGCGTGATGGCAACAACCCCTCGATTGTTGCGTGCGCTGATGTGTCTCCCGGTGACACCCACATAGGCCGATTCGACCTTATAGCCACTGGCATGTTCTGCCTTCCTTACTGACTCGCGGATTGATTCTTTGGCCTCATTGATGTTGACTACCAGCCCCTTGTGCAGTCCCTGGGACGGGGTCAGGCCCACCCCGGCGACTCGCATAAGACCACCCTCACTTACTTCAGAGACGATGGTACATACTTTGGTGGTGCCAACATCTATAGCACATAACGTATTCCGCTTGCTCATTCACCCCTCCTTACTATGGTACATTTTGTCCCCTTGAGCCTGTTTGCATTTTCACATTTCAAATGTCCCCCCTTTTTATGGCAGGTTTATCTGCCTGTTAATTATTTGCAAAACGCATCCTCCCGGTAAAACCGGGATTCTGTCCGTCTGTCACTCTGGCCTGGTCATTCCATTCAGTAATACGCTCAGCTGCTCTTAATTTGGCACTCCGACTACGTGGATTAAGCCGGACCTCATCGGCAGCAGGAGTAATCACCCGTTTATTGACCACCCTAAGACTGGCCTTATGTCCGCAAACGCAGACAGGTACATCCGGAGGGCAGATGCAATCACTTGATTCCCGCTGGATAAACCGCTTCACAATACGGTCCTCCAGAGAGTGATAGCTGATAACAACCAGCCGCCCCCCAAATCCGAGCAGACTCAACGCCTGCTCTAACCCAACCTCCAGATTCTTAAGTTCTTGATTCACGGCAATCCGCAACGCCTGAAACGTCTTCGTGGCCGGGTGGATTTTCCCTTTTCTCCCACCGACTGCCAGCTCGATTGTTCTGACCAGCTGAAGCGTCGTTTTGATGGGGCGTTCCTCGACAATGCGATGAGCTATCTTATGACTGTAAGCCTCCTCACCGTATGTTTTTATCAGATGAGCGAGTTCGGTCTCTGGCAGTTTATTGATGATATCATCGGCAGTAGCTTCCTGTTCCGGACTGAGACGCATGTCCAGAGCAGACTCACGCTGGAAGCTAAAGCCCCGGGCGTCACTGCTCAGTTGAAAGGACGACAACCCCAGGTCAAACAGGATACCGTGCACCGGGTAAAAACCATGCTCTTCAGCAACGGCCCGCAGGTTAATGAAATTCTCATTGCGGAGCACGGTAGAATCACGATAGGCCTTGAGTTGCACACGGGCAACACGGATGGCATCCGGGTCGGCATCCAGACCTAACAACTGACCCCCCGGCGAGCTATGTTCCAGGATAGCAGTCGCATGCCCGCCACCTCCGACCGTGCAGTCAATATAACGGCCCCCGGGCTGGACAGCCAGTGCCTCGATGACCTCTCTGACCAGTACCGGCATGTGGGTTGGTACCAATATCCCTAAGCTCCTCAACGTCGTTCAAGACCTTCAATAATTTGCCAGGCTTGTTCCAGAGCGACGGTCTTCTCCGCCGCCCAGAGCTCTTTGTTCCACATTTCAAAGCAGGTGTTTGCCCCGACGACAACCAGATCATCCTCAATCCGCGCGTACTGTCTTAGTGTAATTGGCAGGGCTACCCTCCCTTGTCCGTCTAGATTCAGACTGTACGCTGTAGCAAAAGTAGCCCGACCCAGTCTCCTCAATTTGGATGGTGCCAGTGAGCCAGTGGTCAGGGACTCCGCCATTTTCTTCCACTCCGCTAGGCCGTAGCCCACTATACAGGTCTCGGGCCCGAGCGCCAGCACTAACCCTTCCTTAAGCTCTCTCCTGAACTTAGGAGGGACGGGCACCCTGCCCTTGTCATCTATCTTGTATTCATATTCACCGAGGAACATTTACTCACTTCCCCCCTGGTCAAATGAGGGCCCAGGTTCCCGGTTAGAATCCAAAGGAGATATTCCCCACTTCTCCCCACAATTCACTAATTCTCACCATTCTGCCACACAAAAATCCATTTGTCAATACCTTTTTAAAGAATTTTTTAAAATTCGTTAAAAATAATTAGCAAAAACCACAGTTCTACTCTCAAAGTCCACCGTTTTTTCTATGCTCCTGTTTATGGTAGAATGAGACAGTGGCTTTCTCAGGGTACTGCTGCACGGCGGTATCCTCACTGTTTTCCACAGAACTTAGTACTTGAGGATAGAATGCGGTTGAGCCGGGGTTCACCAGACCGAGAGGACAGAACTTGATGCAATTTGACATCCTGACCCTGTTCCCTGAGATGTTCCAGGGACCATTAAGCACCGGCCTATTTCAGCGAGCAGTCTCTCGCGGGTTGGTTGTCGTAAAACTGCACAATATCAGGGACTATACCCACGACCGACACCATACGGTTGATGATTACCCCTATGGAGGCGGTGCCGGCATGGTACTCAAGCCGGAGCCAATCTTCGAGGCGGTCGAGTCTCTCAAATCCGAGGGATCTTCCGAGCAAGCCGCGACACTACCCGTTATTCTGCTCACCCCGCAGGGACGCCTTTTCTCCCAGCAGATTGCCGAGGAGTTTTCCCGGCACCTTCAACTCGTCCTGATTTGCGGACGCTACGAAGGCGTGGATGAGCGGGTACGTGAGCACCTGGTTACTGATGAGATCAGCATCGGTGATTACGTCCTCGGAGGCGGCGAACTGGCAGCAATGGTCATCGTCGACGCCGTAGCCAGATTGCTGCCAGGTGTACTCGGCTCGGAAGAGTCTTCACTGGACGAGTCCCATGCCACCGGCTTATTAGAATACCCTCAATACACCCGGCCCCCGGTATACCAGGACTGGCCAGTGCCTGAAGTCCTGCTCTCAGGGAACCACGCCCAGATTGCCGAGTGGCGCCGCGAGCAGGCAATCATAAGAACTTTAAAACGCCGCCCCGAAATGCTGGAGCGGGTACAACTGGGTAGTAAGGAAGTGCACCTAATCGAGCGGTTAAAGCAACCTCAATAGGAGTTGTAGCGAACCTATTAACTACAGGGAGTCTATAAGATGAAAATTGACACACTGGTTGAACCTAAAGTAAACCCCAATATCCCGACTCTGGCCGCTGGTGACACGGTCAAGGTCAGTACCAGGGTTATCGAAGGAGATAAAGAACGCATCCAGGTATTTCAGGGTGTAGTTATCCGGATACGCAATAGTGGGGCCGGCTCCAGCTTCACCGTCAGGCGGGTCGCTTACGGGGTCGGTGTTGAGCGGACCTTTCCCCTATTTTCACCCCTCGTCGAGAAGGTTGAAGTAGTCCGACACGGCAAGGTACGCCGCGCCAAACTGTACTATCTGCGTGGACTCAGCGCCAAGAAGGCCCGCATCAAAGAAAAAAGAACCCCCAAAGAGAAGCCCCAGGGGGATGATTAGGACCGAGCTACCTCGCGGGGTACAGGATGAGGTATGCCGAGGTTAGCGTCAATTCACCGGCAGCCCAGCGGCGGACTTTCAGTTACACGGTACCCCCAGGGCTAAGCATCGGCGCCGGGCAGGCTGTCTGGGTGCCCTTCGGTAATAAAACTCTCCAGGGCATCGTCATTGAATTGACAGATTATCCGGCGGTGGAGGAAACCCGGGAGATTATCGGCACGATTGACCCTCACCCCCTTCTGTCTCCGTATCAGGTTGCACTTGCCCTCTGGCTCAGTGACCATTACCTGTCACCACTTTTCGATGCTATTGCGCCAATGCTGCCGCCTGGCTTCGAGAGGAGAACCATAACCCTCATCTCACCGACCGACCTTGAGTATGACGCCACCTCTCTCACTCAGTACCAGCGACAGGTCCTCAGGATTGCCCGGCGAGGTCCGGTCACCTTAAGCACCATGGAGAGGGCGCTGGGTAAGAAGAAGGTGCAAACAACAGTGGCGCAACTGGTGAGAAGCGGCCTTATTACCCGAAGCTACGAGCTGGAGAAGGTCAGAGTCAGGCCGAAGCTAGAGGTTTACCTCAACCTTAGCGTCGACACCGATGAAGCCCGGCAAGAAGCAGCGCGCCTGCATAGCAGGGGTGCCAGCAGGCAGGCGGCCCTGCTCGAGTTCCTGGCCCAGCAGCAGAAGCCAGTATCTATTTCACAAGCGAGGCGAAATGCTGGCAGTAATAAGGCGGTCATTAATGCCCTGGAGAAAAAGGGGCTGGTGAAAATCCAACGAGTTGAAGTAAGGCAACAACCCTTTGTCCATCAAGGAATTACCCCGACACAACCATTACACCTCACCCCTGCCCAGGAATCCGCCTTCCGCACTGTCCAGTCGAGTCTCAGGGAAAAGGACAGTGCCTACCCGAAGGTCTTTCTGCTCCATGGTGTTACCGGCAGTGGCAAAACAGAGATATACCTGCAAGCCCTGGCAGAGACCATCAAGCTGGGCAAGCGGGGTGTTGTCCTTGTGCCGGAGATTTCGCTGACACCGCAAACGATAGAGCGCTTCGCCGCCCGTTTTCCCAACCGGGTGGCCGTCCTCCACAGTCAGCTCTCACTGCGGGAGCAGTTCGATGAGTGGCAGTCTATCAGGGACGGTGAGTTTGATGTCGTTATCGGGCCGAGGAGTGCCATTTTTTCACCACAACCAGACCTGGGACTGATTGTCATCGACGAGGAGCACGAGTGGACCTACAAACAGCAGGAACAGTCGCCACGTTACCATGCCCGCGATGTTGCTATAAAGCTGGCTGAGTTGACCGGGGCAGTCGTCATTCTCGGTAGCGCCACGCCAGATGTCGAGACCTACTACCATGCCCAGCAAGGAGACTACCACCTGCTCCGCCTCCGCGAACGTGTCGTCGCTGGTGGGGGCCCATCACTGCCCCGGACCGAGGTGGTCGACCTCAGGGAGGAGCTGAAACGAGGAAACCGGAGCATCTTCAGCACCGCCCTGGCCAGGGCAATTGAGACAGTCCTTGCCAAACGGGAACAGGCAATCCTTTTTCTCAACCGGCGCGGGGCAGCTACCTCCGTCCAGTGCCGCGACTGCGGCTATGTCCTCACCTGCCGCCGCTGTGAAATCCCCCTCAGCTACCACCTGGCCGAAGACACCCTGCTCTGCCACCAGTGCAACCAGCGGTCACCGGTACCGCAGACCTGCCCACACTGTGGCAGCCGCCGAATACGGTATCTTGGCATTGGTACCCAGAAGCTGGAGCAGGAGGTCAGGCAGGCCTTTCCTGGTGCCCGGATACTGCGATGGGACAGCGACGTCACCCGGGGCAAAAATTCGCACCAGGTAATACTGGACAGGTTCCGCAGGCATGAGGCCGACATTCTCATCGGCACACAGATGGTCGCTAAAGGGCTGGACCTGCCCCGCGTTACCCTGGTGGGCGTTATCAGTGCCGACACAAGCCTGAACCTGCCCGACTTCCGGGGAGGCGAGAGGACGTTCCAACTGCTCAGCCAGGTAGCTGGCCGAGCCGGAAGGAGTGCCCTCGGTGGGCGGGTAATTATTCAGACATACGCACCGGAGCATTATGCTATCCAGGCAGCCGCCGGGCATGACTATGACACTTTCTACAGTGAGGAACTCGCCTACAGGAAGCAGCTCCACAATCCACCATTCTCCCGACTGGCCAGCCTCATCTACACTCATACCAACGATGTGGCCTGCCAGAAGGCAGCGGAGCGAATGAAGCAACGTATTACCGAAGAACGGGACAGGCGGGGAATCGCCGACCTCAGCCTCATCGGGCCAGCACCAGCATTCATCCACCGCCGCCGGGGGCGGTACCGCTGGCAACTGGTACTCCGCAGCTCTGACCCATCAGCCATGCTTTCACAGATACCCATTCCACAGGGCTGGACAGTGGACATTGACCCGGTAGGACTATAACGATATATAATATATATAAGGAAAGTAAATCTTCAGTTTGTATATAATTTAAGGAGTTAACAAGACATGGCTGTGCTCTCAATTCGTACCCTGCCCGACCCCGTGTTGCGACAGAAAGCAACACGGGTCAGGTCTATTGACAAATCAATATACAGGTTGATTGACAACATGGTGGAGACCATGCACGCTGCCTCAGGGGTTGGTCTGGCAGCGCCGCAGGTAGGTGTTCGCCTCCGCGTGATTGTTATCGGCATACCAGATGAAGAAGAGCTCGCCCTGATAAACCCACAGATAGTACGCAGGACAGGCGAACGTCTCGTCAACGAAGGTTGTCTCAGTATCCCGGGATATTTCGCGCAGGTCCGGAGAGCCGAGGTAGTCAGGGTCAAGGGGCTGGACCGCACTGGCAAAGAGATAAGACTACGAGCCAATGAACTCCTGGCACAAGCCTTGGAGCATGAAATCGACCATATCAATGGTATTCTCTACGTTGACCATCTGGAAAGCATGGACGAACTCCAGCCTGTTGAGCCGGCTTCGGACAACCTCATGGTGTAACTTCAAAAGATAGCCCTCGATTCTTGTCATACCAATATCAACAACCGGCAAGCATTGCCAGCGAGCACGGTAAATTGCTCCCTCAGAAACCATCAGCACAGAACGGGCGATATTTCGTGCGCATCACTTTATCCCACAACGGAAGGACGCTATTGTCGCCGACATCCAGTCGGGCCATCCGGGCCGCTTCACTGGCGCTTATCTGACCGAATATGAGCATTACCAGGGTACTGATTGGCATGGCCACCTGCGGGTCCCCATTGGTGCGGCTGATGAAGCTCCCTTCAGTCGAGGCTTCCAATTTCCATCGTCCCTGGTTCCAGGGGCAGAGGTCATCACTGATTTCGAAGGTAAGGGTACCTTCCTCATCATATTGCCGCTGCGGCAGCGCTTTCTCAACATCAATAATGCGACCCAACAGGCCGTCGCCTGAGGTCCTGCGCAGCATTCTTGGTTCAAGCAGCAGGTGCGGCAACGGGTCATCGGTGGGAGCACGCCCCCAATTAACGATATTCACCAGGTCCATATTAGCGATGTAATTCCATGCTGCCCGATAGGCTGTGGGAGTCAGCCAGACAAGGTCACGAATAACAAGACGCTGATGTGGACCCGGAACATCTCCACCTGGAGGCGCTTCCATAACGTATATAAGGTGGCCCAGCGTTTCGCCATCCTCCTGGTAGACAACCTTGCTTAACATTCCTCCATGCATCGGGGGTACCAGCACCCCGGAGTCCCACATGGCACGCGGTCGATGTATGTAACCGGTCCTGTCAGCCCGAAAACGCCGGTAGAGTTCTACCAGTAGCGGGAACTCATCGTCGGCCAGCTCACGAAACATACCCGGAACAGCTTGAGGAACCGAGAACTGCAGGTACCTGGGGTCGAAATTGTAAGAGTTCTGCGTAGATACTACAGCATAGCCATAACGCTGGTAAATCGCCGCCCGGGAAGCGTAAAGAGCGGCAATGGCCCTTTCACCCTGCTCATGGAGAATCTCAAAACGATTGGTTATTATTTTTCGGAGATAGCCACGGCGGCGGTAGACGGGGAGCGTACCGACAAAGGTCACGCCAGCAATCGGGGCACTGCTCCCATTAAAGCGCATCGTAAGCGGCCACTCAGCGTAGCTGGTCGCCAGTTTACCGTCTTCAAAAGCGCAGTATGTCAATTCTGGCTGCATACTGCTAGCGGTATCCGGGTTCTGGGTCATCACCAGGGCATTGCTGGCTACATAGTGAAAACGCTCCATCTCTTCTTTGGTAGCGGGTCGGAATTCGACACTCATTTCTCAATCTCCTATCCACTCCTCTAGTTCCTGCACAGATACGAACTAAAAGTGTGAAAAAGAATAATATATCACAGCATACCCCTTCCCGGCTACTCATTACACTATATCACTGAACAAAGGTCTCTCCGTGAGAGAATATAACCGAAAGGGGCATTTGATGACAGGGCAAGGCCTGATTCGATTCAAAAAAAGATTGAGTAGCCCACCGAAATATGCTATTATTTGGTCGAGGCTGAGTTTTCGAGGCTTCTAGGGGGGACGGAGAGACGTGTTCTCCATTCGGAGCGCAGAATGCTTGGCCTCTCTCTATATATAATCTATCCAGGCACCAGACAGACAGGCTCTGGTGAAGTGCCCCACAGATTGCTCGCATGCTTCCATATTATTCAATTATTCACCTTCCACGGTAAATGCTGAACAATGCTATGGTTGCATGTGATTTTCTAGATAGTCAAGCGCCCACTCGACAGGGTCAACTTCCTCAAGGTCAAGCTCAAAGTCCGACTCAATCCCCTCCCCTTCGATGAGACGCCCGTCGGGCGTGTACCAGCGAGCGGTTGTCAGATAAAGTCCAGAGCCATCGGAGAGTCGGTAAAGGTTATTGGCACTGCCCTTGCCATAAGTAGTAGTACCGGCAATAACTGCCCGGCCGTAGTCCTGCAGGGCACCGGCCATAACCTCACTGCTGCTGGCACTGAACTGGTTCACCAGCACCACCATAGGTAGCTCAATAACTTGACCGGTATTCTTCACCGGATAATCAGTCTTGTGACCATCCCTGTCTATTGTCGAAAGAACTATACCTTCATCCAGGAAACGACTGGTAACGTCGACCACCGTTGAGAGCAGACCGCCAGGGTTATTACGCAGGTCAAGAATAATAGCGACGGCTTGCTGTCCGGCTGCCTCATCAAGGGCATCTGATAACTCTCCGTCGGTGCGTTCGGTGAACTCGGCAATGCTGATGTGAGCAATATTACCCCGCATCTCAAAATACACACTGGGCACCTCAATCTCCGCCCTGATTATCTCAATCTCTACGAATTCGGTATCACCTTCATGAAGGACGAGAAGCCTGACCGGAGTCCCGCGGGGACCACGAATAGCATTAACCGCATCCTCTACACTCCACCCGACAGTGGACTCGCCATCTACACCCACGACGACATCACCGGGTCTTATACCGGCCTCATCCGCCGGGGTACCGGGGATGGGAGCAATAATCGTAATCTGGCCGTCGCGTTCTCCTACATAGGCCCCTATCCCCTCGAACTGACCCTCCAGGCCGCTGGTAAACATCTCGTAATCTTCAGGGGTCATGTAGGCACTGTGTGGGTCTCCCAGGGCATTGACCATCCCTCTGGCCGCCCCCTGAACCAGGGTTTCAGCATCAAGCTCGTCAGGCTCCACATACTTCTCCTGAATAATCTGCCAGACCTCTTCAAGGAGAGCCACATCCAGGTCAGAGTCAGTTGTTGACTGGCCAGAAATGAGTGAACAGCTGGTTCCGAGAGGAATGACCAGACTCACCAGCAGTACCAGCGTTATCGTTACCATAGCAACTATCTTTTTTGACATTGATTCACTCTCCACTTAAAGGAATATATAACGGCACAAGAAAGAAAATCATGGGCCTCCGAGAAAGCTGTGAGGATAAAAATAAATTTTAAGAAGGGCCAAGTAAACCTGTAAGCCGAGTTCTGTACTCTGAATCATCAGAGCGGTGACCATCTATCTAGCCCCGATGTTACCATCAGGGTCAAGCGACCAACCCGGGGAACAGGCCGGGCACCCTTATCTCCCTCTATTTGGTCTTGCTCCGGATGGGGTTTGCCCAGCCGGCTGGTCACCCAGCCGCTGGTGAGCTCTTACCTCACCATTTCACCCTTACTCGCACTGACAAACAGCCAGCCGCTGGCGGTGTGTTTCTGTGGCACTTTCCGTGGGGTCACCCCCCCTGGGTGTTACCCAGCATCCAGCCCGGTGGAGCTCGGACTTTCCTCTCACTCAGGGTAAAAACTACCCCCGCGAGCGGTCACCCGGTTTACTTGCCCCAAATAAACTGTAATACAGCCACCCCCACAAGTCAAACAGGCGGTTTGCACACGTAATGGTGACATTATCAACCAGCACACTACGTCCCGAAAGTCGACCCGAGAAAATCGCTGATTCTCCGTTTAATAGCGGGGTACCACAGCCAGATACTGGAATGCCCCCCAGTGAGCCAGACAATCTCCGGCTGTCCGCACTGCTGCCAGAAATCCTCGGTGGCCTCTCTGGGGATGAACACGTCCCACTTTGCATTTATCATCAGTACCGGTCGCTGCCGGAGACGATAGGCAAACGTCATCGGGTCAATAAGGTAATTGCTGGTTGGCGGCACAACACTCTCAAAACCATTCTCGGCCACCTCGGCCAGATACCTGGCATAGGTGTCCTGAGCCTCTTTGTACTCTGTCTCACTGCTCCGATAATTCCGACGGACCATACCGGACCGAGCTTTCTGGGCAATCTTACCGGAATTGCCCCCGCTAACAAAAAATACTCCAGCCTGGATACGCTCATCAACCCCCATAGCAATCGCTGAGATTAAACCACCAAAACTGATACCAAAGACAGCAATCCTTCCCTCATCAATCCCGGCATTCTGATATGCCCAGTCCACTACCTGACGTACTTCAATAACCGATGTCCGGTACATCTCGAACCACTCATCAGCATCAAGATTTGGCATTGCCTTATGCACCATCTTCGGCATCCGGCTCGAATGGACAACCAGGTACAAGACTAAGCTGGCAACCCCCTGTCTGGCCAGGTTCCGTGCCAGGAACTTGCAGGGAGCAACACTGTGGTCACCCACTCCGTGAAGCATAATCATAAATGGTGCCCTGGCTGTCCCTTTAGGCTGGAAGTACTCACCCCTGACGGTATGATTCTCCTTGTAGCGCGTAGGGAATGCGGCGGGAAAATCAACCGTGTAGTGTCGCCAGTCTGTGTTCTCTTTCTTCAGTTGAAGGTTAAATTGAGAGGCATTACTGGTATAGTCGTAGGGATTCATAATCACCAGTATAACGCAATCACCAACTGTTTGCATAAAGGTGTACCCTTTCATATAAACAATGATACCCTTGATTCCCTTTTTTACCTCGCTTCCCTATTCGGTAACGGCAGCCCCATCCCCCTGTGTCCCCCTTGCCGGTTTGATAATCGGAACCATAGAAGAAGGTTCGGGAGATTCGGATTGTTTAGATTCTTCCCGCGTTAACACTTGAGTGGGGATGGCTCCCCTGATCTCGACGCGCTCCGGGAACACGAATACCTTGATATTGAAA
>CAZTBG010000022.1:6602-34754 GCA_964611805.1 uncultured Dehalococcoidales bacterium | reverse complement strand
CCTTTTCTTTGTCTGTGAAGCGCGCTCGGCGGGCTCGGGGGGGTGGGCGGCGCCCCCCCCCCCCCCCCCCCACCACTACTCAACAGGGCGTGTGAGGTGAATAACAGAATGTCAGGGTACCACTAATTAGATGAGAGAGTACGTTGACTTGATATTCCGCCCCAAATCAATTAGCATTACAGGGTGTCGCCGTTGGGATGGCAGAATAAGCAGCATTGCCCCAACCGCGACATTCGACATAGAGGAGGATGAGGTATGAGTGATATTCTTGATGAGGCCTACGGGATAGCACAATGCAGGACATGCCCGTGGTACAAGTCCTGCACAACACCTATGAGGCTGACAGTGGAAGACATGCGCCGCCAGCTTGAATCATCTACCACCGGGATGGGATTACCATCTGACCAGGACCTGAGCGGTATCCAGAACCTCCTGGCCAGCATGGCCACGGCTGCCCAGAACTCAATCCTTGAGGGCTGTCCCGTCTTCATCAACCGCCTGCGTTCCAGCCCCGAGCTTGCTCAGCGTATCAAGCAAATGATGCAGAACTGGGGCAGAGAGGACGCCGAAAACGAAGCTGGAGCGTCGAATGAATGATGATAATCAGGTCAAAGAAAGACAGCTAGCCGAGCTTCAGAAACGCCGCCAGAGACTGCAAATGATGGGCGGTAACGACCGTGTCGCCACCCAGAATAAGAAAGGCAAGCTGACGGCGCGGCAGAGAATCGACATACTGCTCGACGAAGGCAGCTTTCGCGAGACCGGAATGTTCGCCAAGAGCCGGGGTGCGTCCTCTTACGGAGAGGTACCCGCCGATGCGGTCGTTACCGGCTCAGGAAAGATAGATGGCCGCCGGGTGTATATCTACGCGCAGGACTTCACCAGCATGGGTGGCACCATGTCAGAAATGCAGGGAAAGAAGATATGCGAGCTGATGGACAGCGCCATGAGGACGGGCTGTCCTGTGATTGCCCTTAACGACTCAGGCGGCGCCAGAATCCAGGACGGCGTCGACTCATTATCCGGGTACGGGCAGCTCTTCCGCAGAAACACACTGGCCTCCGGAGTGGTCCCCCAGATATGCGCCATCCTCGGTCCTACTGCGGGGGGAGGGGTCTACTCACCGGCGCTGATGGACTTCATCTTCATGGTCAAGGGCATCAGCTATGCCTTCATTACCGGCCCGAGGGTGGTCAAGGCAGCCATCGGGCAGGACATCGGTGAAGAGGAACTCGGTGGTGCCGTGGTCGCCCAGCGCAAGGCCGGAGTTGTCTGCCGCTCGGAGAACAGCGAAGAGGAGTGCTTCCAGAGCATCAGAGAGCTCCTCAGCTACCTGCCATCGAGTAACCGGGAGCAACCGCCCCGGGTCGACTGGGAAGATACCCCGGAACGGACCGACCCCCAGCTTTTCGATATTGTCCCTGCCAACCTGCGGCGACCATACGACATACGCAAGATTATTGGCCGCGTCTTCGACCAGCGCGATGGGAAGGACAATTACTTTGAACTCTTTCCTCTATTTGCCACCAATATCGTAACCTGTTTCTCCCGCTTGAACGGGTGGGCGGTGGGTATTATCGCCAACCAGCCGATATCCAAGGCAGGCTCTCTTGATATTGATGCCTGCGATAAAGCATCCCGCTTTATCCGGTTCTGCGATGCCTTCAACATCCCCGTGGTCAACCTGGTGGATGTCCCCGGCTACCTGCCCGGGACCGACCAGGAATGGGGCGGTATTATACGGCACGGGGCCAAGATGCTCTTCGCCTACTCAGAGGCCACCGTGCCCAAGCTGACCCTAACTATCAGGAAGGCTTACGGTGGTTCATACCTCGGGATGTGCAGCAAAGACCTGGGAGCGGATGCTGTATTCTGCTGGCCTTCCACAGTGCTGGCCGTCATGGAGGCAGAAGGGGCCGCCCCCATAATCTTCCGCCGGGAGCTGGAAGCCGCCGAAAATCCAGAAGAGCTTCTCCAGACCAAGATAAGGGAGTACCGGGAGGAATTCGCCAATCCGTACCGTGCTGCCGAGCACCTGCACATCGACGACGTGATTGACCCGGCGGAAACGCGCCCAAGACTGATAGCTGCCCTTGAGATGGCGATGGGTAAAGTGGAGGAAAGACCCGCCAGAAAGCACGGCATTATCCCAACCTGAGCCAGGAAGCGGAGCTTTGCTATACATACTTTCAGGTCCGGATGATTTCTCACTCGGCCAGTCTCTGGAGAAGCTCAAAAGAGGCATTGGCGACCCTGAGGCGCTGGCAACCAATACGACCGTCCTCGAGGGGCCGCAGGTTACCGTAGACCAGCTGAGGAGCGTCTGTGAGGCTGCCCCTTTCCTTGCAGAAAAGCGCCTCGTCATCATCAATGGGCTGCTGCAACGCTTTCAATCACCAGAGAGACGGGGGCGACAGGGAAGGGGGAGAAAGACCGGCACTCAACCGGACGGCCACAAGGCATTGGCCGACTATATCCCTACTATCCCGGACAGCACGATACTGGTACTGGTGGAAGGTGATATTAAAAACACCAATCCCCTCTTTCGGGCGCTCTCCAATAAAGCCAAAGTGCATTCCTTTCCCCTTCTGCGGGATATTAAACTGAAGCAGTGGGTCCAGAGTCGTGTCAAGGAGGGAGGCGGCACCATTTTACCCCAGGCAGTCGAGCTATTGACCAGACTTGTCGGGAGCAATCTATGGGTTATGTCAAGTGAAATCGACAAGCTACTGCTGTTCACTTCAGGCAGACGCATCGAGGAAGAGGACATCAAGCAGGTCGTTGGCTATACCCAGCAGACCAGCGTCTTTGCCATGGTGGACGCAATCGTCGAGTCCAGAGTCAAAGCCGCCGAACAGTTGCTCCAGGAGCTATTGCAGCAGGGAGCCAGTCCTTCCTACCTCATGGTAATGCTTGCCCGGCAGCTCCGGCTGATTGTCCGTACCAAGGACATCCAGACAGCGCGGATGTCCCCTAATGAACTCCGTAACCGCCTTGGCCTGAGTTCGGAGTTTGTCGCCCGCAAGACACTGGAGCAGGCGAAGCGCTACTCTCTGCCCCGGCTCAAGCAGGTATACCAGCGACTACTGGAGACAGACCTTGCTATCAAGACCGGCAAATATGAGCCAGAGCTGGCCCTGAATATTCTGGTCGCCGAGCTGTGCCAGCGAAGACCAGCGCCTTGACACGACAGTCGAATCGCTGTTATGATAGTTTTTGAGAATGAGAAACATTCGCAATCACGATAATGCAATAAAGGGTTATCCCTTCACGGCGCAGCGGCGCTTGCTTCTGAGGCTGATTCGTGATGCCGGTGGCCACATTGATGCCAAAGAGCTGTACCGGCGCGCCATGCGCAGCGATGAATCTATCAGCCTGGCAACCGTCTACCGGAACCTGAACCTCTTCCGGGAACTGGGCCTGGTCGAAGAAAGACAGCTCGGGCAGCTCAGCCACCACTACGAGATAAGTCAACCGGTAGAGCACCAGCATTTCGTCTGCCGCGACTGCGGAAAGGTTATTGAGTTTCAGAATCCCCTGATTAACAAACTGGTCGGTACGGTGCAGGACGAGCAGGGCTTCAGCGTGACCAGGGCCGAATTTTACCTTGAGGGATACTGTCCCGAATGTCGGATGTCGGCAAAAAGGGAGGAAGGATGAGTAGAGAGCAAATCGAGAAGCTCGAAAATGAGATAGCCGACCTTAAAGCGAGGTGGCCAGCCCACTCGGTTAAACCCTCTATGTGGCAGCGACTTGAAGAGCTAGAGGAAGCCCTGGAGATTGCTAAACACCAGGAAGAAGATAATGCCCAGTAAGATGGCTCTGGTGGACTTCCCCAAGTGCCACCCCGAGCAATGCAATGATGGCATTTGTGTGGCCGCCCAGGCATGCCCCCGAAAGCTGATGAAACAGGAGCAGCCGGGTGAAATACCAATGACTGACCCATCCCTTTGCAAGGGCTGCGCTGATTGCGCTCGTGCCTGCCCCCTGAAGGCAATCCGGATAGTGACAATGTAAGAGCCGAGGGATATGACCGTCAAAGCAAAAGTGAAAATACAGGACAACAAAGGCAAAGCTGGCCCGGTCGAGGAAGAAGCCAGGAACCGGCAAGAGACCCGGAAGACCCTGAAGAGATTTGGGCAGAAACGGGAGAATCTTATCCCTATCCTGCAGAAGGTCCAGGCCCGGCTGGGTTACCTTCCCCGTGAGGCCATGGTTGAGATTGCCTCCCATCTCGGCATACCGGAGATAGACGTTTATGGGGTAGTCACCTTCTATAACCAGTTCCGGCTTAATCCGCCGGGTAAGCACTCAATCCGGGTGTGTCTCGGTACAGCCTGCCACATGAAGGGTGGTTACATTACGCTGGATGCATGGAAGCGACGTCTGGGTATCAACCAGGGGGAAACAACCCCCGACCGCGAGTTCGACCTCTCCACCGTTGCCTGCGTCGGCTGCTGCACTATGGCGCCGGTAACGGTAGTCGACAATCAGCCGGAGGGTAAGGTCGAGCCTACCAAGGTCGACGGGATACTGCTGGCATTCGAGCTCGAACGCGGAGCAGAGGACAAGAAAGCATCACAATGAAGGTTGACGAATCGCCAACTGTCGCCTCTTCATTCGAAGAGATTAAGTCACAGGCTGACTCATACTGGCAGGAGCTGTTTGATAGCGACCAAACCGTGATTGTGGTCGGTGCGGCTACCTGTGGCCGGGCAGCCGGTGCCTTAGATGTGCTTCAAACAATTCGAGATGAACTGGAGAGGCAGGGTGTTGACTGTCCGGTGTTCGAAGCTGGCTGTCTGGGGCACTGCTACGCCGAGCCACTGGTCATCATCAGTAAACCCGGTTACCCCCCGATATGCTATGGGTATGTCAACCCGGTGATTGCCGAAAGACTGGTACGGGAATTCGTGGTCGGGGATAACCCCTGCCTCGAATTTGTCCTTGGCGCCCTTGAAGCGAACGACCTCATCCCCAGCTTCGCTGACTTTCCCCGCGCCGCTTACGAGAAGAAGATAGTCCTGAGAAACTGCGGCCATATCGACCCGACCAATATCAATCACTACATCGCCAACGGCGGCTATGCAGCACTGGCCAAGGCACTCCAGATGGAGCCAGAGGAGATTATCACGGAGATAAAAGACTCCGGCCTGAAGGGCCGGGGCGGTGCCGGCTTCCCCACGGGACAGAAGTGGGAGATATGCCGCAATGCACCGGGCAGACCCAAATACGTGATATGCAATGCCGATGAAGGTGACCCCGGTGCCTTTATGGACCGGGCTATCCTGGAAAGCGACCCTCACTCGGTAATAGAGGGTTTAATCATCGCCGCCTACGCTATCGGTGCGAGGAACGGCTACATCTACGTCCGCGCCGAGTACCCGCTGGCAGTCGAGCGCGTTCGCATCGCCCTCCGTCAGGCAAGGAAACTTAACCTGCTCGATCGGCATATCCTCGGGAGCGATTTCAACTTCGACATCAGGCTGTTCGAGGGCTCCGGCGCCTTCGTCTGTGGTGAGGAAACAGCCCTGATTGCCTCTCTAGAAGGCAGAGCCGGCATGCCCCGCCACCGCCCACCCTACCCTCCAAACGATGGTCTCTATGGCAGACCTACCGTGGTCAACAACGTCAAGACCCTGGCCTCGGTACCACCGATAATAGCCAATGGCGCGGACTGGTTCGCTGGAATAGGTACCGAGGAAAGTAAAGGGACAGCGGTCTTTGCCCTGGCCGGTAAAATTGTCAATACCGGACTGGTTGAGGTGCCGATGGGAACGACCCTGCGCCAAGTCATCTTCGATGTCGGCAGTGGCATCCCTAACGGCAAGCGGTTCAAGGCAGTCCAGATTGGCGGGCCTTCCGGCGGCTGCCTGCCTGAATCGGCTTTGGACCTGCCGATAGACTTCGATTCGCTGACCGATGCCGGAGCGATGATGGGCTCGGGAGGCATGGTAGTCCTTGACGAGGATGACTGCATGGTGGAGATTGCCCGCTATTTCCTCGAATTCACCCAGCGGGAGTCCTGCGGCAAGTGCACCTTCTGTCGCCTCGGGACAAAACAGATGCTGGCCATTTTGAGCGATATCACCCGAGGAGAGGGGAGTCAGGCAGACATCGATACCCTGAAGGCACTGGCCAGAGATATAAAAGACGGCTCGCTCTGTGGTCTGGGCAAGACCGCCCCCAATCCGGTTCTGACCACCCTGCGTTACTTCGAGGATGAGTACCAGGCCCATATCACTGAGGGACGCTGTCCCGCCCTGATGTGCCAGCAGCTTATCGCCTACTACATCCTCCCCGACAAGTGCGAGCGCTCATGTGATGCCTGTGTCGGGACATGCACCGTCGAGGCAATCAGCCCCAACAGGAAAAGAATTAAAGTGATTGACCAGGAAAAGTGCGTTAAGTGCGATACCTGTCTGACGGCCTGTCCGCCACAGTATAACGCTATCGTGAAGCTATCGCCCCCGAGCCAGGTACCAGTTACGAAGAAATAGCCAGATGAGAACCGTATCATTGACAATCGACGGGAAACATGTCACCGCCCGCGAAGGCGATAACCTCCTCTGGGTGGCACTGGACAACGGTATCTACATCCCGAACCTGTGCGCCATTCGTGATAGACCCGAGCCTATGGCTGCCTGCCGTCTCTGCTTTGTCAAAGTGGAGGGTAAGGAACGACCGGTCACCGCCTGCACTGAGACGGTCACTGAGGGCATGATAGTCAATACCAAGAGTACGAAGGCCCGGGACCTGGCCAAGCGCGGCTTTGAGCTTCTGATGGCCTCTCAGACACTCGACTGCGCCCACTGCTCCAAGAGTGGTTCATGCGAACTGCAGCATATTGCCCGCCACCTGGGAGCTAGGCTCAAATCAAAGCGACTGCGAGAAATCAGACGGGAGCTGCCGATAGATGACAGCCACCCACAAATCATCTATGACCCCAACAAGTGTGTTCTCTGCGGCCGGTGCGTCTGGGCATGCCGTGAACACCTCGGAGTGGGGGTCCTCGGCTTTGCCCACCGTGGTTTTGAGAGAGTGGTCACCACCTTTGAAGATATGCCGCTGGCTACCACCAAATGCGACCGGTGTGTCGAGTGCATCGACGTCTGCCCCACCGGCGCTCTGTTGCTCAAGAGGGAGACCAAGACCGCAGCCGCCAGTAAGGCTTAAGTGCTTTCAGAACAAATACCCCAAAATGGAAGCGGGTACCCTCTCTGGATACCCACCTCACACTGTTTATGATGAATCCTAGCTAATTACTCTAGGCTTTGCCGATTCGGAACATCTTCGTTCCGCAAACGGGGCATACACCTTGAGTCGCCGGTTTGCCATTCTTCATGGTAATTGCCTTCGGGTCTTTCATCTGTCTTTTGGCACGGCACTTCACGCAGTATGCTTCCATCAGGTCGACCTCCTTCCCTTTACTATAGGTCTGCATCTTAAACTATTTACGCAGGCATGTCAATACCTTCAGGCACATTTTCTTGCCTAATTAGGAGATTCGTTGAGCGTGACGTTAGTCGAACACCACAACCGAGGTGGGAAATAGGCTTTCCGAGCGTAGCATTGGAGTAATGGTGCGCCCGGCTAAGGAAGACTATAATTGACAGCGCAAATTATCTAAATATGGCACAGAACAGTGCCTTCCCCATGAAAACAAGCCTCACTCAGGCACCTCTTTTCATCCCCAAGGCTATCCGACCGATGTGAAATACACAAATTTCACAGACGAGACAATTACTGAGGTAACCGCTAAGACTTCGCACTTGTTTCTGCTTCTTTTCCTTTTGCGTGCTTCCAGGCCATGTGTTTCTCCAGTGTCATGAATTCTGTGCAAGTGAAATCACACCCCTCCACCTTACAATGCAACTTTAGACCCGGGTGCCTTTTAAACGTGTGCTTCTGCAGAGTTAACATATCATGGCAAATAAAATCGCACCCATCTACCTCGCACCGCAATTCACTCGAATCGTGTCCGTTACTTCTCTTCCAAAACATTTTCTTCACCCCCAAAGACTAATTAATAGATTCTATTAATTAATAGCTAAAACCCTGCTTCACCTACTCGTTGCCCCCATCTTTAACCAACGCCGATTAGTGAACGCTTCTTACTGCCCCCATTCACCTTTCGACTCTTTCGAGGGTGCCAGCCAAACAATTCAAGTAGCTCCCCGACAGCAGCATCGCTCATGGTGTTCCTGAGAGGCATATCGGGGTGTATCCTGTAAACGTTACACCGGCCGTTCTTAACCCTGGTGATATACCCGTCTTGTTCAAGGTCCGTAATAATCTTGTGCGTGGTTCGCTCAGTAATACCAACGTCTTTGCTTATTTCTCGCGCCGTCTTCTCCTGGTTTCTTGATATAGATGCCAAAACAAGCCCATGATGTGAAATCAGTGTCCATTCTCGCATTTTTTCAAAATCCCCCTATTTCAACGAAAGAGCCGCCTTATCCGAATATGCCAATCATGTTCTCTATATCAGGTTTATTATTTCATAATATCTATAGCTTGAATTTATTTTCATGAATCATATTAGCACATTTTCCCACAAAAGTCAATAGCGTCCGCGGGTTTCATCTGCATTTGGTTGGTTAAACCGTCATTGCGAGTGAAACGAAGCAATCTCGTAAGGCAGAGAAATGAGATTGCCGCGAGGGCTAAAGCCCCCTCGCGATGACACACTACTGCTCCCCACTTGGTAGCAATCAAAACCAAACAGAACCGGCGAAGCCGAGGCGAAAGACAGGTTATTCAAGCCTGGCATTGACATGATAGCATGTCTGATTGAGGAAGAAAATACCGATTCGATGCGGGTCATTGAGCATCTCGGCTATGGCAAAGGGCCTGTCGCCTACTTCTCAAAGAGGCCTAATCGTGAGGCTTAACCGGGCTGTTCTTTAAGACAGACTTCTACGGCACGGCGGTACACTTCTGTCGGGGCAGCCCCTTCTATAGGAATCCGCCCACCGACTACAGTCAGAGGGACTCCCCAGCCTTCATACTGGCTCCGCACCTCTTCAACATCAGCCATCACTTCTTGCCGCCGCTCATCATTATTAAAGTCCGCGGAGAACCGCTGCATGTCCAGGCCGGCACTGGCGGCCAGAGAAAACAGTATCTCTGATTGGCTGATATCACGGCAGTCCCGGAAAAACGCCTGAAAAAGTGCGGCATGGAAACGTTCGAAGGACTCCGCTCCCTGGAGCAAGGCGCACTTGCTGGCAATCTGGGCAGGCATGCTGGATGAGGGGTACGGTACGTTCTTATCCCAGGGATTGAACAAGCCCTCTTCCTCCAGTCCGGCACGCATACGTGACTCGACGCTGTGGTCTGATATCTTTCTACCCGGGACGTCACCAATCATTATCGGTCGGCTTTTCCAGATGATGCTGATGCTCTCCCCGTACTCCTCCTTGACACGCTGCAATCGAACAGCCAGAACACAGCACCAGGGGGAGAGGTAATCGGAATAGACAGTTATGTTTACCGGCATCTTCACTGCCCTCCTCAATCAAATGAGCTCAGGGGCTATTCTCCTGAAGAAGGGATTATGCTTTGGCTCTCCCCTTTCCCGCCAGTAAGCCCGAACTCTATCGACAGACTCCAGCAGCCGGTCCTTGTCCTCAGGGAGCTTACCATCGATTTCACCCATAAAGCTGTTTACGGCAAAGTCACTGGTGACCAGCTCCGAGGTCACCTCCAGGTCTTCGATGAAAGCCCGTATCTCCTGCAGAATACCCTCGACAGATTGAACGTGGTAATCACCACGCCGGGCTTTATCATACATCGGTGTCCCCGGGACGGGACGAAAAGTACGCAGGCGGATAAAACGGGGATTTATCTGGTTCAGCACCTTAGCTGAATTCTTAGCGTGCTGCTGCCATCTCTCCCGACCACCGAGTCCGGGCATAACATACTCGGACACCTCAAAACCGGCCTCGACTGCTTTTTTACCGCCCTGCACCATCTCCTCGGCGGTCGCCCCTTTCCTGACATAGGCCAGCAACTCATCGTCACCCGTCTCGAGACCTACGTGCAGCCGGGAAAGCCCCGCCTCCCGCAGCCGCTTCAACTCCTCAGGCTTCTTTCTGGACAATGTCTTCCCCCGAACGTAAGAGCAGACCCTCTCCAAGGTAGGAAAGGTCTCTCGGAGGAATTCGACTATATCCACTAACTGTTCGGTCTTCGCTACTACAGAGTCCGAGTCCTGCAAAAAGGCACTCTTAACGCCATCATCCTCCAGCCAGAGAATGCCGTTGAGCCGGGCGATATTCCCGACACTGCAGCCAGCGCGCTCAGCCCATTCACAGGTCTCATCCATCAACCTACGAGCCGCCCGGATATCCTCTTTCACCTCTTCCACCGGTCTTACCCGGAAGCTCTGCCCCTTGTAAGAGGAACAGAACTCGCAACGGTTCCAGGGGCAGTTCTCCGTAACCCTCACCAGTAAGGAGTAGGCCTCTGAGGGTGGCCTGATTGGTCCTATCGAAGCTGAAGCACTCATTTTATCTAAATCCATGATACATCACCGAGCGTAGCGGCACAAATTATTGAGTCAAACGCTAAGCCTTCTGCGCCAGTATGAAAAGATGCCTTCCCCCGCCAAAAGCAAGTTGTTCGGTGATTGTTTTTGACCATATAATGCGGAACCCACAGTCAGCCATCATCTTAAGATTTGTCTCAGCACCAAAATGGCTCCAGTACATCCTGGCACCAAAGAAGTCATCTATGTCTCCGGGAAGGTCACCGACCCCCATGGTGAGCAGCACCAGTCCAGATACTTTCAACATTCGGAAAAAGGTCTTTAGTAGACGCTGATGTTCCTCACGCGGTATGTTAATAATAGTGTAATATGAACAGATTGCGTCAAATGACTCGTCGGGAAAGTCGAGGGCCGTTATGTCCTGGCAGATGAACTCCGCCTCTGGAACCAGTTCTCGGGCCAGTCTGATTTGTTCCTCCGAAAAGTCGACACCGACCACCTCGAAGTACCGGCTCAGGATGCGCGTAATCGGTACCCCGGCGCCGCAGCCAGCATCAAGCACCTTAGCCCCTTTCGGCAAACGCTGTACTAGCTCCTGGAGCAGCTCTATATCTTCAGGCAGACTTCCATTCCGAGCTGTCAGATACTTCTCAGCGATGGTATCGTAGCCTTCTCTAACGATTTCCTTGTGTTCCACAGCCATTCCTCTACACCCGCTTTCTCATAGCGAATTGTAGTGTTCACGCTTAGCGAATGTCAATCAGGCAACAGCGGCTACCTCAGTGCATATTGACGCCAGCAGAGTACTCAGCCTATAATAGGCTGACTGGCCAGACTGATTGAGCAGGACTAAGCATATCCGCAAGCGTGGGGAGGGGAAACATCCCAGATAAATCCCCGTCAGGAGGAGGGTGGCATGTTGCAGATAAACGTTTCCCAGCAACTCAAAGAGCCGATAGGGGCAACCAGAAGCTGTGAGGTGAATGATACCGTTGGCATTGCCGGTACCGATATACAGGTCGAGGGAGAGGTTACGCTGACCCGTACTGACCGCAGTATCCTGGTCCGCGGCACGCTGTACACGGAGCTTGAACTTATCTGCAGCCGTTGTCTCAGCCCGTGCAGCTGTCCCCTGACACTCAGGATTGTAGAAGAATACTTCCCGACGATAGATATAATGACCGGTGCGTCGATGCCTCTACCAGATGAGCCTGGCTGTTTTACTATTGATAAACACCACATCCTTGACCTGACGGAGGCGATACGTCAATACACGGCGCTATCCACGCCGATGAAGCCGCTCTGCCGCGAGAACTGCGCCGGGCTGTGTCCCAGTTGCGGTTACAACCGTAATCTGGGAGAATGTGGCTGTCTGCCGCCGGATGTAGACCCACGCTGGACCGCATTACGAAAGCTGGTCGTCACCAGCAATAATGACTTATAACTGTAAAGGAATCGAGTAATGGGAGCCTTACCGAAGCGAAAAACCGCCAAAGCGCGTAAGAACAAGCGACGTAGCCATCAGGCATGGCCTGCGCCAGCACTGGTCGAATGCCCGCAGTGCCACAGCCCGAAATTGCCCCACCACGTCTGCCCAACATGCGGAAGCTATGCTGGCCGGGACGTCATCGAGATAAAAAGTCCCAAACCAAAGGCTACCTAGGTGAAATCGCCTCATGCTGAAGACGGCAGTATGCGACCTTTTTGGTATTAAGCATCCCGTTATTCAAGGTGGAATGGCCCATATCGGCACGGCTGAGCTTGTCTCGGCCGTTTCCAATGCCGGAGGGCTGGGCATCATCGGTGCTGGTTTCTACGAGCCGGACTGGGTACGGGACCAGATACGCCGAACCCGGGAGCAAACAAGTAGCCCGTTCGGGATTAATATCCAGCTGAAGTCTCCCCACACCGAGCAGGTAACACGCGTAATCCTTGAGGAGAAGGTGGCCATCGTGACCACCGGTGCCGGCGACCCGGCTAAGTACATGCCTGGGTTCAAGCAGGCGGGAATAAAGGTAATACCGGTCATCGCCAGTGTCTCTGCTGCCAGGCGGATGCAGGAGGCCGGGGCCGATGCTATAGTTGCTGAAGGCATGGAATCGGCGGGGCACATTGGTGAAACAACAACGATGGCCCTGGTACCACAGGTGGTAGACAGCGTTCACATACCAGTAATAGCGGCCGGTGGTATCGCCGATGGCCGGGGCCTAGTAGCTGCCCTGGCCCTCGGTGCTAAGGGCGTCCAGATTGGCACCCGTTTCGTATGCAGTGAAGAATGTATCGCCCACCCCAGGTACAAGCAAAAAATCCTGGAGGCAGATGACCGTTCCACAGTAATCACCGGGCGGACTATGAAGTTGCCATTACGCAGCCTGAAGAACAGCCTCACCGAGCAGTACCTGGCATTAGAGGAGGCCGGGGTTACTCCCGAGGAACTGAACCTGTTCGGGCAGGGTAGAATGTATCTCGGCCTTATTGAGGGTGATGTCGACGAGGGCTCATTGCTGGCCGGGCAGATAGCCGGGTTAATAAAGGAAATCAAGCCTGTCAAGGTTATCATTGAAGAGATAATGGCTGAGGCTGAGGCTATTATCGCCGACCTTAAAAAACAGACAGGAGGCTGAGATGGCAGAAGCAAGAAAAGTAGCCTATGTCTTCCCCGGGCAGGGTGCCCAAGCCGTGGGAATGGGACGTGGTTTACACGACAGCTACCCTACTGCCAGGGCTATATTTGAGCAGGCCGATGAGGCCCTAGGTTTCTCTCTCTCCCGAATCTGCTTTGAAGGGCCGGAAGACGAACTGCTCAAGACAATAAACACCCAACCGGCACTGGTGACCGTCAGCTATGCCTTCCTGAAGGTAGCCCAGGAGACAGGCACAGGACTGCCGCCTCCTGCCTTTGTCGCCGGGCACAGCCTCGGTGAGTACACAGCACTGGCCGCCGCCAATGTGCTTGACTTTGCCGATACCGTCCGTCTTGCCCGGGAGAGAGGTCGGCTGATGCATGAGGCCGGACTCAAGCAACCCGGTACGATGGCAGCCATAATCGGGCTGGACGAGCTGGTACTGGTTGAGATATGCCAGCAAACTGATACCTGCATCGCCAACATCAACTGCCCGGGACAACTGGTCATCAGCGGCGCTACCGAAAACGTGAGCCGTGCCGTTGAGCTTGCCAAAGAGAAGGGTGCTTCCCGAACTGTACCTCTCCAGGTGAGCGGGGCTTTCCACAGCCCTTTGATGCAACCGGCAGTAGAAGGCATGGCCGAGATTCTGCCAACCGTCGCCTTTCATGACCCGAGTGTCCCCATCGTTGCCAACGTCACTGCCCGACCTCTGACCACCTGTGATGCTGTGAGAGCCGAGCTCCCCGACCAGCTTCGTAACGGCGTTCAGTGGCAAGGCTCGGTTGAATACATGCTCAGTCAGGGCATCACCGGCATCATCGAGATAGGACCGGGCCGGGTACTTACCGGTCTGATGAGACGAATAAACCGGGAGACCGAGACAATGAACATCGGCAACGCCGATGATATCAAAGCCCTGAGCGGAGAAAGCTGAGGGAGTAGTCTATGGACCTTTCAGATAGAGTAGCCATTGTTACCGGTGGCGGCCGGGGTATCGGGCGGGCAATTGCCCTGAAGCTGGCAGAGGCCGGTGCCAGCATCATTGTTAATGATATCGGCGATATGGCACCCGCCGGGGAAGTGGCCGGGGAAATCATGAGGCTGGGCCGGGACAGCCTGGCCGTTCCCGCCGATGTCAGCCAACCAGCAGACGTAGCCAGTCTGGTGGACACCACCGTGGACAAATACGGTAAGGTTGACATCCTGGTGAACAATGCCGGTATTACCCGGGACCAGTTGATAGTGCGGATGTCTGACGACGACTGGGATAAAGTGCTGGAGGTAAACCTGAAGAGCGTTTTTCTTTGCAGCAAGGCCGTACTGAGATACATGATGAGGCAACGCTGGGGTCGTATTGTTAATATCTCCAGCATCGTCGGGTTGATAGGTAATCCCGGGCAGGCCAATTACTCCTCTTCAAAAGCCGGTATCATCGGACTGACGCGGACGATTGCCAAGGAGGTCGCTTCGCGTGGCATTACGTGCAACGCTATCGCTCCCGGATTCATCGACACGCCGATGACACAGCAGCTGCCCGAAGAGCGGAGACAGGAGCTCATGAACCAGGTGCCCCTCGGCTTTCTCGGTACCCCTCGCGACGTTGCCGAGGCGGTTGCCTTCCTCGCCTCCGAGGAAGCCAGATATATCACCGGGCAGGTGCTTACGGTTGACGGAGGCATTTCGCTGGGTAAACTCTAGAAAGGCCACAAAATCTCAGCGGCGAATAACGGATATGACAGGACAAAGGCGGAAAGCCAGGACAATTGCCTTTCAGGCGCTATGCGAAATCAGCACCGCCGGGCACGACCTGAATAAAGCCTTGAGCCACCTACTGGAGGAAAGCAATCTGTCTGAGGTCAATGCCAGCTTCGCCCGCGAACTTGTCAGTGGGGTAGTCCAGCACCAGGATGATATTGACCAGCATATCCGGCGTTTTGCCCCCGCCTGGCCGATTGAGCAACTGCCGGCAGTTGACAAAAGTATCCTGAGACTTGCAATATATGAAATATTACTGGATAATAGGGTACCAACCAAAGTAGCTATAAATGAGGCAGTTGAACTGGCCAAGACATTTGGTAGCGAAAGTTCGGCAAGGTTTGTTAATGGCGTATTAGGTGCAGTAAGCACTCTCGTCAACAAATAGTGTTTTTCGGTAAGGAGGTACAAAGTGGCAACTGTACTGGATAGGGTGAAGAAGATAGTCGTGGAGCAATTAGGCGTTGACGAGAACGAGGTAGTACCTGCAGCCAGCTTCGTTGATGACCTGGGAGCCGACTCCCTGGACCTGGTAGAGCTGGTCATGTCTCTGGAGGAGGAATTTAGCACAACAGAGCTAAAGGTCGAGATACCGGACGAGGACGCAGAAAAGATCGTGACCGTCCAGAATGCAGTGGACTACATCGTCGACCTCGGTATTAAGGATGGATAGCACAAAGAGGCCGTTTTGATAAAGGCGGTAATTTTCGACTGGTTCAGCACACTCGCTCACTACGACCCGCCACGAGAACAATTGCAAGCCCAGGTTCTTCGGGAGCTGGGCTTCAATGTTATCCGTACAAACATACAACGGGCGCTGGTCCTGGCGGACAGAGACCTCTATGCTGAGTTCTCTGAATTGTCTCTAGAAGGCCGCTCCCCCGAGGAACAGATACAGACTTTCATCCGCCACCAACAGGGCATCATGACCAGAGCAGGTGTCGATGCGGATACAGTACTTGCAGAAAAGGCCATTGCCAGACTACAAGAGATGGGTGCCGGCAGGCGCTTTGCTCTTTACGACGATGTTATTCCCACCATCAGAATGCTCAAGGAGCGCCGATTAATTACTGGCCTGATAACCAATATCCGCCGGGGCATCCACGAAATCTGCCAGGAACTGGGGCTGGAGCCGTATCTCGACTTCATCATCAGTCCCGCGGAGGCCGGGGCTGATAAACCCAATCCTGCAATCTTCCAGCTGGCCCTCGAACGGGCCGGGGTAGAAGCCGATGATGCTATATATATCGGGGACCAGTACCTGCAGGATATGGTCGGAGCCAGAAACGCCGGCATCGCGCCAATACTAATTGACCGCTTCAATGTGTCACCTGAATTCACCGACGCCCCCAGAATCCTCAGCCTGACCGAACTGATTACATACCTGGAATAGCCACAGCAGGCTGACTTATCAATTCAAAGCACCAGCCGCCGTCCCGCGACCGGAGCGAATTGAAAGAGGCCCTTGCGATTGGATATAATAGTCAGAGCCCCGACATTCAGAAAGATACGACTTGTGGTGGGTGTTGCCTAGCGGTTAAGGCGCCAGGTTGTGGCCCTGGAGATCGAGGGTTCGAATCCCTCCACCCACCCCACCCTTTCCCCAATATGAATGAGCCAGCTCCGCTTCTCCTTACGAATAACAAAAACCAAGGGGGTGTCCCCCTTGGAATCCCCCCTGCCTTCGCCGGAGCGGCTACGCGCAGGCAGGTGCCAAGAAAGGTCCCACCCCTCTTTGACTCCCCAAAACGGTGAGAGGGCTAGTTCTTATGCAAGCACCTTCACACCTTATGGGCAAGCTTTGTTCATGTGGGATATTTTTGATCCGGCCACAGGCTAATAAGGAAAGCGCAGCCTCTGGAGTAAAGAGATATTCCAAGCACCGTTAAAGGGCATTTCTAAGGGACTGCATAACTTTACATCACCCCAAGGGGAGTTTTAGAGGGGCGAAGCCCCTCTATTTTATTAAATTCCCCCTTCCCCATCTGGGGAAGGGGGAAACAGGCCTGCCCGCCGCACAAGGCTTTGGCAGGCGGGGGATGGGGCCACCACTACTAAACAGAGCATATGAGGTGAATGGAACGCTGGTGTGAATTGACAATCAGATGGCGCCAGAACTAGAATGCAGCTAGCGCCCATAGCTCAGCGGATAGAGCATCGGTCTTCGGAACCGAGGGTCGGGGGTTCGAATCCCTCTGGGCGCGCCACTTTTTGATACTACAAAGCACAATAATTGCGATTTGGTAAGTAACACTTTTTGGGAATGGCACTAATCTGGCACTAATTACATTGAGAGCCAAATCATGGCCCCTCAAATGAAAAAGGAGTGTCTCCGGATACAGGCACTGGTGTAACTTAAGACTCTATCAGAAGGACTTAAGAAAGTAAACCGTGCAGTAAGTAAGGAATCACCATGCATATCGTGACGGAACGGCTTGTCCTGCGTGACTACGAAGCGGATGACTGGCCAGCGGTCCTGGCTTATCAGAACGATAAGCGGTATCTCCGGTTCTACCCATGGACCGAGCGCACCGAAGCCGAAGTGCGTGCCTTCGTGCAGATGTTCTTGGACTGGCAAGCGGAGCAACCCCGCCGCAGGTTCCAGTTCGCCATTACCCTGCCGTCTGATGGGCGGCTAATCGGTAGCTGCGGGATTCGTCGCAAGAACGAGAACGACTGGGAAGCTGACATCGGTTATGAACTGGCACCGGAGTACTGGGGCCAGGGATTTGCCACTGAAGCGGCTACAGCCATTGTTGGCTTTGGCTTCAGGGAGTTGAACCTACACCGTATCTCCTCATGGTGTATCGCAGAAAATATCCCCTCTGCCAGGGTGCTGAAAAGGCTGGGGATGCGTCTCGAAGGACGGTTACGGGAGAATGATTACTTCAAAGGTTGCTGGTGGGATGTGCTGGTGTACGGGTTACTTGAAAGTGAATGGAAGGCTCAGCCTTAGTTATTCTTTGCCAGTCACCCCAGATTAACGCGCGTAATTTTGCGGATACAATGGTGACAAACAGGAAAAGCAATTCAGTTTGTGGTAGCTGTGCGGTTCAATGCAAGGCCTATATCAGTGGGTAGCTGATTACGATTGTAGGTGGTGGTTTCAAAGACTGATGTGGTGGTGAATTTAGTTCACGCTCTACATTATCGAAAACTCCTCGTGAATAGACCCTAACCCCACCTGGGCCATCAAATCAGGCACACTTGGCTCAGACAATATTACAAAAGGGCTTTTATCAGATATGTCACAGCAACTGTCTTTACTGATTTTTACGTGGACGCTTCCGGGCACCCTAACTCTCACCCAAACGTAGGGTTGATAGTGGGCAACCCCCATGTTGGTAATAACCCTGAAGGTCGGGGGTTCAAATCCCTCTGGGCGCGTATCTGAATTACTATCTGCTAGCATCCTTTACCTCAGCCAGCCAAGACTTGAGGAATCTGTAAAAACTCGGTGGCAGACCTGCCAGCGGCTGGTAAACAATAGGTGCATAGTCAGGCAATTCGCGTTATTGACAAGCCAACCTCAGGGGAGTATATTTTCTTACGGAATATACTGCAAATAACATATAAATCGGCGCTGGTTGGTGACGCCTACCATTGAGAAGTCATTGGTAGCATAAAGTGTTCATACGCTTGGTAAGCATAGAGAATGACATTAGAAATAAAAAGGAGGTATCTGCCTTTGTAGAGAACAGGTTCCGAGAGCAGGTGATGATGGGTGGCAGGTCTTGACCAGGTAGAGTTATATTACTAACTATGCAAAGGAGGTCATAATGCTGAAGAAGTTGATTCCTGTATTAGTCGTGTGCTCCCTGCTGGTCTTGCTCATTGTCCCTGGTTGTGGTGGTGAAGAAGAAGAAAACGTTATCAAGATTGGTGTCATCGGGCCAATGCAGTATGTCCAGGGTGAACACCACTGGTACGGGGCTACTCTGGCTATGGAGGAGATTAATGCCGCCGGTGGTATAGATGTTGATGGGGTAATGTACAAGATTGAACTTATCCAGGCAGACTCGAACGAAATGACAAGTCCAACCGATGCCGCTGCTGCTATGGAGAAGCTGATATCGGTAGACGGCGCTCAATTTGTCGTTGGTGGCTTCAGGACGGAATCAGTCTTTCCCATGATAGATGTCGCCATGGACTACGATACAATATTCCTCGGTTGTGGCGCTGCCACCGAATCACTCTGTCAGCTTGCAGTTGAAGATTATGACCGTTACAAGTACTGGTTCCGGGTGACACCGTTCAACAGTACCAAGCTGGTAAGCAACTCGCTGATGACACTGGGCATGGCCGGAGCCATCATGCAGCAGG
Source organism: uncultured Dehalococcoidales bacterium (assembly GCA_964611805.1). GTDB lineage: Bacteria > Chloroflexota > Dehalococcoidia > Dehalococcoidales > Fen-1064 > W589. The sequence goes on along the minus strand of CAZTBG010000022.1, from coordinate 15,557 downwards.
GACTGGGTCTTGAAGGACCACTTAAGGTTGCCATACTGGCTGAACAGGCGGAATGGGCTGATGGCATGGTGGCAGCCTATCAGGCGTATGTTCCGGCAATGCTCGGGATGGAGGTGGTCGGTACCTGGAGGCCTTCGGCAACAGCCACCGACCTGAATGCAGAACTTACGGCCATTGAAGATTCCGGAGCTCATCTAATTTTGACCATCCTGTCAGGCCCGGTAGGTATCCCCTATGCCAGGCAGCTCGGTGAACTCGAGATACCAGTCGCATCGGTAGGCATTAACGTTGAGGCGCAGAAGGACGGCTTCTGGGATGCGACCGAAGGGTACGGCAATTATGAGACTACCCTGAACACCTACGCCGAGGGTATCGCCTTGACCAGCAAGACAGTGGCCTTTGTCGACGAATTTATCGAGAGGTTCGGAGAGACTCCTACCTACAATGCCGGCACCTATGATGCCATCTACCTGCTGAAAGAGGCCATCGAGAGCGCCGGTACGCTGGATGCCGACGCGGTTGTTACTGAGCTCGAGGATATAGACTACGAAGGCGCCGGTGGTAGGATTGTCTTCATGGGAACGGACACGCCAACCCCGCACGATGTAACCTATGGCCCGGGCTATACTACCGGCATTGCCACCCAGTGGCAGGACGGAGAAATGAAGGCGGTCTGGCCTAATCTGGGCGTAGGTGAATGGGAAGGCGTCACCTATGAGGGTGTCGTCATGTGGCAGATACCTGACCGGGTTATCGCGTATTACACCCAGCAGTAACACCTGCCTGACTTTAACTGAATTCAATCGGGGACCCGGGGTGGTGTTAACTGCCCCGGCGTCCCTGGAACGGAAGGACGGGTTCTTGATTGGAAGGAACTGTTAGCTCCAGAGTAGGTCATGGTTGAAGGAATTATTATCCAGGGGCTGATAAAAGGTGGGACATATGCCCTGCTTGCCGTAGGTTTCTCCCTCATCTTTGGCGTCGCCCGAATGATTAATCTGGCCCACACCTGCTTCTACATGCTGGCAGCCTATGGCATCTATGCCTTTGCCAGGCTCTTTGATATGCCTCTCATTGCCTCAATCGTTCTATCCCTGCTGGCAACAACCCTCATCGGTATTCTCACCTACAGACTGTTCATAGACCGCGTACGAGAGCACCATGTGACCGTAATGCTGATAACCCTGGCCCTGGCGATGGTCTTCCAAGAATGTATGATTCTGGCCTTCAGCAGCGAACCTCTTGGTGCCCCGAGTTTTGTCAACGGCTACTGGACGATAATCGGTGTCAAGGTATCCTATCAAAACCTGCTGACGTTTGGTATCGCCCTGGCTGTCCTTCTTGGGGTCTGGGCATTGCTTTCTAAAACACGCCTTGGTGTCGCTATCAGGGCGACCGCTCAGGACAGCGAAATCGCCAACCTCATGGGGATAAATGTCCGCCGGATACTGCTGGTAACCATGGCCCTGGCTGCAGCACTGGCCGCGATAGCCGGCGTCGTGATAGCACCAACACTGACACTCGAACCCAGAATGTGGACATCCCCGCTGGTCATGATTATGGCAATCGTCGTCCTCGGTGGGCTGGGGAGTGTCAAGGGCAGCTTTATCGGGGCTTTCATTATTGCTTTTGTCGAGGCCCTGGTAGTGTTCCTCATGCCTAGCGGCGCTTTCCTGAAAGACGCTTTTGCCCTGCTGGTGATGGTGCTAATACTCCTGATTAGACCGGAGGGTCTATTCGGTGTGGTTTTTGAAGAGGAGAGATTGTAGTTGCTCAGACGTTTGCTAAAAGACTTTCAGGGGGATGTGCTCGCCATCCCTGGCAGGTTATTAGCTCTTATCTTCTTTGTCGTGCTCTTCTTCATTCCACTCTTCGTGCAGGGTTCCTCCGGCAATTACTATCTCCGCATCTTTATCTTCGCCAATATGTACGTTATTTTTGCGGTGAGCTGGGACCTGCTTTCCGGCTATACCGGTCAGTTAAACTTCGGGCATGCACTTTTCTTCGGGGTGGCTGCTTACACGACGGCTCTGCTGAATTTGCACCTCGGCTGGCAGCCCTGGGCGACGATACCAATCGGGGCACTGGCGGGTGTAATTGCCGGGCTGATTGTATGCCTGCCAGCACTAAGGTTACGAGGACCATACCTGGCCCTGGTCACACTGGCCTTCCCTCTGATTCTGCTTGGCATTATTTTCGCCTTTCCCAATTTCACTGGCGGCGAGCTCGGCCTCTCCGGACTATCCCGCATTTCCGAATCGCGGACGACTGATTACTACATCTCTGTTGTTGTGATGATTGTCTCGGTGTTGTTAATGTGGAAATTAACTGACGCCAGCAGCAGTCTCGTCAGGACGGGAATTGTGTTTCATGCCATCCGTGAGGATGAGATTACCGCCCGGGCCAGCGGCATCAATACTATAAGATACAAGCTGCTTGCCTTTGCCGTGGCCGGTTTCTTTGCCGGCATCGCTGGCGCCTTCCACGCCCACTTCATGAGAATTGCCGGCCCTTCCAACTTGCAACTGACCCTGTCATTTCAGGTTATCATCTGGACAGTCTTCGGTGGCATAACCAGCATCTACGGACCGGTGGTCGGGGTATATATCCTCTTTCCTCTGATGGAGTTCCTGCGAGTTGTCCCCGAAGTGCGAAACTTGATATTCGCCGGTATCGTGGTATTGATGCTTCTCTTTATGCCCGAGGGTATTGCGGTCTGGGTACGCGATAAAATAGAGAGGGAGTGCCCCCGCTGCAAGCTATCCAATATGGCATTCCGGAAGACCTGCCGGGCCTGTAATACCCGCCTGTACGAACATGCGGCAGATTAAAGCCCCAGGTACGTTTTTCTGATTGTCTCGTCACCGAGGAGTTCCTGGGCAGTCCCGTGAGCAATCAGGTGCCCCCGGGACATGACATAGCTTCTCACCGCCAGGTCAAAGGCAAAGCTGACATCCTGCTCTGCCAAAAGAATGGTGACTCCCAGCTCGTGGTAGATTTCCTCAACACGTTTGAAGAGGTCCTCTTTCAACCGGGGTGCCAGGCCACTTGAGGGCTCGTCTACCAGCAGCATCTTGGGCTGACGCATCAGTGCCCGGCCAATACATAGCATCTGACGTTCTCCACCGGAGAGCGTCCCCGATATCTGCTTTTCCCGCTCTTGCAGACGGGGAAATAGCTCATGGACCCTGGCGAGATTCCTCTCGACCTCTTTACGGTCTTTGCAGAGGTAGGCACCGGCCAGCAGGTTATCCCTGACGGTCATTTCAACAAACGGCCTGCCCCGCTCCGGGCAGAGAACCAGACCCCTCCGGGCGATATCGGACGCCGACAGTCCATCTATCCGCTCACCCTCAAAAGTGATTTCTCCTTCAAAGGTAATATCTGCCTGTCTGGTCCCCCTGAGTACCTCCCTCTCCCATCGAATAAGACCGGCTATTGCCCGAAGCAGTGTGGACTTACCGGCACCATTGGGACCAACCAACCCTACCAGTTCACCTTTTTCAACCCTGAGACTGGCATCATCGAGCACCGTCGCCGTATCGTAGCGGACAGTAACGCCGTTCGCTTCAAGCAATGAGCACCTCCTTGCCAGTGTAGGCCTCAATCACTGTCTGGTTGCGGGATATTTCCTCGGGGGTACCCTGGGCAATGACCTCACCGAAATTGAGAACAACCACCCGGTCCACGATTTTCATCAACTCGCTGAGCTTATGTTCGATGATAAGCATCGCCGGCCCTTCACTATGTAATCGACCGAACCGGCCACCTTTATGCAACCTCCGAATCGACTTCGCCATGAGCTCTGTCTCGGCCGGATTCAGTCCACCAAAGGGCTCGTCGAGTACCAGCAACTCCGGGTCAGTGGCTATTGCCCGGGCCACTTCGAGCCTCTTAAGGTCGCCGTGGGACAATATGGACGCTGGCTCCAGAGCGAGGTCCGCGATACCAACAAACTCCAGGGCATCCCGAGCTTTAATCTCAATTCGCTTGACCCACTCCCCCCGCTTCTTCACCCGTGGTGCCAGACAGCCTACCATGACGTTGGCTATAATGGGCAGGCGGCGAAACGGCTTCACCACCTGGAAGGTACCGGCTATTCCCCGGTTGACAACATCCCAGGGACGGTGTCCGGTGATGTCATGCCCCTTAAACCTGACCTTGCCGCTGTCAGCCCGGAGTATTCCGAGAATACAGCGTACCAGGGTGGTCTTGCCAGCACCGTTGGGGCCAATGAGGCCAACAATCTCATCGCGGTCAACCTGAAAGCTTACTGAATCGACGGCGACCAGACCCCCGAACCGTTTGGTTAGATTCTCTACTTCGAAGAATTCTGCCATCCTATATCTCCTCAGTCTCTCTCAGCTCCCGCCGGGACACCTTACCGACATCTGTCTTGGGTACTTCACCCCGGAACTCGACTATCTTGGGGCACTTGTAGTGTGCCAACCTCTCCTCACAGTACTTAATGACCTCCCCTTCCATTACCTTTCCCCTGGCCTCAGTCTCGAGGACTACTATGGCCTTGACATTCTCGCCGACATCGGCATCCGGAACACCAATGACCCCGGCCTCTTTTATCTGAGGATGGCTAGTCAGGACCTCCTCCACCTCACGGGCGAATACGGCCAGGCCTTTATATTTTATCATGTCCCGCTTCCTGTCGTAGAAGTAGAAATAACCTTCTTCATCCATGCTGGCGAGGTCGCTTGTCCGTAGCCAGGTCTGGCCATTGATTTCCACCAGTACCTTCGCCGTCTCTTCCGGTCGTTTCCAGTACCCTTTCATCACCTGAGGTCCGCTGACCAGCAGCTCACCAATCTCACCCACTGGCAAGAAATCAGTACCATCGGGGTCGGCTATGGCAGCCATAGTATTGGGCAAGGGCGTACCGAAAGAACCGACCTTCGGACGGCCATAGGGGCTAAGCATCCCAACCGAGCTGGTCTCGGTCATTCCCCAGCCCTCGTGGATTTTGGTGCCGGTCCGTCTCTCCCAGCCCCGGGCAGTGTCCTCAAGGAGAGCGTCCGCCCCGGAGATGAGGAGCTTGATACGCTTCCAGTTAACACGGTCGGTCCGGGCATAGTCACGGAGGGCCTCATACAGAGAGGGGACGCTGTAGAAAATGGTTGCCTTATCGCTCTCAATGGAGTTCAGGATGTCATCCAGGTCCGGCGTGGTGAATATAACCAGGGTGTAGCCCTGAGAGATGCCACCCAGCATGACCACGGACTGTCCGTAGATATGGTAAAAGGGAAGGTACGCCATAACAACTTCCTTACCAGCCTCAACAATGTCCCCCGAAAATACGTTCCCCAGGTGTTCTGCGGCCACGATATTGTAGTGGGTTATCATAGCGCCCTTGGGCAGCCCGGTGGTGCCGCCGGTATAAGGAAGCGTTACCAAGTCATTGTGGATATCGAACTCAACAGCTGGCGGATTTGGCGGATACTTCTTCAGCAGCTCCTGGAACCTGTAAAAGCCTTCTCGCTCGAAAATTTCTATCGGTGGTGCCGACATTCTCTGGTAGACGGCGCGGAGCATGCTCTTCCCCAGGATTCTCTTAAGGCGAGGCAGATATTCAGTGATGTCCGTCAGGATTACCCTGTCCAGTTCTACACCGGACTTTTCGACGTGGTCATAGAGGATATCTTGGCACACCAGCGTCCTGGCACCGCTATCTTCTACCTGGTGCTTGATTTCCGGGGAGACATAAACGGGGCTGATGGGAGTCAGGGTTGCCCCGGCTTTGAGTGCCCCGAAGTAGGCAATAATGAACTGGGGAGAATTGAGGAGGAGTAAAGCGACCTTGTCGCCTTTCTTGATTCCAAGGTCGGCCAAAGCCGTGGCGAACCTGTCCACCTGGTCTCTCAGCTGGCGGTAGCTAATCTTACTACCGTAAAAAATCAGCGCTGTCTTGTTCTGCCATTCTTCGGTAGCCTTGTCAAATGTGCTCACGACAGATTCTTCGGGAATATCGACGTCAGGCGGGACCCCTTCACGGTAGAACTTCAGCCAAGGTCTTTCTTCATAGACAGTTGTGGTAGCCATCGTGATACCTCCTGTCCTAGTCTCAAGATGCGTCCAGCAACATATAGTATAGCATGTTAAGGAATTGACCTTCTGGAGAATAGACTATCCATCGTGGCATGTCAATACTGCGTACTCGTTCATATGATTGGTGACACCCTGACATTCCGCATTCACCTCGCACGCCCTGTTTAATAGTGGTGGCCCGCACCCCATCAAGTATCATTGCGGCGGTCTGAGCCCCCGTGGCAATCTCATTTCTACAAGTTACGAGATTGCTTCGTTCCTGCCCGCCGTCCCTTCGGGACTATGGCAGGCGGGTCACTCGCAATGACAGAACGACCAGATACAAAAAAATCCCACCACGACTGTCGCCAACTGAAAAAGGGCCTTGATTTTCTATATAATTATTGGAGCCCTGCCGCCTAAAAAGATGCGATTCATGGTGAGTGTCGCCTAGCGGTTAAGGCGCCAGGTTGTGGCCCTGGAGACCGAGGGTTCGAATTCCTCTGGGTGCGCCACTTTTTGGGAATGGCACTAATTACATTGAGAGCCAAATCCTGGTCTCTTATATGGAAAAGGAGTGTTCTCGCACTAATATATATAGGTATAAGGAAGATACCCGACAGTAACCCGTTCAATCTTCACTCTGGATATATTCCCATAGCTGAGTAATATAAGGCGGGTGTTGCGGTTGAAAGCGAAGGTGGTTGGGGGTAGGATAACGCAAAATCCCGGAGCGGTGGCCAGCTTCCAGACCTTTTACTACACCCTCGACCTTACTCGCCGGAATAGCGCAAGCCATCTCCACATCTTGAGTAGAGCAATTGATACGCTCTCCGGGACCGGGCAATACAATCTGACATTCATCGGTAATTATCGGTAACGCAACACAGTTTGCACAGCTAGCACCGGAACTTACCCTGCAAGTAAGTGCATTTTCTCCCCCGGCTAATCTACCCTGCACCATCCTGATTACTTGTGCCGGGTTACCATAGACGACTACTACCTGGGGCTCAAAAGCGGCCCTTTCCAACGGGGCTATAAGTACATGGCTGTACTGCCCGTATTCCAGCCTGGGCATACTCTGAGCACTGGCCGCGGCTGATTCTTTGTTCTGCCCTATTGATTCACCAAAGCTGCCGTCGAGCCAACCCTCCTTGGGATAAAGAAGTCCCAGTGTAATGGCTCCATAGGAGCAACTGGAATCATCCACACCTTGGGCAATCACCCAGCCGTAGCGGCGGGCCATGGTAATCGCTTGGCAAAGAGAAACCTTCAAGCCAAGGTCACGCATGGGCAGCCTTACTCTCTCCGGAAGTTCATCTTCTCGGCACATACGGACAGCCAGGGGGAAGGTCTGGGGACGGATATATGTGGTAATAGCTCCATCGATTTCTTTTGGTTCCACAATACTTCTCCTTAAAAATATCGATATGACAATCATACCATCTTTACTGAAAACTCTGCTAAGTGCAGATGCAAATGGCCCAGCATATCCAAACCAGGGAGCTTATCACCAATTCTACTATCTTACAAAATAACCTTTTGTCAGATTTGTAACAACAATTGTTTTTACTGATTTTAGATGGATATAATTGGGTGCGCCACCTTTTAATAGATATCTCTGATAGCGTATCCCAGCCCAAGCCGTTCGAGCGTTTCCGGCAGGGGTTTCCCAGTCTTTTCGTCCCAGCCCATTTTCCGGTAATACATATCAAGCATGTAGTCCAGTGAGGGCATATAGGTCTTTCCGGCAAAGGGGCCATCAACAGGCGTTGAGCCGTACCTGGGAGACGGAGCATCCAATTCCCTTGTGTGACCCTGCCTGATATTATAGACCCTCGCCAGGTTCACAATGCGGAGTCCGAGAGCCTCGGCCTTCTCTTCGGTGAAGTCCCAGCCGGTGGCAGCACTGAGGGCCTCTGACAGAATACGCATACTGGCCATGGTGGCGAAGAAACACACCCCCAGGGAATCGACAAAAGACATCCTCCCCTTTCCCGAGGTGGCTATGTCGACAACGTCTTCGGGAGACATCTCACCCCTGTTAGCCACAACCATAGGCCGTGATTCCAGGGTGCCGGTATTGGAGGTGATTTTGTCGAACTGCTCTGTCCAGTAGGCCCGGTGGTCGTATCCCCTCGGGGTATTGCCTTTCCTGGTATAGATGGCGAAGTTCGGGGCCTCCCCCCCGATGGCAAAGGAGGCACGCATTGCCCCCTCCGCCAGAACATCGCCGAACCCCTCCCGATGAGCGATGTTCTGGAGTATCGACCGGACCGCCTCCACGTTCCCCCAGGTCATCTCGATACCGCCCGTTTTCGCCTTATCGATTAGCCCTTTCTCGTAGCATTCCATGGCCAGGCCGATAACCCAGCCGGTCTCATTCATCTCAAGACCGAGGCGGTCGACCACGTTGGTGAGCATCATGGCCGAGGCCACTTCCATATTGCCTATCTGGGCACCCATGGCCGAGAGGCACTCATACTCCGGCTCTTCAACGACCATGCCCGCATACGGCCCCTCGGTAATGGTGGACTCGTGGCAGTGGTGCATCTGGCAGGCCCAGCATGGAGCTGGTCTGGGCTGAAAACGCCCACGGATATATTCCGGGGTGAACTGCTCGAGTTTTTCTTTGTCGGGGTAAATGTTGGTCGTATAGTTCTTAATCGGTAAGGCGCCTACCCGTTCCATCAGTCGATAGTTGCCGAGGGTGCCAAAATTATATAAGAACCGGCTCTGAGGGCTGTTCTTCATCGTGTCCGCTATCTGCCTGCCCAGCTCCGATACCCGTTTGGCATCATGAAACGGAATCGCCTGTTTTCCCCGCTTGACGGCTATCGCCTTGAGCTTCTTGGAGCCCATCACCGCCCCGATGCCGTTGTGCCCGGCAATATGGCCCCTGTCCGAGACAATCGCGGC
>CAZTBG010000022.1:0-6502 GCA_964611805.1 uncultured Dehalococcoidales bacterium | reverse complement strand
AAGCCGTTGGCCTGGCTGAAAGCCGCCCCACCCGTCAGCACCCCCCGGGTGGTTACCGAATAGGTGCCGCTGCCCGGTATCCGGGTGCCCCCCAGCGGACCGGAGGCAATAATGAGGCGGTTTTCCGAACTGAAATAGTCTAAACCCGGCGGCACCTCCCGATACAGGTACCTGATGCCGAAGCCGGCCCCACCGACATATTTCCTCAGCTCAGGCTCATCCAGCCACTCCTCCTTCATGCTGCCGCTGGTTAGGTCTACCCTGAGCAGCCTTCCGATATAGCCCTTGGGAACAGACACTGACATGCTGACTTCCCTTTCTCCCACCGGATACTCATGTATAAAGTGAACTATTGCCGGGTCTATTATAACACGGGGGAGAGGAACGGGGAGGTTTTAGGGTACAGGGGAAGGTTAATTCATCTGAGCACGTATCATATAACCCTAATCACCTAGCCACTGTCTGAGAGAAGAAGAAACGTTGTCATATAGAGCAGACAAGTCACTCTCAGTAGCACCAATGCCCATGACTCTTAAAAAGGCGAGGTCTAGTTGAGCCCTTAGTTGTCTTCCGCTCCCATTACTGTTGTATTGTTCCGGTATTCGGCCTAAGTCCTTGTCGTGGAATTCGTCAAAGACGGAGGCAAGTGCCCTTACTTTCGCCTGCTCTAACACGTCAATGTCTAATACCGGAAGTAGTCTCCACTGCGACATTTTAATGCTGAGAAAGCCCCCGTGTGTCTCCTCTCTACTAGCTAGTATTGTGAGTATTCCCCAGGTTGTATTTAGCCAGAGGCAAAACACCTTCATCCTGTCAAGGCTTTCATCCTTGAATTTTAGTGTATAGAAGATATTAGATAAGACTGGCTCGTTTGAGAGCATAGACGTAACATGAGCGGTGTCTATCCTTATCCTGTCAGGAACAAGTAGTTGACCGGCCTTTTCCAGAAAGATCGCTTTACCGCGCTCTATGATGGGTAATATGTATGCGTTAGGCGTGGTTGCTATTGTCTGTCTCTGCTCTTCTTCACCACCATGAAGCATCCTCATACTCCCGGGGACGCTTTTATTAACAACCTGGAATGTATCAACAAAACGGTGCCTGTCAACCCCAATAGTAGCGATAAGATTATTCATTCTGGTCAATGGTAACTCTTCTTTCCTGTCACCGAGCTTCAGCTTCCCGTCAAGCATATTAGTGACTTCGTCCTGTAGCTCTATATTGGGCAGGAAAACAAACCTTCCCCAGTTATCCACGTTGTCCAGGAGTTCTCGCCGCTTGACGGTAGTCAGAAAGGCCATACTTTTACCAGCCTCAATGAAGTTACCTTCTCGGATATCAATCCGGTTAGCGAGGGCGATAGCTTCGATGCTGGTGTGGGGTTTTTTCAGGACAGTAACAAAGGTAGTCTCTTCGCCTTCCAGATGCTTATCCGTCTTTTCAGCCACAAACATACATTCACTTAAACTGGTAGATTCTGAGAAGTTGTAATTATTTGGTTCGTAGCTTACGATAACGTACTTTAAATGGTACTTTGCAGCCAGCAATATGCGCCCAAGAAACCAGGAAATACCACTCAAGAGGCTTTTGGGTAGAACGAAACAAATCTTACCATTGTTTTTTAACCTGAGGTCTGCGAAGTAGAGGAACAAGAAACCCTCACCCGCTTGCCAGATATTCATATAAGGACTGAAGTCACCACCTGTAAGCAATAAATCGAGGTTAGTATCTTTTAATAGTGCCCTAGCCGTTCCTTCAAGTTTTCGCCTAGCCTCGTCTCTAACAATCTTATAGTCTTTTAGTACTTCTGCACGTATATGCTCATCACTCATGAAACCAAACATACCACCGCCTTCTCTACCACCTCGCCCGGTAGTCCTAGCAAATGGGGGATTCATAACAATCAGGTCAAAAGGTTCTAGGTGAAGGAGTTTTTTCATCAACTCTCTGCTTTTTCTTTTCTTCTTTAGACCTACCTGAGTCACGTATCCCATCATCTGCTCAAACTTAGGCGTACCTCTTGCAAGCTCCAGAGAACCAAGAGAAACACTATCATCTTTCTCCCTATAGCCGAGGGGCATAGTATAAATTGATGAAAATTCAGGGATGGGTGTCTCAGGACTGTGTAAGGCAAGGTTTAATGCTGTTATCTGTGTGGCGTATTCAAGTACATCGAAAGCGTAGCATGAACTAATGAATTGAGAATGAAAATCAATTTCTATTTCCTTAGGATTGATATCTATACCGGTCTGGAGTAAGGTCATACGATATTGAGAATTCGCAGCACTGTAGGCTGCGACCAGTAGCGTACCACTACCACAAGCGAAATCTGCAATTCTAGAGAGTTTAGGCTTAGCGAGATACAAAAGAAGGTAGGCAGCGGGTATCTGGGTATAGAAGGTAGCTAAGCCCTTTTTAAGGCTCGGACTCCCAACTACCCTATGGTATACCTTGCCAGCTAGGTCTCTTCTCAACAGTGACTTCTTTGAAGCTATATCACCTGCAAGGTGTACCAACTTGGCAAATAAAGATGGTAACGGAGGGTAAGACTTCAACATCTCATCAATGGCTTCAAATATTGGTTCGTAGTCTATCTTAAGGATGTCCTTAGTAGCTTTAGCAATAGCGTTTTGCGGGTTGGTAGCCAGGGCTAGGTTTTCAAGAGAGTCAAGGTTATGGGCGTATCTGATGGAGTCGTAGTAGATAGAACTGAGAAGCATAGCAAGGACAGACTGAGCGAAGATAGCTTCCTTAATGCTACTCGGTTCACCAATGGAGAAACCGTAAAGCTCAAAAAGGACATCGTGAATATTTTGAGCTATGGTATCCGATTTATGGTGGAATGAGAGCGCGTTAACAAAGTCCTGAATTAGGTTACTGACCTCCTCCTCGACTTTCTTAATACTCTCTTCGCTGATAATGAATTGAGTAATTTCCTGAATAAGAGTAGTAAGGAGGGGGAGACTGACTTCATGCCAGTCATCTACAGGCTTGGCTATTACATTTTTCTGATAGAGGATCCTGAACAGTGTACCTGAAATATCTTCCGGTGCTATCACTCTGACTGACAATGGTTCAGTTTTTAGCTTGTTCTTAATCCGGTTATCACTTAGTTCTTGGGGGAATTCTTTGGGGTAGTGTACGGCTATACCAACGTCGGCTGTTAATTGTTCAATTCGCTTATTAGTGTCCTTTTCGGCATCCTGTCTGTCATAGGAGCCTTCCAAGACAATAGCAAGACCATGGTGATAAACCACCACATCCTCTCGCCCTTTGCCAATGAACTCTGACCTTGAGACAATACCTTGTTGTTCAAGTAGCTGAGACAGAAGAATATTTAACCGGCTTTCGTACGCTTGAGTCATTACAGAGATAATAGACTTCCAAAGAAAATTGGTCAAGCGTTTTAGAGGAATGAGCTAGCGTATAATATGAAACAAGAGGCAAAAACTTACTTCTGAACCGAAGGCCTGTCCCTACTCTATCAGCCCGGGTAAGCTGCCTTCAATGGCCAAGCGGACCTCGTCGTTGACCCGGCCGTTCCCGTTGGTGTCGGTGGTCACGGGAAAGAGCAGTGCCGCCAGGCCGCTGACATGGGCAGCGGCAAAAGAGGTGCCGCTCTTGTAGCCGTAGCTGTTGCCGGGGAGCGTGGAGTAGATTTCAAACCCGGGCGCGACCACGTCCACCCAGTCGCCGTAGTTCGACAGCGGGGCCAGGGCGCCAGTGCTGGTTGAGGCCGCCACGGCGATACAGTTTTCATAATAGGCCGGGTAGACCGGCAGCCGGTTGCCCTGGTTACCGGCCGCCGCAATCACCAGTGCCCCCTGCTCCCAGGCATAGTCGATGGCCTCTTCCAGGTCGGATGACGGCTCGAAAAACTCGGCACTGATATTGATAACGCTGGCGCCGTTATCCACTGCCCAGCGAATACCTTCGGCCATGACCTTCGCCTCGGTCCTGCCCCCGTCGTCAGCCACCTTGATATTCATGAGCCGGCTGGCGGGCGCGAGCCCGGCGATGCCGATACCGTTGTTACTGCTGGCAGCGATTATCCCGGCGACATGAGTGCCGTGACCGCTGATATCGTCCGCCGTGGGGCTGCTGGTGAAGTTCACGCTAACGACAACCCTGCCCCCGAGGTCCTCGTGGTCTGAGTCAACACCGGTATCGAGGACGGCTACCAGGACACCTTCTCCATCCATTCCCGGCTGGGACAGCAGCGTCACCAGGAGCTGCTCCAGCCCCCACTGCCTGTCGAGGTAGGGGTCTTCATCCCCAGACAGAACAGACGGGTCGATGGACACGTCGTCAAGCACATCATTGTAGGCGGCGGGAACGCCCGTACCCACGGTGGCCTGGGCATCGGGTTGTGTCCAGGCGGACTGGCCGGAGAGCGAGATGTCGTCGGCAGACAGGACACCCTGCGTGACCCCCGCCGAGGCCAGCAGCAGGCCCACCACCATTACCACTGGAGATGCCATGTTGAACAGCTTCATTAATTCTACGTTAACACGGCATCGGAAAGGCAGGTATGACACATTCGTCCCGACGTGTATGGTACCTTAGTGCCAGTACGAATAATGCCGGTTGTGCGAGGCAATATAAAAAGGAGAAGGGCCTACCAAACAGTTTTCAAGCTTGGTTAGCCCTTCTCACATAACCTGCGAGAGATTCATCTCGTCAGGCGGGGGACCGGGTTAGCGGGGTGGGGCGGGTCTTGTCAGTCGGCCTACTCAGCCCGCGCTTTTTGTCTCTTTCTCAGGTACCAGAGCAGTAGTATGAGCAGTATCAGGCCAGCCGGCAGCCCCAGTATCAGGCCCCAGTTGAACCAGACGGAGCTCTCAAACTGTCCGGTCAAAGTGGCTACGGCGACCTGGTATATACCCGGCTCGTTCGGGCCAACGGTGAAGCTCAGCTGGCCGGTCTGCGCCGGGTCAAGGTAAATCTTTTGCGTGGCCACTATTATGCCGTTTATCTTGAGGAAGGCGGTATAGTTACCACCCTTGTTGCCGTCGTTCGTCACGTCAACTGTGATGGTGGCCTCTTCTCCCCTGGTCACCACGAAAGTCGGGAAGTCCCAGACCTTTGACTCGGAAGGTGTGATGGACAGGTTGGCCACTTCGAAGAAAGCAAATTCCTCACCGGTTGAGGGCGGAGACTGGACATCTAATCTGGCCAGGACGGCGAATATCGTGAAGTGCGTTACCCGGGCGCTCTCCTTACCGAGCTCGGCGACAGCGCCGCTCTCAGGCCCATACTCGGTCCACCCCAGCCCATCAGTGTAGGAGGCCAGAGCGACAGACGCCACATTATCAGGCAACTGGCTCACGTCGTAGCCCAGGGTAACTCTCCCCGGTATGCTGAAGACTATACCCGTTGGCTCAAAGTCATAGGCGTTGCCCAGGAGTACGGTATTGACCGGAAGCTCAGGCGCCACTGCCTCTGTTATCACAATCAGCTTGACTATGTTTCCCTGGCTATCGACCACCCGGGTACCCTGCTGCATTTCAAACAGGTGGCTGCCGTCGGGACTGGGGGCTGCCAGGTCTTCTAATAGTGCCCCACTACCTGAAATCGGCACCTTTGTAATCTCGCCGAGGAAATCGACAGTGAAGTATTCGGGTTCACCATTCTCTTCATTCTCTCCGCCGTTATTAACGGGCTTGGCAACAACGGTCAGGGTAGCCGTGTCTGATTTGTCATGATAGGTACCGGTAACCATCCACGTGCCCGCATTCTCCGAGGTATAGACATTACCTGACCAGCTACCACCAGCCCCCGACTCTATGGTGAATGCGGTGTCTGAGGTAACATCACCCATGCTGGTATTCTGCTGGTCAAAGGCCTCAGCAGTGTAGGTCTGGGTGTCACCGGCGGTAACACTGGCAGTATCCGGTGAGATTACGATATGGTCCAGTTCCCTCTTAGGTGGCTGAGGTGGGGGCGATGATACTTTGTCGCCGAAGTCCACCTGATAGCTGTGACCCGGGTCTGCATCAACGTCTACCTCGTTGTCGGTGGTAGAGATGTAGCCGGCAGGGTCAGTTTCAACCACGGTGTGGATGCTGGTAGTCTCAAGATTAAACGTGTATTGCCCGTATTTATCGGTGACAGTAGGTGTCGTTCCATCCAAGGTGACGGTGACACCGGGGATACCAACCTCGTTGCCATCCCTTTCACTATTATCATTGGCATCATTGAAGACCGTGCCGTAAATTACGGCGAATTCAGATTCTATGGACGCGTCACCGAAGTTCACCTCGTAACTGTTACCCAGGTCTACATCAACGTGCACCTCATTCGGAGTGGTAGACATGTAGCCCGCAGGATCAGTTTCAACTACCCAGTGTACACTGGCAGTCTCGAGATTAAACGTGTATTGCCCGTATTCGCCGGTGACAGTAGAGGTCGTCTCATCCAGAGTAACGGTAACACCAGGAATACCGACCTCACCAACATCCCTTTCACTATTGCCATTGGTATCATCGAAGACCGTGCCGTA
>CAZTBG010000021.1:32924-34977 GCA_964611805.1 uncultured Dehalococcoidales bacterium | reverse complement strand
GCGCATCAGCACGACCAACCATTTTTACGTACACGTCTTCAAGAGTAGTCGGACCAATAGAGAACTCCTCTACTATGCTCCTCTCTTTAAGATTACGCGCCCATTGTATGGCCGGTGCTATGTCTCTTTCTGCCAGTCTATTGACCAAACGCCTACCAGTGACCACGGTCGATTGTATAAACTCGGGTAGTGCTGGCGAATCTACTCTCGGTTCCAGAACAAGCTCGAACCGGATATTCTCATCGCCATTTTCTTTTAGTGAACCTGGTGTTCCCATTCCGACCACTCTACCATTATTAATAATTGCCAGACGGTCGACGGCCCGCTCTGCTTCAAGTACATTATGCGTCACCAGCAGCACCGTAGAGCCCACATTAATAAGGTTGCGCACCTCCTGCCAGAGGAGTCGACGTCGCAAGGGGTCAACATCATTCGTTGGCTCATCAAGTATAACTATGCGACCCGGCACCACTACTGCCATACAGAAGGCAACCAGACGGCGCATTCCTCCAGAAAAACTCTCGGCAGCTTTATTTGCCCATTCTTCCATCTCCAGCTGGTCAATCAGCTTTGACGCTCGTTCTCGTACACTTCTGGCATCACCCCCGCGAATCCTCCCAACAAGCTCAATTGCCTGCCTGGCGGTAAGCCCGGCAATCGGCACCTGGGTCTGGGCCTGCAGAGAGCAGGCCTGCCGGGCATAACCAGGCCTGGCGATAATGTCCACACCGTCCAGTGTAATTCTCCCGGAGTCCGGTTTCACCAGACCGATTATCTGGTTGACAAGAGTTGTCTTGCCTGCTCCATTAGGCCCGAGTAAGCCGAATATCTCACCCCGGCGTAGCGATAGGGAAATATTATCATTGACCAGGATTCCTCTGGTGTATGCTTTACAGAGCCTATCTATCTCAAGGACAATGTCCCGGGCTCCGGGTTCTTCAGTCGTCAATGGTTACGTCTCTTTCCATAGATAAAAATCTAAAGGTAATTCAGGTACTCTACATCGTTTGGCACTGCCCATCGAACGACGTCCAGTCGACTACTCAAAATAGACCTTTACCTTCCCCTCCTGGCCACCCTGGACATCAATCTCCAGGTCTTTCATGGCGTCCACCAGTTGCTCGATGTCCTTCAGTTTGATGTCACGTATGTCAAGGTCGACCCCGTGCCGCTTGAGGTTGTCATTAATCTGGTCGGTGGCATTCGACGGAATCAACGAGGTGAACTTCATTCCTGCCCTTATCAAAGCCATCGGTACGCGCACATTGACCCGGTGCTGCTCCACGCCCGGCCCGGCATCCGGGTCCGGCTCAACCACAATCCGCAGGTACTTGCGGTCGTCTTTCGAGGTCTCCCTTGCCACAGAGGGTTCAGCCTCACCAGTAGACTCACCCATTGCCGCCAGCAGTCGCTCCGCCTCATCGACACTTATCTTTCCCTCGGCAAGCATGTCCAGGACTCTTCTCCGGTTCTCACTCATTTTCATATACCTCCATTAATTTTTTCTATCGGAACGATATGTAGACCTGTTCCTTACCATCACTGACATCCACCTGGAGCCCGCGTAGTGCGCACAGTAACTGCAAAAGCAGCGGCCCAAACATCAGCACCGTCAGGCTCCAGCCAAAAGGTAAAAGAATAAGCGCTGCCAGCAGAACCAGCGGCAGCAGCAGCAACGCACCAACCAGGAACAGCGGCCAGATAAGGAACAGTGGAAGCCACAGACCAAAGCGATACCGCCGCCCACAAAAACGTAACCTCAGAAATAACGGTGGTCTCATCATTGCGATAACCTCTCAATCGCCTTATCGGCAGTAATTTCACCCCGCTCCAGTCGTGATAACACGTCAGTTTGCGAAGCCGCCGGAGCGGTCTCAACAAAGGGGAACTGCGCCGCAATACGGTTAAGGCGGTTTTTCACCGTGGGGTAGCTTATACCGAATGCTTGCTCCATCTCCTTGATAGACCCGTGGGCACGGACAAAGGCCATCACGAAGACCTGGTCATCAGCTGAAAGACGGGCTAACGGCGGCAGTTCGAAGCTCCCCTCGAT
>CAZTBG010000021.1:0-32824 GCA_964611805.1 uncultured Dehalococcoidales bacterium | reverse complement strand
CAGACAACCCGAGCACCCTTCGCAGAAAGCTGCCCGATTGGCATAAACCCGCCTGATATGGTTTAATATGGTAAATGCGCGTATCAAAACTGTTCGGAAAAACGCAACGAGAGATACCGGCTGAGGCTGACAGCATCAGCCACCAGCTACTGCTCAGGACCGGGATGATAAGCCAGGTAGCCGCCGGTGTCTATTCCTACCTGCCCCTCGCCTGGCGGGTGCTGAAGAAGATAGAAAACATCATCCGCGATGAGATGAACAAGGCAGGAGGGCAGGAACTGACCCTGCCGGTACTGCAACCTCTGGAGCTATGGCAGGAGACAGGACGGGATAAGGCCTTCGGGAAGGGCCTCTTTACCCTGCTGGACCGCCGGGAGCGCCCCCTGGCGCTGGGCCCGACCCACGAAGAGGTAATCACGCAACTGGTGAGCCACCATGTGCAGAGCTACCGGGACCTTCCCAAGCTCCTCTACCAGATTCAGGTCAAGTTCCGTGATGAACCGCGCCCTCGCGGCGGCCTGATAAGGGCCCGCGAGTTCCACATGAAGGACCTCTACAGCTTCGATGTCGACGAGGCAGGGCTTAACGAAAGCTACCAGAAGATGCTCCAGGCCTACAAGAACATCTACGACCGCTGCGGACTATCTTCCATACGGGTCGAGGCTGACAGTGGCGCTATCGGCGGCAAGGAGTCCCATGAGTTCATGCTCCTGGCCGAGAGCGGAGAGAACGAGATTATCTACTGCCCCACCGACGATTACGCCGCCAACGCTGAGAAAGCCGAGAGTGTTAAGGAGAAAATCGATGGTGGTGAGCCGCTACCTCTGGAAGAGGTGTCTACTCCCGGCATGACCAGCATCGAGGAGGTGTCCGGCTTCCTCGGAGTCCCCCCGAACCGCACCCTCAAGGCAGTCTTTTACATCGCCGACGGTGAGTTCATCTTCGCCGTCATCCGCGGCGACCTAGAGGTAAACGAGATAAAACTGCAGAACGCCCTGCACTGCTACGAGCTGCGTCTGGCTACCGAGGCGGAGGTCATCGAAGCTGGCATTGTGCCCGGTTCGGCATCGCCGGTTGGCGTTACAGGCATTCGCATTGTCGCTGACGACTCAGTACCCCCGGCAGCCAATCTGGTCGGCGGTGCCAACAAGCCCGATACCCACCTCAGGAATGTCAACTACGGCCGGGACATTACTGCCGACATCATCTCCGATATCGCTCTGGTCAGGGCCGGGGACATCTGCCCGAAGTGTGGCCACAAACTGGAATCCACCCGTGGTATCGAGGTCGGCCACGTCTTCAAACTGGGTACCTTCCAGAGTGAGAAGAATGGGGCCTTTTTCATCAATGCTAGCGGGGAGTCACGTCCCATCGTCATGGGGTGCTACGGCATCGGTCTCGGGAGGCTCATGGCAGCGGCCATCGAGCTAAACCACGACGAAAAGGGTATCATCTGGCCGCTACCGATTGCCCCCTACCAGGTGTACCTTTGCCCTCTCTATCGTGAAGATACCTATGTCTCCGAGGTCGCTGAGAAGCTGTACGCCGAACTTGAGGATGAGGGCATCGAGGTACTCTTCGACGACCGTAAAGAATCACCGGGGGTCAAGTTTAACGATGCCGACCTCCTCGGGATTCCTATCCGGCTCACCGTCAGCCCCCGTACCCTGGAGAAGGCCAGCGTCGAAGTCAAGCTACGCTCCGAAAAAGACTCCGAGCTTGTTCCGCTGTCGGAGGTGGCTGACCGGATAAGGAAAATCATCGAAGGGACCAGACCCAGTTGATTATCGACCTACACACCCACACCCTTGTCGGGTCTGATGATAGTTTTATAGACATCGACGAACTGGTTGAGCGGGCAAAGAAGAGTGGACTTGACGGCGTCTGTATTACCGACCACGACTGGTTCTGGAGGCAGTCGACCATCGAGCGCTTCTGCCGGGAGCTCGATTTCCTGATACTACCCGGGGTAGAGATGAACACCGAGGATGGCCACCTGCTGGTGTTCGGGCTGGATAAGTATGTCTTTGGCATGCACCGTACCGGATTTCTAAAGAGGGAGCTGGACGAAATCGGTGGGGTCATGATTCTCGCCCATCCCTACCGGAGGAACATGTACTACGGAGAATCAGTCGAGGACTCCGTCAAACGGTACAGTCAGCGGCGCGTCTTCGACCTGATAGATATTATCGAGACCCACAACGGCCGGGCCACAGAACAACAGAGCCGGTTTTCCCAGTTGCTAAGCCAGCGGCTCGGTCTCAAAGGGACCGGTGGCAGCGATGCCCACCAGCTCTCGGATATTCCTTCATGCGCGACCTTCTTCGAGAGGGACATCTCTAACGTACAGGAGCTTATTGCCGAGCTTAAAGCGGGCCGCTTCCGGCCGGTCGACTTCAGACAGAAAATCGAACCAGAGGAAAAATAGAGCCAGTACCTGCCAAAATCAGGTACTGACCTTTCTTAGTACCTGCAATTTTCCATACTTATTTCGGCTTATAGGCACGGACACTCACGCTGAGAACGGCGCCTGCCAACTCACCCGAACCAGAGGTCTGCTCTGAAAGTACCTCCACATCCTCGAAACCAGCTTCGGCTATGGTTGCCAGGTAGTCTTCCTTCAGAGAAGCCCCGGCAACACAGCCGGCGTATGCCGCCAGAGAGTTCTTGATGTCTTCCGGTAGCTCCCTTGTCAGGACCATGTCCGAGACCATAACCCGGCCACCCGGCTTGAGTACCCGGTAGGCTTCCTTAAATACCCGCGCCTTGTCCGGTGACAGATTGATAACGCAGTTCGAGATGACAGCATCGATGGAATTATCGGCCACCGGCAGGTTCTCAATCTCACCCAGCCGGAACTCCACGTTGTCATAGCCACCCTTCCTGGCGTTGTCCCGCGCGCGGTGGAGCATCTCCGGCGTCATATCGACACCGATAGCCTTTCCGGTCTTGCCGACGGCAATGGCCGCCAGAAAGCAATCGATACCACCACCAGCACCAAGGTCGAGCACTACCTCTCCCTCTTTGAGAGAAGCCAGGGCAGTCGGGTTACCACAGCCGAGTCCCATCCTAGCTTCCTCGGGTATCGCCTGCAATTCTTCCGCCGAGTAGCCGATTGCCACAGGCATGGTATCCGCCGGACTACAGCAGCTTGATGCCTGCATATCTTCACCCACCGTACCGGTGGTTTCTTCAGGCGTTCAGCAACTGGTCACTCCGGTATCCGGAGCACAGCAGCCAGCTTCCTCAGTTTTCGCCGCTGGCTGATGAATCCTCTTCCCGGTGGCTACCTCAGCATAGTGCTCCCTGACATACTTCCTGATTTCATCGTCATTCATATCAACCACTCCCCCTTTTGTCTTACAGAATCTCTTTCATCACCGGTCCGAGTGTTGCTCTGACCATGTCGGCGAGCTCTTCCACTTTGGTCATCGTGATGCAACATACCTTTCCGTCTTTCTCCCAGGCGGTGAGCGCAAGCTTATTGCCAGCCCGGATGCCAGCCTTTTCCCTTAGCTCCTTCGGGAGGACCATCTGCCCTCTTTCATCGACACTGACCAGCGCCTCAACACGGCAGCAAGTGCCAGGCTCCGGGCCACAAAACCCATTATTTCCGACTGTATCCATCAGAACAACCTCCACGGAATATTATTATTCAGATAAATCAGTATATTCTGATTATACTAGATAAACAAAAGGAAATCAACCGTCAGAAAATACACCCCAACTGGTCTTCAATCAATAGGGATATCAGGAACGCAGCGTGGCACCAAGGTCTCGTGAAAGTCTGTCAAGAATCCGCTTCTGGACCCTGCTGACCTCTTCATCGGTCAGGGTATGGCCCGGTGACTGATAGGTAATCCGGCAGGCGAGCGACTTCTTCCCCGGTGGGACCTGGTCGCCGGAGTAAACATCAAACAGCGCCACCTGCTCCACCAGTGGAAAGCCCCTGATGATATCGACCACCTGCTGATAGGCAGTCCCGGCATCAACCACCAGGGCAACGTCCCTTACTGTAGCCGGAAAGCGCGGTATCGGTTGGAACATCCGGCGCTCCCGGGTGAGCGGTAGCAGCACCGGCAGGCTAAGCTCGAAGAGATACACCGGCCCCGGTATATCAAAGGCTTCCGCCACAGCCGGGTGGAGCTCCCCGATGACACCAATTTGCCCACCGTTAACCACGATAGCAGCCTGTTTTACCGGGTGCAGGGTCTCATCTGAGGAAGGCTGGTAGCTGGCATTCGCTCCTAATCGAGAAAGCAGCCCCTCGACGACCCCCTTGGCATCAAAGAAATCGAATGACACCACTTCATCCGACCTGCCGGACATATCCTGCCAGGACGGTTCACCTCGCGGGCCACTTAGCACACCGCAGAGCATCTCGACCTCATCAGGCAGGTCATTGGGGCGGGGGAGATAGACCTTTCCCATTTCGTAGAGTCGGACAGGGCCCTCAGCACGTCGATTGGTTACCAGGGCTGCCATCAAACACACCCGCAGGTTGGGGCGGAGGTACTCATGCATTATCGACATCGGATTGGCCAGCTTGAGCGGGACCGGAGAAGGTGAATGTGACTCCGGATATAGCCTGTTCACCGTCTCCAGGTCCACCAGCGGGTTGGAAACAATCTCGTGGAAACCGTAACCAGTAAGAGTCTCCCCGAGCGCTCGTTCCAGCCCGATAACAGGGTCGGGGTTCTGCCGGGGTATCGGAGTATTCAACATTGTGGTCGGGATTTCGTCATAGCCGATAATACGGGCAACCTCCTCCACAAGGTCCACCGGTATACCGATATCACTCCGCCAGTAAGGCGCCATCGCCACTACCTCCGATGCGGAAGAACCAGCCTGGCACTCGAAGCCCAGCAAGTTCAACGTGGTCTCAATCTGCTCCCGGCTGAACTCCACGCCAAGTACCCTCTTTACTTCTTCAGTGGTGATAGTCACCGGCTGCGGTTCCACCTTGCCGGGGTAAACATCAATGATACCCCTGGCCACCTGCCCACCGCCAAGCTCGGCGATAAGCTGCGTCGCCCGTTTTATTGCCGGCATGGTAAGCTCAGGACTGATACCCCTCTCGAACCGCATACACGCCTCACTGGGCATGTCCAGCGTCCGTCCCGTATAGTGGATACTCCGCGGGTTGAAGCTGGCCGATTCCAGCAGTATCGAGGTTGTTTCTTCAGTGACCTCACTATTGGCACCACCCATGACACCGGCCACCGCCACGGCACGTTCCGCATCGGCAATCACCAGCATGTTCCCACCAAGAACCCTCTCGACTCCGTCAAGGCTGACTATCTCCTCGCCCTCACCGGCACGGCGGACAATTATCTTTCTACCCCGTAGCTTCTCGTAGTCGAAGGCATGCAGCGGCTGCCCGTACTCAAGCATAACGAAGTTGGTCACGTCGACGATGTTATTTATCGGCCGCATACCGTAGGAGATGAGGCGTTCCTGCATCCACTGCGGCGATTCGCCGATACTAATCCCCCTAATCAGGCTGGCACAGTACCGGGGACAGAGGTCGGGGGCAGCAATCTCCACCGACACCTGACTCTCCACCGGTGGGTCCGTCTCCTCATGGCCGGCATCGGGCAGGTGCGCTGTCTTGCCAGTAAGAGCGGCAATCTCTCTGGCCAGGCCGATTATCGAGAGGCAGTCAGGCCGGTTGGGGGTAACATCCATGTTGAAAATGACATCGCCCAGGTAATCGGCCAATGGTCTGCCTATTTCGGCCTCCTCCGATAGAATTAGAATCCCTGTGTGGTCTTCCGAAATACCCAGTTCCTTCTCCGAACAGGCCATGCCGCTGGAGACCACGCCGCGTATCTTGGCTGATTTCAACGTTTCCTGCTTACCGGTGTGGGGATTGATAAGGCGAGCACCTACTGGGGCATAGGCCACCCTGGCACCGACGGTGACATTAGGCGCACCGCAAACAACCGTTTCCTCACCGCCACCGAGGTCGATGGTGACCAGGGTAAGCCGGTCGGCGTTGGGGTGCGGGTTTACGGCGGTTATCCTGCCTACGACGATATTTCCCCAGTTTTCACCAATGACCTGCATGCCTTTGACCTCAGTGCCGGCCATGGTCAATCGCCGGGCCACTTCCTTAGGTGGCAGGTCTATGTCAACGTATTCTTTTAGCCAGTTCAATGAAATCTGCATATCAAAACTGCCTGAGGAACCTTAGGTCATTCGAATAGAAAAGGCGCATATCATCAACGCCATAACGCAGCATCGGCATCCGCTCGACACCCATGCCAAAGGCAAAGCTTGTGTAGACATCGGGGTCAATGCCCCCTCGCCTGAGCACCTCAGGATGGGTCATCCCTGCCCCCAGTATCTCCAGCCAGCCTTCATTGCGGCATAGCTGGCAGCCCTCGCCATGACAGATGGCACACTCAATAGCCATCTCGACGCCCGGCTCAACAAAGGGGAAAAAGTCACAGCGAAAACGCACCCGCCTGTCCTCGCCGAAATAGCGACGGGCAAACTCGTATAGTGTCCCTTTAAGGTCAGCCATAGTAATGCCTTTATCCACTGCCAGGCCATCAAGCTGATAGAACATTATGCCGTGGGTCGCGTCGGTGGCCTCATAGCGATAGCACTTACCCGGTTCAATTATTCTAATCGGAGGCTCCATTGTCTCAACAGCACGCGCTGACACCGACGTTGTGTGCGTCCGCAGCAGGCCTTTCCAGCCTCTGGGAGATGTCAGGCGGTCTACCCAGAAGGTTGAATAGTCATCACGGGATGGGTGTTCTTCGGGAAAGTTGAGCGCCTCGAAGTTGTAGTAGTCCCACTCGACCTCCGGCCCCTCAAATACCTTGAAGCCCATTGAGACAAAGATTTCGGTCATCTCGTTAAGTGTCCGGGTAATCGGGTGCAGCCGACCCACCGGATAGTGGCGACCGGGCAGGGTTATATCACCGCGGGCAAGCAGGGCATCATCCACCCGAAGCGACTTCTGCGCCGACTCCCTTTTCAGTTCCTCGGTCTTCTGGTTCAGCCCCTCAGAAAGCAGGGACTTGACCTCGTTGGCACGCGCCCCGACCGCTTTTCTTTCCTCGAGTGGCAGGGCAGCCAGGCCACGCAGGACATTGGTCAGCTCGCTCTTCCTGCCCAGGTAGCGAATCCGCCACGATTCAAGGTCTTTAATTTCATTGATGCCCGAAAGCTCCCGCCGGGCCTTTGTCAGCAGTCCTTCCAGCTGTTCACGCATTGCTCACTCTCACGTTGGATTATAGGCTATCATTCGGTGAAGGGTCAAGGGAATGTGCTCGTCCATATGATTAGCATTAACACCCGGTATTCTCTTGGTTGCCTCGCTTCCGTGTTTGGTATTGGCGGCCCCATCCCCTGTATCCCCTTTCCCAGAGGGGAAGGGGAAAATCAATATAAGAGGGCTGCGCCCTCTAAAACTCCCCATAAACGGCAGTAATGTTTATTTACTTCTGAGCCTTCGTCTCTCTAGGACTCTTTGCCTATAGTTACTCTCCAGGCTCTTGATAGAACAGGGCGGCACTCTCTAAGGTGCGAACGACCCCTGCCCGAAGACTACCCTCACACCGTTTTGGGGTGTTCAAGAGGGGTGGAACCCCTCTTGGCAGGGGGATTCCAAGGGGGTGTCCCCCTTGGCTTTCTCCACCTACAGAGGTAAACGGAACAGGAATAAACAGATTAACCATTACCAACCTCAAGATATGTGCTTAAAATCTCCATATAAAAACCCCTCCTCTGCCAGAGAGAAGGGGTATTTTTGTCCCGGACAATTAATTATTAGTTAGCCCTTAACCTGCTCCCTGGCCACACTGACCAGGTTGCTAAAGGACTCCGGTTCGCTGACAGCCATATCTGCCAGCATCTTGCGGTTAACTTCCACTCCTGACTTCTTCAACCCGCTAATTAGCTGCCCGTAGGTGAGTCCCTCAGCCCGGCTGGCGGCATTGACCCGCGTAATCCATAAACGCCGCATATCACCCTTTCGCTCCCGACGGTGTGCATAGGCATAGCTCAGAGACTTGAGCATAGACTCATTAGCACGGCGGATAAGGGAGTGCTTGGTAGCGCGGTGCCCCTTGGTCAGGGCAAGCACCTTCTTGTGTCGCCGGTGAGAGGTCACCCCTCTCTTTACTCGTGGCAATCTATTCCTCCTCGTCCCCTACGAACGGTTAATCTACAATACTCTGCGAACAAGTGGGGTCAGTCCAGCTGGTAAAGCCTCTTTAGACAGGACTCACTTCATCCCATAGGGCAGGAGCCTCTTAACCCGTGGCTTATCGCTCTTACTCAAGAGAACCATCTCGTCATAGAGACGTTTTACCCTTGCCGGTTTACGCCGCCGCAGGTGACTTTTACCACCCTTCGCCCGCATTATCTTCCCAGTGCCGGTAATATGGAAGCGCTTCTTTGCACCTTTATGAGTCTTCAGTTTTGGCATATTGTGGTTCTTTAGCCTGTACTTCTTTGGCCTGTGCTTCTTTGGCCTTACCTTTCTGCGTACTTGCCGGGCTCAGAATGATATTCATGCGCCGCCCCTCCATCGCGGGCTGTCTCTCCAGCGAAGATATGTCCTCAAGCTCCTTGGCCATTCGCTGCAGCAGCTTCCAGCCCAGTTCAGGATGGGTAACTTCCCTGCCCCGGAACAGTATCGTTACTTTTAGCTTATCCCCTCCAGTTAGTAGCTTTCTGGCAGTTCGGGCTTTCGAGTTGAAGTCGTGGTCACCTATCTTCGGACGCAGCCGGACCTCCCTGAGCAATGATATCTTCTGGCTCCGTCTATCTCCGCGCTCCCGCTTAGCCTGCTCGTACTTGTACTTTCCGTAATCAAGCAGCCGACAAACTGGCGGCACTGCCGTGGGCGCCACCTCTACAAGGTCGAGGCTGCTTTTGCGCGCAAGCTCCCGTGCCTGAGCCAGAGGCACTATACCCAGCTGCTCCCCTTTTTCGCCGACGACGCGAACCTCAGGAGCCCTGATCTGCTCGTTGACGCGCTGTTGTTTGACTATGTTCTAGTTCACCTCTCCTTGGAATATCGGTACATCACGGACACATACAATATCATATCATAAATCAAGAATCAAGCATAACCAGTTCGCGGGCTCGCCCGGCTACCGTTTTCCTGAGGGCTTCCCTGAACCTGCTGGTGGACTCGGCAGGTAGTTGCTCACCGCTGCGCAGGCGCACGGAGACTGTCCCGTTCTCCACTTCACGGTCACCGACGATGAGCATACAGGGTACTTTGTCGAGTTGTGCCTGTCGAATCTTCTGGTTCATCCTTTCGGAACGGTCATCGACCTCGGCACGGACTCCATCCTTTTTCAGCTCTGCCTCAATTTTGCGGGCATAGTCCAGATGGCGGTCCGCTACCGGAATAATCATCACCTGCACCGGTGCCAGCCAGACGGGAAAAGCCCCGGCATAGTGTTCGATAAGAAAAGCCATGGTCCTTTCTATGGCACCAATTGAAGACCGGTGAATGACGATAGGTTCTTTCTCCTGACCATCCTTGTCAATATAAGTAAGGTTGAAGCGTTTTGGCGCCACAAAATCATACTGGACAGTGAAAGCTGTATCTTCCCTGCCGGCAATATTTTTCATCTGAATGTCTATCTTTGGGCCATAGAAAGCAGCCTCATCTTCTGCCTCGAAATAGTTGGTCTTCCTCTGTACCAGTACGTCCCGCAGGACGGCCTCGGCGTAATCCCAGGCCTGGTCATCTTTGTAATACTTCTTCTCATCTTTCCTGTCGCCTAGGGATAACCGGTATCGATATTCTTTGCCATGCTCATATCCCAGTACTGAAGCGACGTACTCTATCAGGTCCAGTACCTGGTTCAGTTCACCCACGGCCTGTTCTGGCTGACAGATAATATGTGAATCAGCTAGGCAAAACATGCGTACCCTCATCAACCCGGTCAGTTCACCGGATTTTTCATAGCGGAATTGTTTTGCCAGTTCGGCAATCCGGAATGGAAGCTCTCTATAAGACCTCGGCTGGCTGGCGTAATACTGGTAATGGTGCGGACAGGTCATCGGCCTAAGAATCAGTTCTTCTTCATCAATCTTCATAACCGGATACATTGTGTCTTTGTAATAGGGATAATGACCGGATACTTTAAATAATTCTACTTTTGCCAAATCGGGTGTGTAGATGTGTTTATAGCCTCTTTTAATTTCCTCATCGACTATGAAACGTTCCAGCTCTCTTCTTATTACCGAGCCCTTTTCCGTGAGGATAGGCAGACCTTTTCCAACCAAGTCGGAAAACACAAAGAGGTCTAAATCCCTGCCTATCTTTCTGTGGTCTCTTTTCTTCAACTCCTCCTGCGCTTCTAAATATTCCTCGATTTCACGCTGTTGATTGAAAGCAGTACCGTATATCCGCTGGAGCATAGGGTTTTTCTCGCTGCCCCGCCAGTAGGCACCGGCGATACTGAGCAGCTTGAAGGCCCCGATTTCACCAGTGGAGCTTACGTGGGGGCCACGGCACAAATCGGTAAACGAGCCCTGCCGGTATATGGTAACCGTCTCATCAGGAATCTCGTCAATCAGCTCCAGCTTGTAGGGCTGGGCAGCAAACAGCTTCCGCGCATCATCTTTGGTCACTTCCTCGTGGACAAAGGGCGCATCCGCCGACACAATCTCCTTCATCTTCGCCTCGATGACAGGCAGGTCATCCGGGGTCAAAGTGCGCGGCAGTTCGAAATCGTAATAGAAGCCATTCTCAATTGTCGGCCCGATGCCGAATTTAGCATCAGGGAACATGGACAGGACCGCCTCCGCCATCACATGGGACGCAGAGTGTCGCATCACTTCCAGGTTTTTATCTACGTTTGCTTCCTGCTTCTTGCCCGAAACCATCTGCCTAAGTCCAGCCTGATGAAAAGAAAACCTCTCGCCCGACCCGGAAACGAAAGGCCAGTAACCAATTATAACAGTGACTATACTGCAAGTGCAATCGTGAGACTTTGCCATTCACTCACATTACCAGCTATAATATCCACTAAGTCCATGATAAAGAAAGTCTTCCCAATTCTCGCCCTCTGTGTCTTCTCCGCCACGCTGGGAATCGGCATAATATCTCCACTGTTACCCATCTATATTGATAAGATGGGGGCTACCGGCATTGGTCTGGGCATTATTATAGCCTCCTATGCCGTCTCCAACAGCATAGCTGTCCCCATTGTGGGCCGACTGTCTGACCGTAGAGGCAGAAAGGCCTTTCTTGCCTCCGGCCTCTTCCTTTATGCCGCCATTGCTGTGGGTTATATCTTCGCCACTAACGTTGTTCACCTGAGCCTGGTCCGCTTCTTCATGGGTTTCGCCGGGGCGATGATTATCCCTGTTGCCATCGCCTATCTCGGTGACCTCTCGCCGGAGGGTGAAGAGGGCAAGTGGATGGGCTGGGCCAATGCCTTCTTCTTCAGCGGCTTTGGCTTTG
Organism: uncultured Dehalococcoidales bacterium; assembly: GCA_964611805.1. Taxonomy (GTDB): domain Bacteria; phylum Chloroflexota; class Dehalococcoidia; order Dehalococcoidales; family Fen-1064; genus W589. Next base: position 21,375 of record CAZTBG010000021.1, on the reverse strand, counting down.
GCCCCTTCATCGGTGGGGTCGTTACCGATCATTTTGGCATGACCCCGGCCTTCCTTATCCTGATAGGTCTTAACATGTTTGCCTTCCTGGTGGCCCTCTTTTTTCTGCCCGAAGTCAAGCAAAGAAAGGTTGGAGAACAGGATGAAGGCCCACATCTGTCCTACCGGGAGATGAGTGCCAGCAACATGATGCGGGGCCTCTTCAGTTTCCGGTTCGTTCAATCCCTAGGAAGGGCGGGTATCGCCGCCTTCCTGCCAATCTATGCGGCGGCCATCGGTCTTAGTACCAGCACCATCGGGATACTGCTAACCATCAACATTCTTTCGGTAACAGTATTTTCACCTATCGGTGGCAGGATGGCTGACAGACTCAACCGGAGGACCATGACAATACTCACCAGCGTCATTTTTACAGCCTTGCTGGCGGCCGTACCCCTCGCCATCAACTTCTGGCAACTGCTGCTCCTCTTGCTCTTCCAGGGTATCAGCTCCGCTGTCGCTATGCCAGCGGCGACCGCCCTGAGTGTAGAGGAGGGCCGAAAATTCGGCATGGGGTCTACGATGTCAGTATTCTTCCTGGCTCAGAGCGTCGGCATGGCCATCGGACCAATCATCTCCGGCGCAATAGATGACGCTATAAGCATCAACTGGGTCTTCTATTTCGCCGGGATAATGGGCGTCATCGGCACCATACTGTTTGCCTGGTTCAGCCGGGGCTACCGGGGCGAAATCAAATCTCCCAGTGAAAGTGAATATCGGTTATAAAGACCCCACCACAGCAACAGCCCACCTGTTGACAAAGCCCATTACTTATGGTAAATTCCACATATAAGAGTTAAAACAAAGGAGACAAGTTGATTCACCAGACCTCCCGGAAATTCTATTTTGGATATTACTTTTTTGTGCGCACTCAGTGCGCTTGGGAGGTTTCGTCACGTAACCTGGACTAAGTAGTAAGTAACTCAAACAGAGACATGTGAAGAAGGACCCTCTCAAGCAGAGGGCCCTTCTCTTTTTTAGAGTAAACAGATAATATAACGGAGGATAGAAAATGATTATTATGAACAGCGAGGCCACCAACGAAGAAATCGCTAATGTAGTTAGTGAAATCAAGAAGTACGGCCTCAAGGCAGATGTATCCAGGGGAGCTTATCGTACTGTGATTGGACTGGTGGGTGACGAGAGCAAAATACCGTTCTCCAATTTTGCTGCCCTCCCGGGCGTCAAAGAGGCTATGCCGATTGAAACACCTTACAAGCTGATAAGCCGGGAGTATGCTCGAATGACTGAAGTCGAGATAGGTAACCGGGTCATCAAAGTCGGTGATGTTGAGATTGGTGGTAACGAACCGGTATTCATCGCCGGGCCCTGTGCCATCGAGAGTAAAGAACAGCTGTTTAAAATAGCCCAAGGTGTGAAGAAGGCCGGTGCTCACATACTGAGGGGCGGTATCTTCAAGCCGCGTACATCAGTCCACTCATTCCAGGGCCTTGGTGCTAACGGCACCGAGGAGGCGAGCGAGGCTCTCAGCTGGCTGCGAGAAGCCGGCGACAGGTTCGAGCTGCCAGTGGTGACCGAAATCCGCGGAGAGAGCCATGTTGACCTAGTGGCGGAATATGTTGATATAATCCAGATAGGCGCTCGAAACATGTATGACCAGGACCTGATTACGAAGGTTGCCAGGAAAGGCAAACCCATCCTGTATAAGCGGCACTTCGGGGCCGGTATCGAGGAGTTCCTCTCCTTTGCCGAGTACATTGTGGCCGAAAACAACAGGGATATTATATTATGCGAAAGGGGGATACTACCCTTGGGCAAAGGCCGGAACTACACTCGATATACCCTTGACCTCAGCGCAGTACCGGCCATGCGTAAGGAGACCTATCTACCGATAATCATCGACCCCAGTCACGCCGCCGGACGCCGTGACCTCATTTTTGACCTGAGCTGCGCAGGTATAGCTGTTGGTGCCTGCGGGCTTATAGTCGAAGTCCACCACAATCCAGGGGAAGCACTGGTCGATAGCCAGCAACAGATAACGCCCGACGAATTAAAGGAGGTCATCAGTGCCTGCCGGGGCATCCACAAGGCACTGGGGCAGTATCGCAGAAACAGGGACTAGAAACATACAATGAAAACAGTTACTGTAAATGTCGGTAGCAGTGGCTATGATATCATCATTGGCCCGGGACTACTCTCCCAGACCGGCGACCGTTTGAGTAGGCTTGGCTTCAGTGATAAGGTGGTAATTGTCACGGATGCCACGGTAAGGAAGCTCTACGGCAGTATTCTGGAGCAGGCCCTCGTCGCCTCTGGCTTCGAGGTAACCACCCTCAGCGGAGCTGATAGTGAGGAGGAGAAATCGCTGGAGACCGCCGGTCGACTTTACCTCGAACTGACCGACTTCCATGCCGAGAGGGGAACGCCAGTGCTCGCCCTTGGTGGTGGGGTTACTGGTGACCTGACCGGATTCGTAGCCGCTACCTACCAGCGCGGGGTGCCCCTGATACAGATACCAACTACCCTGCTCGCCCAGGCAGACAGTAGCCTCGGCGGTAAGACGGCCGTCAACCACGGCCGTCTAAAGAACCGGATAGGGGTCTTTTACCAGCCGAGCTTGACCCTCTCCGACATCGATACGCTGAAAAGCCTCAGCCAGAGACAGCTCGCCGATGGGCTCGCCGAGATTATTAAGCATGGTGCGATACAGGATGCCACCTTCTTCGAGTACCTGGAAGATAACATCGACCGTATACTGGCACTTGATAATGAGACCCTCGAAACGACCGTCGCCCGCTCGGCCCAGATTAAAGCGGCCGTCGTGGAGCAGGACGAGCTTGACCTGGGGCTACGCAATATCCTGAACTACGGTCACACCATCGGACACGCCATGGAAACGGTCTCCGATTTCCAGATAGACCATGGTCGAGCAGTGGCCATCGGTATGCTGGTCGCCGCCAGGATATCGAACCGGATGGGTCTACTCGGCCGCAGCGATGCCAGCAGGCTGAAGAAACTGCTCACCAGGGTTGGGCTGCTGGCAGAAATCCCCGAACTGGATACCGATAAATTAATTGAGGCAATGCACCACGACAAAAAGATTGTCGGGGGCAGGATAAAGTTTGTCCTCCTCGAATCAATCGGCGAAGTAATCGTTACCGATGACGTTGACCTTAACCTGGTAAAAAAGGTGCTCTCGGAGAAGTTATGAAACAGCCCCGGATTTGCGCCGCTATCACAACCAGCAACCTCGAAGCAGTCAGGCAGGCCGAACCGCTGGTTGACCTGTTCGAGGTGCGCATCGACCTCATCGGTGATGACTGGCAGGAGATAACTCAGAAATTGGGCAAGCCCTGGATTGCCTGTAACCGCAGTGCCGCTGAGGGCGGCCAGTGGCAGGATAACGAAGCGGGAAGAATCGAGAGATTGCTCCAGGCATTAGAACTGGGGGCCAGCGTAATCGATATCGAGTTGAGGACGAAAAACCTGGCAGACATCATCAAACTCGTCAAGAAGCGTGCCGAGTGTCTCCTCTCCTATCATGACTTGGAGAAAACGCCTGATTCTGATACCATGAGGCAGATAATAAAGCATCAGATAGAAGCCGGCGCTGATATCTGTAAGGTGGTTACAACTGCCCGGAGCTTCGAGGACAATATGAGAGTATTACAGCTAGTCCCGGCCTTCCCGGAGAAGAGGGTGGTCGCCTTTGCCATGGGTGCTGCGGGCATTACCAGCCGTATTTTCTGCCCGCTGGTGGGGGGCGACTTCACCTACGCCTCTCTGGCAGAGGGTAAAGAATCGGCCCCGGGGCAGGTAACGGTAGAAGAGCTGCACCAAATCTACAAAATGGCGGCTGACCAGTAGAGGAGCATGAAGACTAACATTGCCCTGATAGGGTTTATGGGTACGGGCAAATCAGCCATAGGCAGAGCTCTGGCAGAAAAACTGGGCTGGAGGTTTGTGGAAATCGACCAGCTTATCGAGGAGATGTCAGGTAAAACGATACCAGAAATCTTCCAGCAAAATGGGGAAATTGCCTTCCGTGAGTTGGAAATAAAAGCAACTAAAAAAGCGGCTCAAGGGAAAAGGCAGGTCATCGCTTGTGGCGGAGGTATGGTACTTAACAAAATAAATGTCGACCGCCTGCGGGAAACTTCCCGGATGGTCTACCTGAGAGCTTCTCTCCGAAAAATCCTTGAGAGAACATCCAAAGACAGAAATGAACGTCCCCTCCTCGACGTACCTGACCCAGCACAACGCATCCAGGCACTGCTCGACTTCAGGAAACCATTCTATGAGCGAGCGGCTGATATTATGATAAACACCTCCAGGCTAAGTATAGATAGGATAGCAGACCTGATAATCAACAGACTGAAGGAAGATGAAGGCTTCAATCTCTAAAAGCAAAGTGACCGGTAGCATATCCAGCCCTTCCTCGAAAAGCTACACAATCAGGGGGTTGATATGCGCTGCTCTAACTCGCGGTACCAGCAAAATCATCCGGCCACTGGGTTCGGACGATACCGAGGCAGCCATGGAAGTGCTCGGTAAGGTTGGGGTATCCATCCGGCAATTTAAAGACCACTGGGAGGTCAGCGGTGGTCAATTTCACCAGGCCAATAGCGACCTGTTCTGTCGAGAATCGGCAGCCACCTTCCGATTCATGACCGCCGTCAGTACGCTTCTACCGGGAAGACATCGCCTCACCGCCGGGCCATCCCTTTCCCTGAGACCGGTTGAACCACTGGTTGAAGCACTGCGACAACTGGGGGTTACCTGCTCTTCCAAGGGGGGCTTCCCCCCGGTGGTCGTTGATGGCGGGGGACTGCGGGGCGGGACAACCGAGCTGCCCGGCGACATCAGCTCCCAGTTCGTCTCAGCGTTACTACTTGTGGCCCCACGAGCCAGGGAAGAGATAACCATCCGCTTAACGACGCCGCTGGAGTCAGCGCCGTTCGTGTTGATGACACTCGACACTATGCAGTGGTTCGGGGTATCGGTAGCCTTTTCAGAGGATATGGATGTGTTCCAGGTAGTGCAGCAACCGTACAAGCCGACCAAATACCGGGTCGAGGGCGACTGGTCATCAGCCTCCTATCCCCTGGCCCTGGGTGCTCTCGCCGGTGAGGTAACCGTCAGTAACCTCAGCCCGGAAAGTCTCCAGGCGGACCGAAAAATACTGGGCTTCTTGCAAGACATGGGGGCTTCGGTTATAGTCAAGGGAAATTCGGTAACGGTGAGGAAATCCGGATTGAAGGCAATCAAGGCCGACATGTCCAACTGCATCGACCTGCTGCCGACGGTGGCAGTACTGGCCGCAACCGCCGATGGTGTCAGCCATCTAACCGGTATCAGCCGGGCGAGACTCAAGGAATCAGACCGGGTTGCTGCCGTCCGCGAGGGTCTGGAAAGAATGGGCATCACTGTCACCGTGGAAGATGACCGCATGATGATTACCGGCTCACAACCGAAAGGAGCCGTCATCGATAGTAAGGATGACCACCGCATTGCCATGGCCTTTGCCCTGCTCGGTACGGTGGTCGGTGAGACGGTGATTGAGGGTGCCGAATCCGTCTCCAAGACCTATCCCGAGTTCTGGGATGAAATGAGAAGCCTGGGGGTTAAGGTAACCACTGATGGGAAATAGCCTCGGTAAACTTTTTACAGTAACCAGCTTTGGTGAAAGCCACGGTCGGTGTGTCGGCGTCGTCGTTGACGGCTGCCCCGCCGGACTGTCGCTCGCTGATGAGGACATCCAGAGAGAGGTAGACATGAGGAGACCAGGGACCAGTCCTGCCAGCACCAGCCGCTCTGAAGAAGACAGGGTTGAGATTCTTTCAGGGGTCTACAACGGCCACACCACCGGCGCACCTATCTGTATGCTGGTGTGGAACCAGGATGTTGATTCCAGCCAGTACCTGAAGAACCGATTTCTACCCCGGCCGGGCCACGCCGACTTCACCGCTTTCACCAAATACGGCGGCTTCAATGATTTTCGCGGTGGCGGTCTCTTCTCCGGCAGGATTACAGTTAGCTTTGTCATGGCCGGAGCAATCGCCAGGAAACTACTTGAACTCAAGGGCATCGAAGTCCTGGCGCACACTGTGGAAATTGGGGGGATAAAGGCCCAGCCCAAGGAGACCGACGAGATAAGGAGAAATATTGAAGGCAATGCCCTGAGGTGCGCCGACCCTGCGGCTGCCGAGAAGATGCTCCAGGCAATCGAAAAGGCCAGGGCCGAAGGTGATAGCCTCGGTGGCATCATCGAAGCAGTCGCTCTCAATGTACCGACCGGACTGGGCGAGCCAGTCTTTGACACACTTGAGGGAGACCTGGCTAAGGCACTTTTCGCCATCCCGGCAGTCAAGGGAGTCGAGTTCGGCTCGGGCTTCTCGGCAGCGACGAAACGCGGCTCGGAAAACAATGACCCATTTGCTATAGAAAATGGCAAAATCGTGACCCTGACAAATAACGCCGGGGGTATCCTCGGTGGTATCAGCAATGGGATGCCGGTGGTCCTCAGGGTTGCCGTCAAGCCGACCCCTTCCATCGGCAAGGAACAGGACACGATAGATATGGAGAAAATGAAACCGGCTACCCTGTCAACCAGGGGCAGACATGATGCCTGTATTGTCCCCCGGGCGGTACCGGTTGTGGCTGCCATGATGGCCACAACCCTTTGTGATTTTGCCATCAGGGCGGGAACTATCCCGGAGGTAATCAAATGAGCCTGGAAGACCTGAGGAAGAAAATCGATAAGACAGACGCTGAGATAGTCAGACTCCTTGCCGAGCGAATACGAACTGCTGAGGCAATTGGCCGGGAGAAACAGAAACAGGGAGAACAGGTCGAGAACCTGGGCCGGGAAGAGGAGGTCATTGCTAATGTCCGCAGACTCGCCGAGCAGGCGAACATCAGTGTGGAGGGAACCGAGAGCATCTTCCGGCGAATAGTCAACGTCGCCAAGAGTGCCGAAGGCCTCACCGTCGCCTTTCAGGGGGAGCTTGGCGCATATAGTGAAGAGGCCGCCGTCGACTACTTCGGGCCCTCGATTGAGGTAAAGCCCTGTGAAACCCTGGATGCCGTCTTTGATAGCGTCGAGCGGGAAGCCGCACACTTCGGGGTCGTCCCGATTGAAAACTCGCTGGAGGGTAGCATCAGCCAGGTATACGACCTGCTCCTAGAATCAAGCCTCAAGGTACGGGGCGAAATAGAACTGCGTGTTACCCACTGCCTTATCGCCAATCCGGGGGCCAGGCTCGACCTGATAAAGAAGGTCTACTCACACCCTCAGGCCTTGGGACAGTGCCGTGCCTTCCTCAAACACCTCGACTGCGAGCTGGTCCCCACCTACGATACTGCTGGCAGCGTCAAGATGATAAAAGAACGGGAGATAACTGATGGCGCCGCCATTGCTGGTGTCCGGGCCGCCGAAATCTATGGAATGACGATTCTGGCCCATGAAATAGAGGACAACCCCAACAACTTCACCAGGTTCTTCGTTCTCGCCAAGCACGATTCACCACCAACGGGAAATGACAAGACTTCCATCGTTTTCGCCGTGAGTCACAAGCCCGGGTCACTATATAACCTGCTCCGGGAGCTGGCCGCCAGTCAGATTAACCTCACCAAGATTGAGTCACGGCCAACGCGGCAAAGACCCTGGGAATACAACTTCTATCTTGATTTTGAGGGCCACCGCGAAGACACCGCCTCACGCGAGGCACTGGGGAAACTGGAGCAGTCTGCCCTGTTCGTTAAGGTGCTTGGTTCTTATCCCAAGGCGTCCACATAAACCGCTCGGAACTAGAGTTATGAGAGTTGCCATAGTCGGTGGTTCCGGAAAGATGGGTCAGTGGTTCGCCCGCTTACTGCACGAAGAAGGTAAGCGAGTGCTGCTGACCGGCCGGAGCGAAGCAAGGCTCAGGGAAGTCCATCGACAGCTTGATGTCGAGGTTACGACTGACATCGGTCAGGTCAGGGGCGCGGACGCCATCATAATATCCGTACCGCTGGACGCCTTCGAATCGGTCGTCAAGCAGGTTGCCCCCTATACCAGTTCTGGTCAGATTGTCGTTGACGTTACCTCGCTCAAAGTACAACCGGTGGACATCATGCATCGCTACATCACTTCGGCAGTCACCCTGGGGATGCACCCTGTCTTCGGGCCGGGGGCAAAGAGCCCGGCCAAGCAGAACTTCATCCTGACGCCGACCAACGAGCGAGAGGCATCTCTGGCCGAGAAAGTCAAAGCCTATCTGGAAGCCCGGGAGGCGCGGGTCGCCCTGATGACACCCCAGGAGCACGACAAGATGATGACTATAATCCTGGGACTGGCCCACTTTATCGCCATCGTCTCAGCGGATACCCTGCTCCATCAGGACAGATTTCAGCAGATGAAGGAGATTGGTGGCACCACCTACAAGGTACTCTACACCCTGGTCGAGAGTGTTATCTCCGAGGACCCGGAGCTTTATGCCTCGCTCCAGATGAGCTTTCCCGGCATCGGTGAGATTGAAGAGCAGTTCCTGAGAAATGCGGCCGCCTGGGCTGACCTGGTGAGAAACAAAAACACGCAGGCCTTCGCTGACCGAATGAGCGCCCTCAAGGGGATACTGGAGCAGACCGACCCCTATTTCCAGAAGGCCTACGAGAACATGTACAAAATCACCGACGGATTGTGAGGCAGGCTACGGCTTAGCCCGTCCCTCGATGAAAGCCCTGACTTCATCATCATTTACGGAGCGGCCGGTAAAGGTACTGGCATCCTGGGTGGCAATCCAGAGGGCGGCCTCGGCAATCTGCTCCGGCGACTTCATCCTTCTGAGTCTCTCTTCATCCAGCTTTACATCTTTGAATACCGTGTAAAAGCCGTCGGTCTTTACGCCTCCAGTGGGATATAGGTCGTTGACAGCGATGTTATATTCCTTCACCTCCTGGGCAAGTCCCCAGCAGAAGAGTTCAATACCCGCCTTGGTGATACTGTAGCAGACCTCGCCCGGCGGCGCTCCCCGCTTGGCAGCAATGGACGTCATGCAGATAATGTTGCCACTGCGCTGGGCAATCATCGTCGGCAGTACCGCCTTGGTGCAGATGAAGGTACCACGCAGATTGACCCGCATCATCAGGTCCCAGCGCTTAACTGGCAGGTCAGCTATCATGGAGTTGAGGTTGGCGGCAGCATCATTGACCAGGATGTCTATCCTACCGAATTCCTCAAGGGCCTTCTGCGCCATGTGCTCGACGTCTTCATCGACCGTGATATCCGTCCTGATGGCCACAGCACGACCGCCGAAGGCACGTATCTCATCTACTGTCTGGTGAATGGTACCGGGGAGCTTGGCCCCCTCCTTCTCGGTACGGGCAACCACCGCCACGGCAGCACCCTCACGGGCGAAGGTAAGGGCAATCTGCTTGCCGATACCACGGCTGCCCCCGGTGACTATGGCTACCTTTCCGTCCAGCTTCATTTCCAGTCCCTCCCACCAGACTCTAGCAAAATCCGGCAAGAGAAGTCAATCTACCGTGCCTGTTAGTCTTGAGCAATGCCCCTGTTTGGTGGTAGCCCCATCCCTTGCCCCTCGTCCCTCCGGCCTGCTTGCCGTACGACTTCGGCAGGCGAGGACTATGGCAGGCGGGCCTGCATCCCCTTCTCCTGAGGTGAATGAGAAGATGAAGGTTGCTACTCATTAAGCTCTGGTCCACCAGTGAGAATACCCAAAATCCAGTTGAAGCTAGAATATTCCTGAAGTTGTTATCCCGTTAACTCTGATAACAGAGTTAATATCTTTATGGAGCGACGTTAGATAGGCACCGACACAGCCTCATACTATCTAGCTACGTTATTTGGTAGGGTGTTTATAACCTTACGCATTTGCTTTCGGTAGTCACTAAAAGCAGCTCGCCCCTTATCAGTAAGGTGTAGCATCGTATGAGGTTTCTTGCCAACAAACTCTTTTTCGACAACTACGTAGCCAGTTGCCTCAAGCTTATTAATATGTGATGATAGGTTACCCCATGTTAACCCCGTCTGTGTTTGTAAAAAAGTAAAATCAGCGCTCTGCACTACAAAAAGGTATGCCATAATATTAAACCGTGCCGGCTCATGTATAACTCGGTCAACAGTGGTCGCTAATTTAACCTCTTTGTCTCCTCTGCTACTCTGAGACACTACTAGTCTCCTGCGGCGGCAAGGGGTACTTACGTAAGAAGCGTGTTAGTATAATTAAACCAGAAATTAATACTATGCCTCCTGCTACCGTAATAGGTACGCCTTCCATATCATTAGAGCGCAGTATATTGGCAATAACGTAAGCAATGAAGGTCAACGCAGCATAAACGTAATAACGCCAAACCCCTACTACATAAGCAGCTGCAGCGATTAATATAGCTAACATGCCACCGAATACAGCAAGGAAGTAATCACCCATCCATATATCCAACCACCTTGGCATACTATTCGTGGAAAATAATACGAAAAATACCACACCTATTAGCATGGTAAATGTAAGGGTTACTGTGGCGATAAGTTTGGACCTTTTAGTTTTCACCTGACGCTCTGATGAGAATTTAACCTGGCCCAGTCGTGGAACTATAATACGTCTTCTTAAAAGTAATAGAATAACAGCCAGGGTGACAAAGGCTAGCATCAAATAATCCCAGCCGGTAACCATGGTGAGGCCAAAGCCTAAGAGTATAAGAGCACCGTAGATGTCCCACAAGCCATCCTTAAAATATGACCTGAAGACCTTTTGCTCAAGCTCTTTTAGACCTCTATCATTTTCCATTCTGGTCACCCCCAAGAGCATATTTATACTTTGTAATGCAAAGTACTTTGTATCCATTATACTACAATTAGAGGTTTTGTCAAGTCAAATCGTAGGGATATTTTTAGGGGATTGACTGGCAGAGACCCAAATGGGTGATTTTGCAGTCTGATGAAAATACGAATGAGAGGTACACCACAACAAGTGAAGAAAAGAGACTAGGGGATAACCGACGGAATTATCTCTGGCTTAGGGTGGAGGCACCGGCTACGTTTATCTTGCCCATGGTGGGATTACCGCTGTAGTAAAGCCGCGAACCACCGCTCAGGTCCAGGTCCAGTCTACCATTAACTTTTACGGTCGCCTCGCTGGCCCCTTTAAGACTGACACTGGTGTCATCGAGCACAAAATCAGCCAAATCTAACCGGCTGGCCCCCCAGGCGTTCAGCACAACGCTAGTGGCAGAGCCACTCAGTTCCGCCCTGCTGGCCCCGGAGAGAGTAAACTCAGTATCAGCAAGCTTCATCTTCCCTCTAAGTCGGCTTGCGCCTGATATCTCGACCTTGGTCTTCCCGGCCTCGATGTCAATATCCAGAACACTGTTGCCGGTGACATTTAAATCAAACCCATCTTGTGAGTTAAACCCACTGACGATGCAGGTTGCGGCACCGCTAAGGCGCAGTTTGTGAAGCTCAGGCATAGTTATTTCGGCCTGCAGGTTTGGTCTTGGAGAGAGCAGGTTTGGTTTTGCAGGGAAAGGAAGGGGCTTGATTGATATTTTCAGAGTACTACCGGATTTAGAAACGTTGATGTAGTCAAACAGGTTCTCATTACCGGCTATGTTGACACCGTATGAATCCGCCCGCGTAATACCAACCTTAAAACAACTGCTGACCTCAATATTGGTGAAGTCGCTGAAATCCATTTCGCGAGTTACCACGTTCCCCTTGCAGGCCGATGAGTCGACCATTATCGAAACGGCTTTATCTATCCGCGACTCAACCTGCTGTGCCATTTCCTCAATCCGCCTCTCCATCCGGCATATCGACGCCTCGGCGCGGGTCCCTCTGGCCTCTTTAACCTCCCCAGCTATTTTCCGCAGGATGTCCCGGAACTCAAAGATATCTCTCCTGAGCCTGTCCTTGCTCTCTTCAGCCTCTCTTCGGAGTTCATCAATATCCATCAGACCAACCTTCCAGAAATAATACCAGCCTGCGGTTTCTTCTCTGATTATTCCAGTTTATTATCTGTTCCGCAGGCTGTCAATGCCAGCCGTTATTATAATGGGTAGCCATTACGTTCTGCAGCAGTCTTTTACATGGGTCGGGAAATACAGAAACCGGGCACTTTTTCTGTCGTTGAAAGACTACTACCCAACTGCAAATCCCGTGCCCGGCTCTTTGGGATTTATTAGCCTGACCAAGCTCTTCGGTACCCTCCTCCTATCCTGCTTCCATTTCGGAGATTCGATTCAAAGGTCAAACGCCTCAGGTTAGAAATCATAACGGAGGTACCGATACTGTTCAAAAGCTTTATCACGTGGCCCAGTGAAGTTACTACCCAAAACCACGCCCAGTACATGGCCCAATGTCTGGATGGATTCAATAAGTCTCTTCATTTCTCCGCCTCCTTTCACACCTCTACCACTGTTTTAATTGTAGCCCGGGCAGGTTAAAAGGAGATAAAGAAATACCGCAGCAGGTAAATTAAAGGTCACAAGGGGGTTACAAAAAGGTTACAATTTAAAGGTGATTCGTTAAAGGTGTAAACACTGGCGGCTAACCGATGGCGTTCCAGAGCAAGCCACAGGGGAAAAACCTCAAACCTGGACTATTCCGGCTTTGCCAGAAGATAGCCTACACCAGTCCTGGTGAGGATGATGCGCGGGTGACTGGGGTCATCCTCAATTTTCTCGCGCAAGCGGCGGATGTGAACCTTTAGACTGTCAGCCGCTCCGGGGTAGTCATCTCCCCAGACTGCTTCCGCCAGGCTTGAATGTGTCACCGCACGCCCGCCATTACGCATCAGGTGCCCCATAATGTGATTCTCAGTAGCAGTGAGTGCGATATCTTTGCCGTTGTAGTTGAGTTGGCCTGTGGTGGTATCAAGCCGCAGCGGGCCATAGACCAGTGTTTCCGATTCCACCGTCTCCTGTCGACGAATCAGGGCCCTAACCCGTGCCAGGAATTCGAGTTGCCGGAAAGGTTTGGTTATATAGTCGTCCGCACCCCACTCCAACCCCTTAACGATGTCAGACTCCTCTGCCCTTACCGTTAGAATAATAGTGGGTACCTGCGAGAAAAGGCGGATTTGCTGTAATACCTCGAATCCACTGATGTCGGGCAGTCCCAGGTCAAGGATAACTATATCCGGTGACTCACTCTCGACCATCTCCACCCCCTTCTGGCCAAGCCGGGTAGAGATAAGCTTCGCCTCTGGCCAGCGTATTTTGAAGGCCAGCGAGATGGCATCAATGATTTCCCGGTCATCTTCTATAAGGAGAACCTTCAAGTAACCACCTCCTGTCTGGCACCACCTCGTTTCTGACTGACGGTAGCCAGAGGTATTGAGAAGCCGAAGGTCGAGCCCTTGCCCACTTCACTATTCACCCAGATTTCGCCGTCATGAAGCTCAACTATATTCTTACACAGCGCCAGCCCCAATCCCAGGCCACTGAGGTGTTCCCGGTCTCCCAGCCGCCGGTGGTAGGGCAAGAAAAGCCTCGCCTGGTCTTCTTTGGGGATGCCGGGACCATTATCTTCAACCTCTACCACCAGAGAGCCATTCTGTTTTCTAGCCCTGAGTGTAATCTTACCGCCCTCCTGGGTAAATTTAGAGGCATTAATCAAAAGATTAAGTGCCACCTGCCGCAGGCGCTCCTCATCGGCCCAGACCCGGGGAAGAGAAGGCGGTAGCTCCAGTGTCAGCGATTGCCCCGCCGCTTTCGTCACCACGGCCATGTCATTACCTACCCCTTGTAACAGAGGCAGGACATCCAGTGCCTCCTGGTTGAGCTTAAGCGTACCAATCTCAACCCTGGCTAAATCGAGCAGCTCATCTATCCTTCTGCTCAGGTTGGTGGCACCACGGTGAATGTTTTCGGCGATACTCATCCAGGGTTCTTCACGGAGCTCGCTATAGAGCAATTCGCTGGAAGATAATACCGGTGTCAGCGGGGTCTTTAGCTCATGCACAAGGGCCCGGGTGAACTCAATCCGCCATTGTACCTCGGTCTGCAGCTGCTCACGCAACCGCCTCTCCTGTTCGTAGGCCTCCTCAAGTTTCTCTTGAGCTTGCTCCAGCTCGGTTATATCCATAGCATGGCCAAGAACAGCCCGTTTTCCCCGGTAGTTTACCGAAGTAACCCCCTCCAGTATCCAGCGTACCTGCCCGCTGGACACAACTATACGATACTTGTAGGGTTCCATACGTTCCCCATTGAGCATCTTCACCGCATTCTCACGGACCATTTCCCTGTCCTCAGGTAAGACCAGATTCCTCGACTCAGTCCCGATAAGTTCGTCCGGCTGGCCACCCGTAATATTTCTAAAGACATCGTTGACGAACTGGAATTTGCCATCCTGTACGATAAACAGTCCTATGGGCGTAGAGCGGAAGATACGCAATAGCTCGCCTTCCTGCACATGCTGATTCTCGGATTTTTCCAGCTCAGCGACGTGCCTACGCAATTCTTCCAGCTCCGCTATAAGCTGTTTCTTGGTCTTCTGCTCGTCCTTCATCACTTTACTCCACCATTCAGGCAAACCACCCGATATGGCATATCTTGTGCTAAGATTCTAGCGCGGCGGGGTGATAACGTCAAATTGCCAGCTGCTGGTCATTGCTATCATCCGGGCAACATCAGGGGCAACAGCCATCATAACACCCTTCCATGCGATTTAGTATGATACCACGAACAAAGGGTATGGCTTCAAGCACAGGCCACCAAGGGATAATACATCTGCAATAAACACGCCAGTTGACGCCCCAGACATCATTACTTAGAATGTTACCGATGAAACGAAGCAGCCTGATATTAGTATTAATTCCGTTGATTTTACTCCTTGTAACCTCTTGTTCCGGAACCGATGTCGAACCGGGGACAGAAGCTGAGATAAACGCTGAAGAAGATACAATAACCCCGGAGGAGCTAATACTGTCAAGTGCTGCCTTTGCGGAGGGAGAGGATATCCCCACCAGGCATACCTGCGATGGCGAGAATGTATCGCCACAACTCACCTGGAACAATGCTCCAGCGAGCACTCAGTCCTTTGCCCTTATCATGGATGACCCCGACGCCCCCGGCGGCGTATTCACCCACTGGGTCATCTTTGACCTGCCAGCTGATGTCCGCCACTTACCCGAGGCCGTCCCTGCCGGTGAGGAGCTTGATAACGGTGCACGACACGGACTCAATAGCTTTGGCGAGATTAGCTATAGCGGGCCCTGTCCCCCATCCGGCCCGGGCCACCGGTATCAGTTCACCCTCTACGCCCTGGATACAACCCTGAACCTGCCGGCCGCCGCCTCCAAACAGCAGGTACTTGATGCCATGCAAGGGCATATCCTCGCTTCGGTGACGCTCACTGGCCTGTACCAGCGCTGACATTTACTGACAGCAACCCAATTAATAGTCCAGTGGCGTCATCGTTAAAAGCTTTTGAGCAATGTCCGGATACTTGGCAATAAAAAGCAACTCGTCCTCGACCAGCGGCTTCTGGGCGAGTACATTGGCATAGCGCACCAGCTCCAGTACCCTCTCCGCCTCTTCGGCATCGTGAAAGCGAAGGGCTTCTTCTCCCATTATCTCGCCCATGACATGCCGGAAGCCACTGATGCCGCCGTACCGTCCGGTGCAGATTTCACGTCCCGTCTCAACGAATTCAGGTTCACCCCGACCCAGCTCCTCAAAGCTATATAGCTCATAGTTCTCCGGGTCTTTCAGCACACCATCGGCGTGGATTCCAGAAGCGTGGGCAAAGGCATTGGCGCCAACCCCCGGCTGGTTAATTGGAATAGGGACACCGAAGGCGTAGCTGGCGAACCTGGCGATTCTCCAGGACTTTGACAGGTCCATCTCGCAGCCAAGCTGGTACTGACCACCGATGCCTTTAGCCTTTGTCAATGCCAAAAGCACCGCCACCAGGTCAGCATTACCGGCCCGTTCACCAATTCCATTAACGGTTGTGTTGATGTAGGCGTCCTGTCCACCATCAATCACCCCCTTGGCACCGGCAACGGAGTTCGCCACCGCCATCCCGAGGTCACCGTGACAGTGTATCTCAATCGGTAGGCCGACATTCTCTGCCAGTGCCTTGGCCGTCTCATAGATGGTGAACGGGCTATCATAGCCCAGCGTATCACAGTATCGCAGTCGGTCAGCACCATGCTCCCTGGCCGCCAGCCCGAACTCGAGCAGGAAGTCCAGGCTTGTCCGGGAGCCATCCTCGGCATTGACCCCCACTGTCTCTGCCCCATGTGCCCTGGCAGCGTCAACCGCTTCCACCATCATGTTTACGATGTCCCGCTTTCCCTTCTTACCAAGGAACTTGCCTGTAATCATCTGGTCGGAGGTAGAAATAGAGAGATTGAGGTGCTTGATATCCGGGACCTGTTTGAAGCACGTCTCCACGTCCTCAGCAATGGCCCTCATCCATCCCTCAAGACGTATCGGTTGCAGGACACCCGTTCGGGACAGCTCCAGATTAGCAGCCAGGTAATACTTCTCATGATGCGTCGTTGGAAAGCCAAACTCCGACTGAAAAACGCCCATCTCATTGAGATAGAGATTTATCATTGTCTTCTCCAGCTTGGAAAGACCAAGCTTGGCCGTCTGGACGCCGTCCCGGTTGGTCACATCAATGATATATATCTTACCCATTACAACCTCCAGTACAGACGAGCACCCCTTTCACGTACCCATCGTTATTACTATATATATTATACACACCAAATATTTCAGGATTATTAAATGTGGGCAAAGATATTATACAGCAAATCGGGGTAATCTGGGAAATTACAGGTGGAATACTTTAGTTCTAGTCAATCAGCTTACGGATTACGGCATCAGCCACCTGCGAGGTACCGACGGCACTACCCGGTGCGTCCGGCTTGAGGTCATAGGTAACGCTCTTGCCCTCGGCGATTACTCCGGATATAGCCTTCTCCAGCCGGTCAGCCGCCCCATCTTCACCCAGGTGGCGTAGCATCATCACTCCCGATAGCATCATCGCCATCGGGTTGACCTTATTCATACCGGCATACCTCGGGGCGCTCCCGTGGGTGGCCTCGAAGACGGCGATATCATCACTCAGGTTCGCTCCCGGCGCCAATCCCAGACCACCAACCAGCCCAGCACACAGGTCGGACAGGATGTCACCGTAGAGATTGGGGGCCACCAGCACATCATACTGCTGGGGCTTCTGCACAAGCTGCATCGCCATGTTGTCCACGATTCTATCTTCAAAATCAATGTCCCGGTACTTCCCGGCCACCTCACGGGCAACCGAGAGGAACAGGCCGTCGGAGAACTTCATAATATTGGCCTTGTGCACGGCGGTCACCTTCCGGCGGCGGTATTTCCGGGCATACTCGAAGGCAAAAGTGGCAATTTTACGGCTGCGTGTCTCGGAGATTGTCTTGAGGCTCATCCCTGAGTCCGGCAGGACAGCATCACCTGTCGTCCGGGAGACAAGCTCAATCAGGCGGGACGCCTCCGCAGTCCCCCGCTCAAACTCGATGCCGCTGTAGAGGTCTTCAATATTCTCCCTGATGACAACAATATCAACACCCTCAAACGGCGATGGCACGCCGGGATAGGTCTTGCAGGGACGCAGGCAGGCATAAAGTCCCAGCTCCTTGCGCAGGGCAACATTGACACTCCTGAAGCCTGAACCGACCGGCGTGGTCACCGGGCCCTTGAGGGCAACGCGGTTCTTACGGATGGACTCAAGCACGCCTTCCGGAAGCAGCATCCCCCACTTCTCCTGGGCAGCTTCACCTACTGTGCCAACATCCCAGTTAAAGCCAACGCCAGTAGCTTCCAGAACGCGGCGGGCAGCCTCCGTGACCTCCGGTCCGACGCCATCACCGGGGATAAGGGTAACGTTATATGCCATGTATTATCTCCCTATCCATCTCACAGCTTGAAATCACCATACTTTTCAATATAAGGTAGCAGCCCGCCCTCTTCGAGGATAGCGAGCATCACATCGGGCAACGGGCTGAAAGTAAGCTGCCCACCGGCTGTCAGATTGCTGATAGTCCCCGCCTTAAGGTCTACCTCCACCTCGTCGCCGTCATTAATGCCATCGGTATCGCAGATTAATACCGGCAGACCCAGGTTGATGGCGTTCCGGAAAAATATCCGGGCAACCGATTTGGCGATGATGGCACTGACCCCGGCCATTTTGATGACCAGCGGGGCGTGCTCCCGGCTGGAGCCGAGACCGAAGTTACTGCCAGCCACGACAAAGTCGCCCTCCCCCACCCGGGAAACAAAGGTGGGGTCGGCACCTTCCAAGACATGCTTCGCCAGCTCGGGGAGGTTGCTCCTCAGATAGGCATACCTGCCCGGTATGATGTGGTCGGTGGAGATGCTATCCCCGAACTTAAAAGCCCTGCCGCGGAGCAGCCGCCCGGTTTCCATTACCAGAACTCCCTCGGGTCAGTAATTTCCCCCGTAATGGCCGATGCCGCCGCCGTTGCCGGACTGCCGAGATAGACGAACGCCTTTGGGTTCCCCATCCTCCCTTCAAAGTTACGGTTAGCCGTCGTCAGGCAGTTCTCACCATCACCCAGCACTCCCTGATGCAGCCCCAGGCAGGCACCGCACCCCGGCGGCAGGACTACCGCCCCTGCCCGGAGCATGTCTTCGATATATCCGGCACTGATTGCCTTCAGCAGAACCCGTCGTGACGCCGGGGCCACCACCACTCTGGTCTGCGGATGGCGCTGACGTCCTTTCAGAATCCTGGCAGCAGCCGCCATGTCTTCAAGACGCCCGTTGGTACAGGTACCGATGTATACCTGTTGTATTTTGATGCCCTTAAGCTCCCGTGCCAGGGCAGTATTATCCACGGTGTGTGGTCGGGCAACCGTCGGCTCCAGTCGGCTGGCGTCAATCTCTATCGTTCTCTCATAGACCGCATCGACATCTGGAGCGAGCGGCCGGTAGTCTTCTTCTCTGCCCTGCTCTACAAGATACTCCCGCGTAACTCCGTCAGAAGGAAAAAGCCCTGCCTTAGCCCCGGCCTCAACGGCCATGTTGGCCACCGTCAGGCGCTGCGAGATACTCATCTGGTCGACAGCACTCCCTCCGAACTCCAGGGCCTTATACGTAGCACCGTCAGCCCCAATCAGTCCAATAAGGTGAAGGATAAAGTCCTTGCCACTGACAGCGCCGGTAAGCTGACCGGTGACTGATACGCGTATACTCTCCGGCACCCGGAACCAGGTCTTGCCCAGCTGTAAGACCACCGCCACGTCGGTGGAGCCCATACCACAGGCGAAAGCCCCCAGCCCACCAGCCGTAACAGTATGTGAGTCAGCACCTACCACCAACTCGCCCGGCCGGGCCAGAGACTCGGCCACAATCTGGTGACAGACACCATCACCGACATCGTAAATAAGACAGTCAGTGTCCCGGGCAAAGCTGCGGAGGAGGATGTGGTCATTGGAGAGCTCCTGATTCGGGCTGGGAGCAGCATGGTCAAGAAAGACCGCAGCCCGCAGAGAACCACAAATCCCCTGAGAACCAGTTGCCCGGAACTGTTTCACCGTGAGCGGCCCGGTGGTGTCCTGAACGAAGGCCAGGTCTACACTGGCGACGACAATATCTCCTGCCCGCGCGTCTACTCCTGACTTATCGCTCAGTATCTTTTCCGCCAGTGTCTTACCCACGTCTCACCAATCGGTCTGTTTATAAATCGAGGCTCGTACTGACTAGAGGCACAGGATGAGCAACACCGTCATTGTAGCGATTAGGCACCGGTGATGCAAATTGCGAGCCAGGAGTCACATAATGTGGGCATTATTGACAATAGACATAATCTGTGCTATCTTACCTACCATGAAAAGGCAATGCCTCTTACTCGCGCTTAGCATTAATAGTCCGTAACCGGTGGGCAGGTTTATCACCGTTTGGCCGTCCCACTGGGACGGCCTTTTTTGTTAGTATATAATCAGGAAAGATGCAGGAAGGAAGAATGGCAGCGAAATACATACCACATGAGGTCGAGAAAAAATGGCAGGAGAAATGGGCGGAGACCGGCCTGTACCGGGTCACCGAGGACAGCCCGAAACCAAAATACTATGCGCTTACGATGTTCGCCTATACCTCCGGCGACCTTCATATCGGCCACTGGTACGCTATGGCCCCGTCCGATGTCCAGGCCAGATTCAAACGGATGCAGGGCTATAACGTCCTCCATCCGATGGGATTCGATGCATTCGGCCTGCCTGCCGAGAACGCCGCTATCAGCCGGGGCATTCACCCTCACACCTGGACAATGCAGAATATCGACCACATACGCCAGCAACTGAAGAGCATCGGCGCTATCTATGACTGGGACCGGGAGGTAATAACCTGCCTGCCCGACTACTATAAATGGACACAGTGGTTCTTCCTAAAGCTATACGAGCACGACCTGGCCTACCGGGCCAAGGCCCCGGTCAACTGGTGCCCCAGCTGCCAGACGGTACTCGCCAATGAGCAGGTAATCGATGGTCGCTGCGAGCGCTGCGGCACGGTGGTCACTCATCAAGACCGGGAGCAGTGGTTCTTCCGTATCACGAAATACGCCGATGAGCTTTTAAAGCACGATGGCATTGACTGGCCGGAGCGGATAAAGATAATGCAGCGAAACTGGATAGGCCGGAGCACCGGCGCCGAGATTTTCTTTGCTCTTGACCATCCTGATGTAGAGGAAAAGGAACTCAGGGTTTTCACCACCCGCCCTGACACCACCTTCGGGGTCACTTTCATGGTGCTCGCTCCGGAGCACCCGCTGGTGCCCAGACTGACCACACCCGAGAGACGCACTGAGGTCGAAAACTACATTGCCCGCTCACGACTGCAGACCGATATTGAGCGGCTCTCCACCGAAAAGGAAAAGGACGGCGTATTCATCGGCTCCTACGTGACCAACCGGCTCAATGGAGAGAAGGTACCCATCTGGATTGCCGACTACGTGCTCCTGGGCTACGGCACCGGTGCTGTAATGGGCGTGCCGGCACATGATGAACGCGACTTTGCCTTCGCCAAGAAGTACGACATTCCGATACCGGTGGTTATTGCCCCGGATGGATGGCGGGGAGAAGAACTGACTGAAGCTTACATTGAGCCAGGTACCATGGTGAACTCGGGGCAGTTCAACGGCCTGCCCAGTGAGCAGGGCATTGAGGCTGTCTCTGATTTTCTGGAGGAGAAGGGCTGGGGAAAGAGGACCGTCAGCTACCGTCTGCGCGACTGGTTGATTTCCCGGCAACGCTACTGGGGTGCACCGATACCTATGGTCTACTGTGACAAATGCGGCATTGTGCCTGTCCGCGAGAAGGACCTGCCCGTGCTGCTGCCGGAGGACGCCGAGTTCAGGCCCACCGGTGAG
>CAZTBG010000020.1:19483-35812 GCA_964611805.1 uncultured Dehalococcoidales bacterium | reverse complement strand
ACCGCAACAGCACCGTCCTTATAGGCAAATATGGGGTTGAGGTCGAGCTCTTTTATCTCAGGGTGTTTCTCGACGAAATCAGAGACCTTGAGAATCATGTCTTCAAGATTGGCAACGTCAACAGGCTCCTGTCCCCGGTACCCTTCCAGCAACGGATAGCCCTTTATGTCCCGAATCATCTCGGCGGCATCCCTCTTGACCAGCGGGACAATCCGAAACGAGACATCCTTCAGTATTTCCACCAGAATGCCACCAAGGCCAAACATGAGCACCGGCCCGAACTGGGCATCCTTGGACATGCCGACAATTACCTCGACACCGGGACGGGCCATCTTCTGTACCGATACCCCCTGGATTTTCGCTTGAGGATACGCCTTTTTGATGGCTGCCATGATTTCGTCATAGGCTTTGCCAACCTGCTCTGCTGTTTCCAGGCCCAGCTTAACACCGCCGGCATCACTCTTATGCACAACATCAGATGAAGCTATTTTCAACACCACCGGGAAACCAAGCTCCTGGCTGATGGAAACCGCTTCATCCCGGGATGTAGCCAGTCTGGTCTCCACGACACTTATGCCGGCCTGTTTGAGCACCTCTTTGGCCTCTACCTCTGTCAGCAGGCTCCTACCTTCACTTCTAGCGCGACCTGTTACCTCTTGCACCGTCATCAACGCTATCCTCCAATCCTTAATTCAACATTCGATTAAGTTAGTCTAGCAGATATTACCCCATTTTGCCAAGTAAATCTGATACCTTTGATGCCCCAACTTAACAGGAACCATTATCGGGCAAACGCTCAAAGCACAGCCGGAGTACCTCGCCTGTACCAGCCACGACCTTCACTCTATCATCTATCCGCCAGCCAACCACCCACAGGATATGACGGGGCGAGCAGACCACCGGTATCCGCTGCCGCCAGGCACGCGGTATCCGGGCGTCAATCATAAATTCACCAAGCTTCTTTACCTGCTCCATGCCAAGCGGCTGAAATCGGTCGCCACGCCGACGGGAGCGCACCACTACCCTGTCACCAACTTTGTCCCGCCGGAAGTAGGCAGTAAAGTCATCATGCCCCTTCTGCATTTCTCCCGGTGAGATAATAGCCGCATCAACACACCAGCCAGGAAACAACGTACTACCGGGCACCTTCAAGACGAACTCCCCAGTCAGCTCAGGAAAGGGACAGAGCAGCGACCGGTCGAAGCCAAGCAGGTACCGGTCATAGTCCACGGAGAAGAACAGCCTTCCCGGTAGGCTGAGACGACTTCCCGTCGGTAGGGTCAGGCCAGTCAGTATCTCCTCGATGTGCCGCGACTCAATATCCTTAAGGCCGCCCAGCAGCTCCCCTATTGCCCTCCGGAGGAGACTCCTCTGCAGGCCAACCGCCAGCCCTGAAAAGCCATTCCTGTCCAGAACAAAGGTGTCCCCCCTACGCTCGACAGTTTCCTGCCATGACCGGGCCCCAAGCTCATCGAGCAGGCTAAGGTCATCATCGGCGATACGTGCTGTCCGCACCAGGGCATCAGCTATCCGCGGGTTATATTCCTTGAGCAGGGGAAGGAGCTGGTGACGGATTCGGTTCCTCAGGGGCGAGAGTGAGAAGTTTGAGACATCGATTCTGGGCCGGAGTCGGTGCTGCCGACAGTATTCGGCCGTCTCCTGACGGCTCACCTCAAGTAATGGCCGGATGACGGTGAGGCTGCCCGAGCCGGTACGCCACTGGTTGAGTGGCTGCAGTCCCCGGAGCCCGGTGGTGCCAGTCCCGCGGATAAGGTGCATCAACACCGTCTCAATGTAGTCGTCGAGCGTATGCCCCACCACCACACGGTCGGCACCGATGGACCTGGCAACCTCCGCCAGAAAAGCATAGCGCACCTCACGGGCTGACTCCTCCAGCGAGGCGCTTCGCCCGGCATGGTAGCTCTGGACATCACGCCGCTCGATTGTCGCTGGGGTATCGAGACGACGGGCCAATCTGGCAACGTAGCGGGCATCTGCCCTGGACTCAGCACCACGGAGTTGGTGGTCAAGGTGGGCCACATGCAGCCCCACCCCCAACTCCTCCTTCAACTCCATAAGTATATGAAGAAGGCAGACAGAGTCCTGGCCACCGGATACAGCCACCACCAGCGGGGTCTTCCCTGATACCAGGTGATGCCACCTGATAAAGTGGAGTACTCTCTGCTCCAGAGACTGCCGGCGTTCCAACTGCTTAATCATCTCAAACAATTCGGCAGGTCATGCTCGACACCCGGCACGCCCGTCTTCGAACTGAGGGCACAGGCAAGACAGGGCCTATCCTTGTTTCTGCTTCTGGGTACCGATAATAAGCCCGGTACGCCGGATTGACACAGGGTAATCGGTAAAGCCCAGAGCAGCCGCAACCTGCTCCGGCCTGCCCGAGCCGCTGTTATCACAGCGCAACCTCATACCTATAGTGTAGTGCAAGCCGTTCCGCCCCACCAGCCAGATATTATCAATCAAAGCCCTCAGGTCATAGCTCCGCCGCCCGGTATCCCTCATGTGGTACCACGGCAGGTGTTTCAGCGATAGCAGTCCGGAAATAGCAGCCTCAATTTCTTCGGCACCTTTTTCGGTCTCGATATCAACCTCATACTGGGCAAAGCGGACCTGTGCTTGCAATGCAGGTACCCCCGGAGCGATTGGGTAGACCTCCAGTACCCGCATGCCCGGTGGTAGCTGCTGATTCACGGCAGATGTGAACCAGTGCGGCGAGACCTGACCGGCAAGCACGACATCCATCAACTCGACATCACTGGTTATACCCACTGACAGCGGGGCTGCCAGCGATATCCGCGGGTGGGGACTGAACCCTTCGGAATAAGCCAGCGCAATTCGGGCACGACGGAGTGCTCTTTCCCACAGCCGGATTATGTCCAAATGGGAGATGAACTTCAGTTCCTCACTCCGGCTGAACCTGATCCGGAGACGCTGCATATCCCTCCTTAGTCACCAGGATCTTCTCAATTTTGACTCCCCGCATCTCAGTGATGACTATCTTCAGACCCTTATAGCGAAGTTGCTCATTAGACTCAGGAATTCGCCCCAGGAGGTGCAAAATGAAACCGGCCACCGTCTCGTAGTCGTCACCCTCAGGCAGTCCCAGTTCCATCTCCTCATTGGCCTCCTCGATGCGCATACCGCCGTCGACCTCAAAGGTATAGGCGTTAATTGCCTCGAAGTCCTTCTCCACTGCTGCCAGTTCATCCCCCACCGGACCCACCACCTCCTCCATCAGTCGGCTGAGACTGACGATGCCGGAAGTGCCACCGAATTCATCGACCACCACGCACATCCGGAAATTCTTGTCACGCATCTCAGCAAAGAGCTCCCCGATGCGCTTTGTCTCCGGGGTGAAATAAGCAGGGCGGAGCAGGTCGTCAATAACACTTTCCGTAGTTATTGTGCCCTTGGCCTGGGCCATAAGCACATCCTTGATAGAAAGGATGCCGATGACGTTGTCCATATTCTCCTGAAAGACCGGGAAACGGGATAATGGGGACTCAGCATAAAGGGCCAGGAAATCTGAAATCTTAGAGCCCTGCTCGATGCACACCACCTCGGGCCGGGGCACCATAACCTCCCGGACCGGTCGGTCGCCAAAATCGAAGACCTTGTGCAGCATTTCGGCTTCACTCTCTTCGACCTCACCCTCGCTGCGCCCCACCGATATCATCATGCGGATGTCTTCTTCACCCGCCAGAGACCGATGTGTCGGCCCACCCCCCACCAGTCGACTAAATCCAGAGGCAATCCAGCTCAACACCCAGATAAAGGGGAGGAACATCCAAGAAAACCACTCGACTGGTCGACTAAATACCCGGGATAACACGGCCGCGTGATGAGTAGCTATCGTCTTCGGGGTGGTCTCGCAGAATACCAGCAGAATAACGGTCACAACAACCGTGGCAATGATAATCCCCCGGCCCTGGCCCAGGTTCCAATAGTCCACGGCCAAGGCGGTTGCCAGGGCCGCTGCTGCTGTATTCACCAGATTGTTACCCAGCAGGATGGTGGATAGCAGTCTCTCCGGTTTTTCTATCAAACGGGCAACCCGCTCGGCACCCTTCACCTTAGTGTTTACGGCATGCTGTACTCTTACCCGCCGCAACGAGATAAAGGCGGTTTCCGAGCTCGAGAAGAAAGCCGACAGCACCAGACAGATAAATAGCAACACCAGATACAGTATTGCCGTGTTGGATGACATATAACATCACCTCACTGTGACTAGGATTCAGTGAATCTATTAGCCAAATGATAACATCGGCCCTCGGGGGTGTCAAAAGAGACGTGCTGCATATGTTATAATCGTACCGTATGAAAGTCCTCGGGATTGAGACCTCTTGCGATGAGACCGCCGCCGCCGTTGTCGAGGACGGCCGCCGAATCCTGTCCAACCAGATTGCCTCCCAGGTAGATATCCATGCCCGCTACGGCGGCATTGTCCCCGAGGTCGCCTCGCGGCAGCACACCCTAAGCATTATACCCATCATCGAACGGGCGATGACGGAGGCCGGAGTAACCTGGAATGACCTGGACGGCATTGCCGTCACTGTTGGCCCCGGCCTGGCCGGCTCACTGCTGACTGGCGTCAATGCCGCCAAGGCAATCAGTCTGGCCCGAGGGCTGCCAATTACGGGTGTCAACCACCTTGAGGGCCACATCTACGCCAACTGGCTGACTGCTGACAGCCCCGACCTGCCGCTGGTCTGCCTCATCGTCTCCGGGGGACACAGTGACCTGGTGCTCGTCAAGGGGCACCACGACTATGTGTTGCTGGGTCAGACAAGGGATGATGCCGCCGGGGAAGCCTTCGACAAGGCGTCGAGACTGCTCGGCCTTGGTTATCCGGGTGGCCCGGCTATCGAGCGGGCGGCACGGTCAGGCACTGCCTCTATCCAGCTACCCCGCGCCTGGCTTAAGGGTAGCCACGACTTCAGCTTCAGCGGTCTCAAGACCGCTCTGCTGAGGCTGGTCGAAGATGACAAGATTTCCTCGGTGCAGGATGCCGCCGCCAGCTTTCAGGAAGCGGTGGTGGATGTCCTGGTGACGAAAATGGTGGCGGCTGCCCGCGAATACCATGTCAAGCAGGTGCTGCTCGCCGGCGGTGTCGCAGCCAACAGTCGCCTGCGCCAGTCCCTGGCAGAGACATCGCCGCTCCCGGTGCTCGTCCCTGAGCCGATACTGTGCACCGACAACGCCGCCATGATTGCCGCCTGCGGCTATTTCCAGTTCCGCGCCGGTAAGGTGGACAGCCTTGATATGGACGTCGTCCCCAACCTCAGGCTAACATGAGACAAACAGTAACTCGTACTTAACGACCCAGTTGTATCGTGTAAGTACTCAGAGCCTCCGCCTGTGGGTACTCAATTTTTATCTCAAACAGCATATACCATGTCGCAATATGCTGTCCCATTCGCTCTGGTAAGAGAACAGATGTTGAACCTGCTCCCACTTAACCTGATTTAGTCTTAGTATACCAGTCTGACAGGTGAAGCAGAAGAAGGGTGCAGAATCCGCCGAGACCAATATGCCAGAATATAGTCCCAACAGTGTAGGCACCCTCTATATTGGCAGCGGCTGTAAGGATAAGAGCCAACAGGGCCAGCCCGGCCACAACCCAGGCCATGATAAAGAGTACAAGGCTATTTCTAAACCATTTAGAAAGGTAAAGCAGGGTGAAACAACCGGTCGCCCCAAGGAATAGACAATCAAAAACTGTACCAGTAGCCCATAAACCATCGTTTATAGCTACAGCGTACAGGATGAGGGCCAGTCCCGCACAGCCGGCGACGACCCAGGCCGAGATGAAGTAGATCTTCTCCCAGAGACTCATGTCTTTCAAGTTGCACCTCCAAGAATATTTTTAACCCGCGGTCAATGTCCCTCTTTGGTTCTGAACCCAAATACGCATATTCTATCAAGGGAACAAACCAAAAGCAAGCGACATGACCTGCTACCTATTGACAACAGAGGTCACACCGCCCCTGCGTACACAGCGTCCGGTAGATGTGCAGCAGTCCCTGCTGCCTCCGGGCCGAGTTGACAATTCGATGCCCTATCCCCAGCTGGGACATCATATGCTTCACCAAGGCATTGTCCGAGAGTCGCGGGTACTGCCGATATAAACCCAGTGCCGTGCTTGCCAGTTCCGGCCTGCCGTCAGACTCACTGCGGGCAAAGGTGAAGGGCAGGAGAACATTGACGATGATGTCAGACACCCGCCCTTTGCCGAGAATGGTCGGACTTGCTGTCAGGCTGCTCACGCCAAAATCGAAGTGGCATGCCCAGTAGCCATCAGCGGTAACCATCAGGCCCTCTTCGAGCTGGCACCCATCCAGGAGAAATGGGATACCGCCAGCACAATTGTCCAAGAGCCCGGACAGCAGGCCCTCATGCCGATAACGGGTAATCAGATAGCTCATGGCCACCAGGCGGCGTAGCGGCGAGTTGTATGGCCTGGTACAGGACAAATGCCACGCATTCGGTGACATCTCACGACCCTGGCAGCATGAGGACCAGAGTTTCTCGATGCTTCTTACATACCGGTGGGTGGATGCGTCCTGATGGTATGAGCTACCGCTCTGTGAGGGCAGCAGCCCGGCAGTACCCAGCAGCCGGGCCTGCAGCCGGACAAGGCATTCCTCATCCGGGGTAGTCTCACCAGCCACTGCCTCCAGCACCGCCAGTGGTAGCCTCTCAGCCAGCTCGAAGAAGGGGGCCTTGTTCCGTGAATAGCCCAGGGCACCCATTATGCCCCGATAAAGGGCCTGGCCGGTACCAGTCTGTGCCAGGTCTGCCTGAAACCCGGCAGCCTTGGCCAGGAATCTTTCATCACCAGCCCTATCCAGGAACTCTGCAAGCGCCTCTATGGTCCTACCTGAAATGCCCCCAGCGCACGGCATAACCGGGGCTGATGGATGTAATGCAGCTGGCCGACTCTCTGTCAGAGCCTGTTTATCAGCGCGCAGGGCAATAACCGGCACGGCACTGCCATTGTAAAGAGTGGTGGTGGCCTCGTCATCACGCCACATCACCACATGCAGGATTACCCGATTGTAATCCGGGTTCAGGTGATGTCGATGCGACCTCCAATCACTCGATTTGACGTGGACCTCGATATCCCCCTTCCGCAGATGACCGCCAGTAGCGATAACCGCGTCCTGGAAGTCCGCCCCCCACCCATCGTTGCGCCTCCCCGGATAAACAATCTCTACCGGTTCGCCCTGCTCGGTGGTCAGCACCACGCCATTCCGTATCTGGCTCTGCCAGGCAGCGACAACGTCTTTCTCCAAAAGCTTGGCCATTATCAGTGTTCCCCAGCCAATCCCTCACCGGCAACCACCCATATTCCGCGCGATGAAACTACTTCCCCTTCCAGTTAGGCTTCCTCTTCTCGACAAAAGCCCGGGCGCCTTCTTTAGCATCTTCGGTGCCCCTGAGAGAAGCAGCCAGGTCCCTCACCAGTTGGTCAGACTCTTCCAGGGTTAAGTCATAACCCCTGATAAGCCCTTCTTTGGCCGCCCTGACCTGTAAAGGCCCCGCTTCACAGATAGTCTCGGCCCACTTTTTCGCGGTCGGCATCAACTGGTCACGCGGCACGACCTCATTTACCAGACCGATGCGGTATGCCTCCTGAGCATCTATCTGTTTACCCGTGAGTATCATCTCGGAGGCTATCGCCCTGGGGATAAACCTGGGTAATCTACTGACACCTCCGCCACCCGCTATCACACCCACCTTTATCTCCGGTAAACCCAGGCGAGAATTGTCGGCGGCTATCCTGATATCGCAGGTCAGGGCAAGCTCCAGCCCTCCGCCCAGACAATAGCCATGTATGGCCGCAATCAGTGGTTTCCATACGTTGTCACCACGCACCCGCTCCGCCCTGTCACCTCTGTCTCCCGGCCGCCTGTCGAGAAAACCTGTAATATCAGCCCCTGCGGAAAATGCCCTGTCGCCAGCACCGGTGATGATAGCCACCCAGAGCTCGGGGTCATCACGAAATCTCATTAGTGCCTCGCTCATCGCTCGACCCTGTTCCGCGTTGATGGCATTCAGTTTCTCGGGACGGTTCATCGTGATAATGGCAATCCTTCCTTCCTTTTCAAAATCAACCGACATGTTTAACCTCCTCTTTTTGCCCGCTGTATCTTCACCAATGAGTATAACCTGATTTTCCTGACACCGGCAGCCATCCCCACAATGCAGGCCACCATTTCACATCGACCGCCGGGAACCCGGCCCCGCCCTATGACACTTGCTTCTGACCCGTCTGGTCATCCAGTTCCTGCCGGAATGCCTGATAGGCCAGCCCGTCAAAGAGGACAAAGACCACTCTCTCCAGACCACTACCCCCGGCTGTATGCCGTATGACCTCATTAATCATTATGCGGGCACACTCACCAAGGGGAAACCCTCCGACACCGGTACCCAGAGCAGGAAAGGCGATAGTCTTAACACTCAATTCATCAGCGCGGAGAAGGCTGTTCCTCGTCGCCTGCCGGATTTTCTCAGCATCGGTCCGCAGGTCCTGCCCCATCACAGCCGCATGAATAACATACCTGGACGGCAGCCTGCCGGCACTGGTAACGGCCGCTTCTCCGACCGGTATCGGGCCCTTCGATAGCGCCTCCGCCTCCACCTCCGGACCACCAGCCCGCTTCAAGGCACCAGCCACACCACCACCCATCCATAACCGGTTATTGGCCGCGTTCACCACAGCATCAACCGTAATCTGGGTGATATCTCCCTGATGGACATCAATTCTGACCATTACCCCTTCTCCAGACAAAACCCTCATAAGCCCTGTTCAATTTAACGAAATAATACACGGAATCGTGTAAGCTGTCAAGGTCTGAACGCCGTTTACAGTTATGTCGACACTGTGTTATAATCAGTTTAACCTTAAGCAGGATATAGCCCCACAGGAGAACAGTTTGGACAAAACGAAAAAGCAAGAGATTATTAAGAATTACGAGCAACACGATGGTGATACCGGCTCAACCGAGGTCCAGGTAGCCCTGCTCACCGAGAGGATAAACCAGCTGACAGGGCACATGGTAGCCAATCGGCACGACTACAGTACGCAGCGTGGCCTGCTCAAACTGGTAATACAAAGGAGAAGACTCCTCTCTTATCTCAGCAAGGAGGATGTTGGCCGGTACCACAAGCTAATAAAGAGCCTTGGTCTACGCAAGTAGTTCCGGCATGTGGAGGAATGGACTATTGTTAGCAACCCAAATATTTGAGTGCGAGATTGGCGGAAGAAACCTGATTATCGAGACTGGCAAGCTGGCTATACAGGCCAATGCGGCGGTAACCGTCACCTACGGCGAGACTGTCGTTCTGGTTACCGGCTGCGTTGCCGACCGGCCCAGAGAAGGTGTCGACTTCCTGCCACTGACCGTTGATTATGAAGAGAGACTCTATGCCGCCGGCAAGATTCCCGGCGGCTTTATCCGGCGAGAGGGCCGTCCCAGCCAGGAAGCAACCCTGACAAGCCGGCTTACCGACCGCCCCCTGCGCCCCCTCCTGCCCAAAGAATGGCGAAGGGATATTCAGCTTATTATCACCGTACTTTCCGCTGACCAGGAAAACGACCCGGATATACTGGCCCTCATCGGCAGTTCCGCCGTCCTGTCAATGTCCGAGGTTCCGTTCGCTGGCCCGGTTGGTGCCGTTCACGTTGGCTATATTAACGATGAACTGGTATTGAACCCGACCTTCATCGAACTGGAAAGCTCTAAGCTCGACCTCGTCGTCGCCAGCACCAGAGATGCCGTCGTCATGGTAGAAGCCGACGCCAGTGAGATTTCCGAGGAAACCATGCTACGGGCGGTAGAATTCGGGCACGAGGCAAATCAGGCTATCATCCGAATGCAGGAAGAGCTCCAGCAGGCCAGCGGCAAGCCCAAGGAGGAAGCCCCGGCCGGCATAAAGGCCAGCCCCGAGGCAGCCGCTACCGTCTCGCCAGTCCTAGATGCCCGGCTAGACCAGGCTCTATACCAGTCAGAGAAACCGCACCGGGAAGAGGCACTTTCTGAACTCAAAACAGAGATTATCGACCAGTTCGGAGGACAATTCCCCGCAGAGGAGCTCCTGGCCGCCTTTGAAGAGGCAGTCCGGACTAAAATCAGGAGTAATATCCTGGAGCGGGGACAACGTCCCGACGGACGGGGTGTGGATGAGGTGCGCCCCCTGAACTGCGAAGCCGGACTCCTGCCGCGCACCCATGGCTCCGCCCTGTTCAGTCGCGGTCTCACTCAGGTATTAACGATTGCCACGCTGGGCTCTGTCAAGAAAGAACAGATGCTCGATGGGCTGGGGATTGAAGAGTCGAAGCGCTTCATCCACCACTATAATTTCCCGCCGTTTTCTACCGGTGAAGTGAGGCGTATCGGTTCGCCAGGCCGCCGCGAAATCGGCCACGGTGCTCTGGCCGAGCGGGCCCTGCTGCCGGTGCTGCCCAGGGATGAAGACTTCCCCTACACAATCCGTCTCGTTTCAGAGGTACTCAGTTCTAACGGCAGTACCTCGATGGCCAGCGTTTGCGCCAGCAGCATGTCACTGATGGATGCCGGGATACCAATCACCAGAGCGGTAGCCGGGATAGCTATGGGTCTTGTTACCGGTGAAGACAGCCGATACGTCGTCCTCACCGACCTGGAAGGAATCGAAGACGCCTATGGTGACATGGACTTCAAGGTGGCCGGCACCACCGAGGGTATAACTGCGGTTCAGATGGATACCAAGCTGCACGGCCTCAGCCTGGCAATAATACGGACAGCACTGGAGCAGGCCCGGCCTGCCCGCTCTTTCATCCTCGATACCATGCAAAAGACAATAAGTGCCAGCCGGGCCGACGTCAGCCGCTACGCGCCGCACATGTACAAGATGCAGATTAGTACCGACAAGATTGGCACTGTAATTGGCCCGGGCGGCAAGACAATCAGGTCGATCATTGACGAGACCAAGACGACTATCGATATCGATGACAGCGGCCTCGTCATAATCGGCGCCACGGACGAAGCGGCTGCCCGCCGCGCCATGGAGATAATTGAAAATCTCACCAGAGACGTGGAGGTCGGTGGCATCTATACCGGAAAGGTGACCCGCCTGCTCAGCTTCGGCGCCTTCGTCGAGATTCTGCCTGGTAAAGAAGGCATGGTCCACATCAGTGAACTGGCCAACTACCGGGTACCCTCCATCGAAGATGAAGTCAAAGTCGGTGACGAGATAACGGTAAAGGTTATTAAGAATGAGGACGGTAAAATAGGACTGTCACGAAAGGCCGTCTTCGAAAATGCACCGCAAACGAACGAAGGCAGTCAGAGGCCACCACACTCCCGAAATTTCCCACCGCGCAATCGAAATAACCGCCCCCCGCAGCGCCATCACGTGACCAGGGACCGCTGGCAGCGCTAGACACAGGAGTATGCCCATGAAGATACGAGTAGTTGTCCAGGGAGCGCTGGGCAAGGTGGGGAGAGAAGTAGTTATTGCCCTCTGCCAGGAACCGGAAACAGAGATTGTCGGGGCTACGGAACTAGCCGTAACAACCGACTCTCTGGTGCTACCCGATGGCTCGGGGAGCATACCCTTTACCAGCGACCTTGGCAAGCTTATTTCCGATGTCAGTCCCGACGTCCTGGTGGACTTCACCATTGCTTCGGCTACAATGCCGGCCGTACGCATCGCCGCCGAGAAGGGCGTCAACCTGGTAATCGGGACCACCGGACTCAGCAATGTCGACATCGATGAAATCAAGCAACTAGCCAAGGCTAACGATATTGGCGCTGTTGTCGCACCCAACTTCGCCCTGGGGGCAGTGCTGATGATGCACCTGGCCAAGATAGCCGCACCTTACCTTGACTACGTTGAAATCATCGAGATGCACCACGATAAAAAGGTGGATGCCCCGTCGGGGACGGCTCAGTTAACTGCCAGGGAGATGGCTAAAGCGCGGGGGAAACCATTCTTACAACCACCGCCACCGAAGAATGAGACCGAGAGCCGGGGTGATACCGTTGACGGCGTTTCTATTCACAGTGTACGATTACCTGGACTGCTGGCACACCAGGAGATAATCTTCGGTGTCGCCGGGCAAACACTGAGGATAAGGCATGACCAGATTAGCCGTGAGGCTTTCATGCCAGGTGTCATACTGGCAGTCAAGGAGGTAATGAAACGAAAGGGACTGACACTTGGCCTGGCCGCTCTACTAGACCTGGAGGAGACACCATGAGGGAATACCGGGTGGCCATTGTTGGTGCCACCGGACTTGTCGGGCAGGAGTTTATCAAAGTACTGGAACAGCGCAATTTCCCGATGTCATCGGTCAGGCTGCTGGCATCGGACCGCTCCGCCGGCAAGAAGCTATTTGTCAACCACGAGGAACTCGAGGTCGAGGAGACCGTCCCCGAGTCCTTCGAGGGTATTGACATCGCCCTTTTCTCGGCAGGGGCCGAAATCAGCCGCTATTTCTCCCCGATAGCAGCGAAGGCGGGGGCCGTGGTTGTCGACAACAGCTCCGCCTGGAGGATGGAAAAAGATGTACCGCTGGTGGTGCCAGAGGTCAACCCGGAAGACTGCAAATGGCACAAGGGGATAATCGCCAACCCCAACTGCTCGACAATTCAGATGGTGGTGGCGCTGTACCCGCTGCACAAGGTCAACCCCATCAAGCGCATTATCGTCGACACCTACCAGTCAGTATCAGGCGTCGGCGGTGTCGCAGCACTAGAGGAGTTGACCACGCAATCTCGACAGGTACTGGAAGGCGAGGAAACTGTTCCTCACGTCTTTCCTCACCAGATAGCCTTTAATGTGCTGCCGGAGATAGATGTCTTCCTGGACAACGGCTACACCAAGGAAGAGTGGAAGATGCTGGAAGAGACCAGGAAGATAATGCACGCCAGCAATATCGCTATCTCGGCCACCTGCGTGCGGGTGCCGGTTTTCATCGGGCATAGCGAAGCGGTGCATGTGGAATTCTCCCATCCAATGTCCCCCGACGAGGCTAGGCAGATTCTCGCCCAGGCACCCGGGGTCAAGGTTCTGGACGATAACTCGGTCAGCCTCTACCCAACAGCCTGGCAGGCGGCGGAAACAGATGAGGTCTTTGTGGGCCGCATCCGGCAGGACGCATCCCACCAAAACAGCCTGGCAATGTGGGTGGTAGCTGATAACCTGCGCAAGGGCGCTGCCCTGAATGCGGTGCAGATTGCTGAAGAGCTTACACGGCAAGGTTGCCTGACCGCCGGAGGTTAAGGAAATGAAAATACCGGGACGATTACTGACAGCCATGGTAACCCCCTTCGATGAGAAGGGAGAGGTCGACTACGAGCAGGCCAAGAAGCTGGCATCAGCCCTGCTCGGCTCAGGGAGCGACGGCGTGGTGGTGGCGGCTACCACCGGCGAAGCACCGACGCTGACCTGGGAGGAAGAGCTGCGTCTTTTTAAAGAAGTGAAATCAGTCGTGGGTGACCGAGGGGACATTGTTGCCTACACCGGCAGCAACAGTACCGCTGAGGCAGTAGAGGCGACCAGGGGAGCAGAGAAAATCGGGGTGGATGCCTGCCTTTCGGTGGTTCCTTACTATAACAAGCCTAATCAGGAAGGCATCTACCAGCACTTCAAGGCCATCGCCGAGAGCACCAGCCTACCTATTATTATGTACAATATCCCTTCGCGCGTGGTCATCAACATGGAGCCGGAGACTATGGCCAGGCTGAGCCAGATAGATAATATTATCGGTGTGAAAGAAGCCAGCGCCAACATGGAACACGTGGCCAAGACTATCAGCAAAGCCAGGGAAGGCTTCCTCATCTGGAGTGGCAACGATAACGATACCTTTCCCATCATGGCGCTGGGGGGCTACGGTGTTATCGGCGTCACCACGCATCTCGTCGGGAAACAGTACAAGAAGATGATGAACCTGTTGCTTGGCGGCAAGGTTGTCGAGGCGGCGGCTATCCACCGCAACCTGGTCCCGCTGGTGAACGCGATGTTCTGCGCCCCCAACCCGGCACCGGTAAAGTACGCCCTCAACCACCTCGGCTTCAGGGTAGGCAAACCGCGCCTCCCACTCACCGAGGCGGACGAGAAATCAGCGACCACAATCAGAGACACGCTGAAGAACTACCAGATTGACCTGCCATTATAGGTTGAACAGGAAAGTCCCAGCAGCATGGCTATCATCAGGGCAGCCACTGAGAAAGACATCCCGCGTATCCTCGAGCTATATGAGGAACTGGTGACGAGCACCTCTCAGGCAGAGACAGGACGCACACCCTCACTGGATGATTACCGCCGTATCTACGAGCAGGTCCGCGCCATGCCGGGACATGAACTCATCGTGGCAGAGGAGAATGGCGAGGTTATCGGCACGATGGTACTCCTCATCGTACCTAACCTATCCCATAGCGGTCTCCCCTGGGCAATGGTGGAGAATGTCGTTACTGACCGGCGTTTCCAGCGGCAGGGAATCGGTCGGCTCATGATGGAATACGCCATCAACCGCGCCCGTGAGGCAGGGTGCTACAAGCTTCAGCTGAGCAGCAGTAAAACGCGGCAGGAGGCACACCGTTTCTACGAGAGCCTGGGGTTTGAAGCCTCAGCCCACGGATTCCGCCGTTATTTCTAGCGGCCAGTCACATAATATCACGGCGTACTATGGTCTGCTCTCTCGCCGAACCCACCGAGATAACATCTACCGGACAGGAAAGAAGCTCCTCAATGCGGGTAACATACTGCTGCGCCTCCGCTGGCAGCTGCCCGAATTCTCTGATATCAGAAGTAGGCGTCTGCCACCCCGGTAGCTCTTCGTAGACAGGCTGGCACCTTGCCAGAGCAGTAACACTGGCCGGGAAATTGTTAACTGTCTGCCCGTCCAGCTCATAGCTGACGCATATCTTCAGGCGAGGAAGGACATCAAGAATATCAAGGCGGGTAATCGCCAGCCCGGTGCAGCCATTGACACGCTGGCTGAAACGAGCCGCCACGGCATCAAACCAGCCACAGCGCCGGGGCCTTCCGGTAACAGTGCCGTACTCGTGCCCCCGCTCTCGAATAAGGTCACCAGTGTCGTCTTCCAGCTCGGTAGGGAAGGGGCCAGCACCCACCCTTGAGCAGAAGGCCTTAAATACGCCAATCACCTGGTCAATGCGGGTCGGCCCGAAACCAGCACCGATAGAGGCTTCCCCGGCCAGCGGCGACGAGGAGGTGGCGAAAGGGTAGGTACCGAAGTCGGGGTCAAGCAGCATTCCCTGAGCGCCTTCCATCAGGACTTTCCCTTTATTATCGATGGCCTCGGCTATCATCAGGGTTGTTTCCTTGATATACTGAGCCAGACGCTCTCCGTACTCACAGTACTGTCTGAAGACATCGTCCAGTGATAGCGGCTCGGCCCCGAAAACCCTGCTTATGATATCGTTCTTATGCTCGAGGAGGTGACTCAGCCGTTCACGGAAGGTCTCTCTGTCAAGGAGGTCCCCGGCCCTGATGCCCAGCCGCGCTATCTTGTCAGAAAAAACAGGACCGATTCCCTTGCGGGTAGTGCCGATGGCCCTGCCACCTCGTGATTCCTCCTCAAGCCCGTCAAGGAAGGTGTGATAGGGCATAATCAGGTGGGCGCGGTCACTGATGTACAGGTGTGAAAGGTCAATGCCACGCTCTTGAAGCATGTCCATCTCTTCGAGGAGCACAGCCGGGTTAATAGCTACGCCGTTCCCTATTATGCAGGTAACCTGTGGGTAGAAGATACCGCATGGGACAAGCTTCAGGGCGAACTGACCCAGGGGATTGACCACGGTATGACCGGCGTTATCCCCGCCCGAGAAACGGACCACTACATCCGACTTCTCGGCCAGCATATCAACAATTTTACCCTTTCCCTCATCACCCCATTGGCCTCCGACAACAGCAACAACCGGCATTATCTGCCTCCCTTCATCCCATTTTAGTTTGACGCCAGACATGGCGCAGCCGTTGAATGACAGTAATAAAACTAAGTGCTGCAATGACCGACAGAATAATCAACAGGGCTTCGCCTACCTGGCTTAGCAGCAGGCCCAATGCCAGAAGAACGACCCTCTCGGCACGCGTGAACAGTCCTACCTCACAGTCAAGGTCTGCTGCCTCGGCCCTGGCCCGGATATAGCTTACCAGCAGCGACGTCAGCCAGACAAAACCAACCACCACGACCCCGGCGGTAGACTGCTCACGCGTATAATAGATAAGAAGACCAAGCAATACCACCGCCTCACCAGCGCGGTCGAGGGTGGAGTCAAGAATGGCACCGAAGCG
>CAZTBG010000020.1:2576-19383 GCA_964611805.1 uncultured Dehalococcoidales bacterium | reverse complement strand
ATACCACCGCCTCACCAGCGCGGTCGAGGGTGGAGTCAAGAATGGCACCGAAGCGAGTGGTGCGGCCGGTACCGCGTGCCAGTGCTCCATCGATGATATCAAAGAAACCACCCACCAGCACGACAAACCCGGCAGCGAACGGGTGTTCAGTAGCAATCAGCACCCCGGCACCGATGGCGATGAGTAATCCAAACCAGGTTATTGTATTTGGTGTTATTCCAGTCCCAGCCAGCAGACGCACCACCGGCTGGGTAAGATAGAATGCCAGGTTCTTACGGACACTGGCTAAGGTTGTCATTGGTTACGACTCCCCCGAACCCGGTCGATTGTCCTCTGATAGAAATCCAGCAACTTACGGCTAACAACCTTCCAGTCATAGTCCTTCGACTTGGCCTTTCCGTTGGCCCCCATCTGCTGCCGGAGTTTTTCATCATTCAATAACATCAGTAAAGCCTGCGACAGCTCCTGATAGTTTCGCGGCGGCACCAGCAGACCGTCCTCACCATGAGTTATCACGCTGGCGTAACCGGGAATACTGGTGGCCACAACCGGTTTACCCATGGCCATTGCCTCAAGCAGAATGAGCCCTTGACTTTCACGACCTGTCGCCGGCACAGAGAAAATATCAGCCGTCCTGTAGTAGCGGGGTTTGTTCTCCTCGGACACAAAACCGACAAAGATAACGTCCTTCTCCAGGCCGGTCTTTCTAACCCACC
Source organism: uncultured Dehalococcoidales bacterium (assembly GCA_964611805.1). Lineage (GTDB taxonomy): Bacteria > Chloroflexota > Dehalococcoidia > Dehalococcoidales > Fen-1064 > W589. The sequence continues at coordinate 18,667 of CAZTBG010000020.1, read as the reverse complement.
GCTCATACCTCCGTCGCAGCCTGGTACCGGAGCCGGCGACAATCAACCTCACATCAGGCATCTCCTGCTTCACCAGCAGGAAAGCATTGAGCAGGTAGTTCAAACCCTTGCGGAACTCAAGACGACTGAGGAAAAGAATGTTCTTTTTGCCGTCGAGATACTGCTCAAAAGGGGCGACATCATCAGAGAAGCGTTCCAGATCAACGCCATTAGGGATAACCTCAAATGGCCCCGGGATATACCGGCTATGGTAAGCCAGGGCCGCCTGTGATACGACAATCTTGCCGTGGAGCTTATGCAACCGCTGGCGTATCATCCAGGTACTGATGGGCTTTCCCCAGTTATAGCCGGGCTTGCCCTCGGCCGCATGAAAGGTCCCAACGTTGACAGCATCAGAAAATCGAAGCACCGCGCTGCACAGCATCGGCATAAACGGCTCATGAAGATGGACAAGTTCAAACTTCTCTTTAGCCATCACCTTCTTGATAGCTGGGGCAAGGTGCAGCGAGATAGGGACGCGAATTATTGACTCACTACTGGGGATAGGATAAGGTCTGCCGATGGGGATAAACCGGTCGCCGAAATCCGTGATGGTCCTGGATGCGGGAGCGATAATTCTGACATCGTGGCCCATTCGGGTATACTCGTGGTCTAGAGCGGAAATGTGATTGGTCACCCCGCCCGGATGAGCGAAATCATAAGGAGCAACCAACGCTATCTTCATCAGCAATTACCCCGAACCCCGTCTCCGTATCCGGTGCCACCAGGGCGCCTCCGTGACGGTTCGGTTACTCGTCTTGCCTGTTGGTAGCGATAAACTCTTCCACCATCCGGCGTGCTTCATCATCGGAATACTGAACCGGCGGTGATTTCATAAAATAGGCCGCTGGCCCTTCCAGAGCCCCCTTCAAGCCCCTGTCCAGAGCAAGCTTACAGCACCGGATGGCGTCAATAACAACTCCTGCTGAGTTCGGGCTATCCCAGACCTCAAGTTTCATCTCTACGTTGAGCGGGACATCACCAAATGTCCTGCCTTCCATCCTGATGTGGCAGAATTTGCGGTCGTCGAGCCAGGGAACATAGTCGCTGGGGCCAACATGGATATTCTCGGCGCCCATATTATAGTCCAGCTGCGAGGTAACCGCATTGGTCTTGGATATCTTCTTGGACTCGAGGCGCTCCCGCTCCAGCATATTATAAAAGTCGGTATTACCGCCGAAGTTCAATTGATAGGTCCGCTCCAATCTAACACCACGCTCACGGAATAACCTAGTCAGAACCCGGTGGACGATGGTTGCCCCCAGCTGTGACTTAACGTCATCACCGATGATAGGCAATCCTTTTTTCTCAAACCGATGCCGCCAGTACTTCTCGCGGGCAATGAACACTGGAATGCAGTTAACTAAGCCACAACCTGCCTCCAGTACCTGCTCCACATACCACCTAGTCGCCTCTTCGCTGCCCACAGGCAGATAGTTGATAACCACATCTGTATTGGTTTCCTGGAGGACCTGGACGATATCAACCGTGGAGCCCGGCGCCTTCTGGATTATCTTGGAGAGATACACCCCCAGGCCGTCATGGGTCATACCTCGCTGTACCGTCACTCCAGTCTCCGGCACGTCGCAGAACCTGTAGGTATTATTAGGCTTGGTAAAGATGACTTCAGCCAGGTCCTTACCTACCTTGTTCTTGTCAATATCAAAAGCAGCTACGAAGTTGATATCGCTGATGTGATAGCCACCCAGGTTGACATGCATCAGGCCTGGTACGAATTCGTTCTCTTTTGCCTCCTGATAGAATTGCACGCCCTGAATGAGCGACGATGCGCAGTTACCTACACCGATGATGGCCACATTTATCTTGCTCAATCTTTACAACCCCCTCCGGCTTTACCATGCTGACAAAGAACCCTGGAAGTTCATGGCGCCACGCTGGTGACGCCACCCTGCTTATCTCGAACCTTAAAACGGAAATGGTTACCGGCTGTTTGTGGTGGGAGACCTCTTTCCGGGAGACAGCAACCCTATATAACTATCACATAGTAGCCACACTGTCAAGCCCTGTTCTCGCTAAGACCAGAAACCAGGGATAAACTACTGGAAGACCTTAGCCGGCTGCCACCGCCCCAGTGCCGGCTCGAAACGCAATAAGGCCAGCAGACAGCCATCGCCGGTATAGGCCCGACAATGACTGTCAGCAGATAATGCCGATAACGACTCCTCGCCGGTATCGGCGCCACTTCCAATCCCCACTGACTGCCCGTTTTTTATTGCCCATGCCGTTTCGTCACTGACCGTTACGGCCTTCAAGTGTGAAAGTACGCTGTCGATGGAGTAAAGGTACTTCTGCCAGTGCCCATATCGAAAGGCTTCCTCAAGCTCGGACAAAGAGACCGCATTTTCAATGTTGAAGAGACCACACCTCAGGCGGACCAGGTTCTGCAACGTGGCCCCACAGCCGAGCGACTGCCCGAGGTCATGTGCCAGCGAGCGAATGTAAGTACCCTTGCCGCAGACCACCTCTACGGTTACCAGCGGCGGCTGCCAGGCTGTCAGCTCCAGACTCAGAATCTCAACTGACCGCCTTCTCCGCTCAACCGTTTTACCGGCCCGTGCCATCTCGTAGAGTGGCCGTCCATGATGCTTGATAGCACTATACATTGGCGGGGTCTGCAGTATCCGGCCCCGGAAAGCACTCAGAGCTGTCTCCACCTGTTCCCGACCGATTCCGGATGCATCTCCTCGTTGAACAACCCTACCGGTGGCATCGTAAGTATCCGTATCCACACCCAACTCGATTTCGGCACGGTAGCTCTTGGTGGTATCCATGAGGAACTCTATAACCCGTGTTGCTTTACCGAGACATACCGGCAGGACACCGGTAGCCTCAGGGTCAAGTGTACCGGCATGCCCGACACGCCTTTCCCCACTCAGTCTGCGCACCACGGCAACAATACTAAAGGAAGTCCTGCGCCGGGGCTTGTTGATATTCAGTATGCCATCCAAAGCCGAATCCGTTTGCCTGTTATATATGCTTTAACGTCACCAGGATTTTACTTTCTGTATACGGTCGAGGGCTTCCGCAATTTCAGCCTTCGAAAGAAACAGGGTAGCTCTCATATAACCCCGCCCATTTTCACCGAAATAGGAACCAGGCATGAAGGCAACATGTGCCTTATCTATCAATATATTCAGCGCGAAATCCTCATCGTTGTAGCCTTCGGGAACCTGAATCCAAAGATAAGGCGTAGCTCTGGGAACCTCGACCCTTAATCCCAGATTAAGTAGACCTCCGGCGAAAATATCTCTCCTCTCTTTAAGCTCTTCAAAGTATTCCTGCATCTCCGCCTTGACGGCCGGATTTGTCAGCGCTTCGACGCCTGCTTTCTGTTTATACCACTCCACGCCCTGGCTGTACTGACTGAAGAGCTTAAGCCACCGGTTGATGTTTCCCTCGCTACTGACGATCCAACCCAGCCCTATTCCCACAAAATTAAAATGCTTGGAAAAAGACACTATTTCAAAACCCCGGTCAATCAATCCCGGAATCTGAGTTATAGATACCGGCCTGGTGATATCATCGAACACATAGTCTTTATATGCCTTATCAAAAATACCGGTAATGTCCGTAGATTGCATTTCCTCCAGTAAGGACAGGTAAAAGTCGCGGTCGGCTATGCTGCCGGTCGGGTTATTGGGGTCGCAGAAATAAAATGCCACGGGTTTTTCAGCCTGACCCGAAGAACCCCTGTTAAACCTGAACTCAGGAAGCCATCTGGTTGCCGCTGAAGTCCTGACCCTTTTCACGCTGTGATTGGTCAACACAGACGCAGGTTCGTAAACCGGGTATACGGGGTCCGGTATGTATACCGTTCCCTGTTCAAAAAGACGCACCATATTGTACAAGACTTCTTTATCCCAGCCAGTGACGGCAATATTTTCCGGCCGCAGTTTGACGGCATATTTGCGGCGGTAGTCTTCTATGACGGCTTCAATCAGTTCCGGTATTCCTCTTTCCGGGTGGGTATCGCAGGGATAGCCTAGGGTCGAATTATCAGCGAGGACGAACCTGGACATGGCTTCCTTGACAGCCCTCGGTGCCTCTCTATCAGGAATCCCGATTCTGGCATTGATGACGTTGATACCGTCCCTCTGTTCGACTTCCTGGGAAATCTTACCCACTTTCCGGAAAGGATAAACCGGAATCCTGTCCAATAATGGTGAAAATTTCATGCGTTTTACACTACCTGAACGGTCTTCTAGTATAGCTGATATAACAGCTACGGTTCCTGCTTCGGATTAACCCGGTCAATCAGTCGAAGGAGGCGGTCTCCGCGCTCAAGAGAATCGTCCCATTGAAAATTCAACTCGGGGACACGTCTCAGCTTGAGACGTGCCGCCAGCTCCCTGCGGAAGAACCCGGCAGCCGAAGCAAGCACACCCAGCGTTTCCTTCTTCTCCTCCTGCCCTCCCAGCCGACTGACGAATACTTTGGCATGCCTCATGTCGGAAGAGGTATCGACTGCCGTCACGGTAATGAAAGTGTCAAGTCGCGGGTCCTTGACCTGGCACCGTAACAGCTCGCTTATCTCGTGGCGGATAAGGCTGTTTACCCGCTCGATATGATATGCCATGGCTCCCCCCTAGGCAGCTTCCTCACTCCGGAAGGACTCCAGGATATCACCAACCTCAAAATCATTAAAGCCCTGAACAGCGATACCGCATTCGAAACCAGCAGCCACTTCCCTGACGTCATCTTTGAAACGCCGCAGACTACTGATAACAGACTCGTGTATCACCTCTCCCTGGCGCAGTACCCGGACGGAACTTCCCCGGCTCACCTGACCTTCGGTTACATAGGCACCAGCCACTTTAACGCGCTTGCCTGCCGGAAACACCTGCCGTACCTCGGCCCGGCCCTCGATGACCTCGACCAGAGTTGGTTCCAGCATACCCTTGAGTGCCTTGGTGACATCATCTATCAGGGTATAGATTACATCGTAGTAGCGGACACTGATGCCTTCGAGTTCGGCCAGCCGCCGCGCTCCTGTTTCCGAAGTTGTATTGAAACCGACAATTACCGCCTTGGAAGCAATGGCCAGCATCACATCACTCTCGGTGACGTTACCGGTACCGCTATGTATAACCCTGACCTTGACCCCCTCTTCCGGTATCTGTTCCAAAGAGGTCTTTATCGGCTCGATACTCCCCTGGACATCGGCCTTGAGGATAATATTGAGCTCTTTCACCCGACCGGAACTAACCTGGTCAAAGACATTGCTCAGGCTCACTCCCCTGGTAGCGGTCCTTTCTTTCTCCGCCTCTTCCTTGCGCCTGGCAATCATAGCCTGCCCCTCACGTTCGTCGGCGACCGCTGTCATCAGGTCACCTACCTGAGGTACACTGTTCAGGCCAAGCAGCACTACCGGGTCAGATGGACCAGCGCGCTTCACCCTTTTACCGGCATCATTAAACATGGCCTTCAGCCGACCCATGGTCTCACCGACGACGACCACATCACCCAACTTAAGGGTACCGGAATGAACAAGCACGGTACACAATGGTCCCTGCGTCTTGTCCATCTCCGCCTCAATAGCCACTCCCTCCGCAGGTCGTGAAGGGTCTGCCTTCAGTTCTTCCATCTCGGCAACAACCATGAGATTTTCCAGAAGCTCATCAATACCCAGTTTCTCTCTCGCCGAGATTTCCACACAGACGGTGTCTCCTCCCCATTCCTCAATAAGGAGACCAGCATCTGCCAGTTGCTGTTTCACCAGCTCGGGGTTAGCATCTGGCTTATCAATCTTGTTGATGGCAACCATAATCGGTACCCCAGCCGCCCGCGCGTGGTCAATCGCCTCCAGAGTCTGAGGCATGACACCATCATCGGCAGCGACTACCAGTATCGTGATATCAGTCACCTGAGCACCACGGGCCCGCATCGCCGTAAAGGCCTCGTGCCCCGGAGTATCCAGAAACGTAATCTTTTCGCCGTTGAGTACCACCTGATAGGCACCGATATGCTGGGTAATTCCACCGGCTTCCTGGTCCATCACATTAGTCTGTCTGATGGCATCAAGCAACCTGGTCTTACCGTGGTTGACATGCCCCATGATGGTAACTACCGGCGGACGCGGCTGCAGACCGTCCTGTCCCGCGGCCTGCTGAAGCTGCCGCCTCTTCCTGGCTTCGGTGATGCGGCTTGTTTTTCTACCTGTCCCGGGTTTCAGCCGAGGCTGGTAACCATAATCCACCGCGATAACGGCAGCCACTTCGTAGTCAATCACCTGATTGACATTAGCCATTACGCCCCGTCTCATCAGGTGTTTGATAGTATCCACCGGGCTGGCCTGTAATAGCTCAGCTAACTGCTTGACACTCAGAGCAGGAGGAATATCGACTACGTGCGCCTTGGATGGTGACGCATTATCACCACTCCGCCCGCTCACAGGCTTGAGGTCACTTTGTTTGCCCGAACTTACCACTAGCTGACTCCTCGCAGGATACCTTTACCGTAGTTGACAAGTCGCCCCCGGTTAGCCGGCGTGAGCACAGTTCGCAAAACACGCTCCAGTCGGTCACCCTTCAGGCCAGTCTCCCAGCATTCAGGCACTCCACACAGGTAAGCACCACGGCCAGACTTCTTACCACTAGGGTCAACCTCCACACTACCATCAGTCAGCCGCACCAAACGTACCAACTCCTGTTTAGCCTTCACCTGACGACAGGCCAAGCATGTCCGCTGTGGCAAACGCTTAACTCGAAGATGACGGTGTTCAGTATTCGTCTTCGTCATCCACCGACACCTCCTGCCGACGCGCCCTCCTCAGCCGGAGACCTTCATCATCCAGGTCTTTACCCTGGCTACCCTTCTTTTTCCTCTTTTTCTTAGACGACTTGGGGCCAAACCCAACAATATCCTCGGCGAACCGCAGCTCGGATGTCTCGGGAAAAGCCGGCATCTCAAAAGACACCGGCTGGACAATCTCTTCAACCTCCTCAGCAGACGGTTCCTCCTCAGCCTCAGCAACAGCCTCAAGCTCAACCGGCATTTCGACAGGAGGCACCTCAGTAATGGTCACCTCTTCCTCTTCGGGTTTGAGCTGGGCGGCAGCCTCAACTTGAGGCTGGGCCTTAGTCTCCGGCAGAGGCTCAGGCACTTCCTCTGCTTCTGCTACCTCCTCTTCCTCTTCCTGTTCCACTCTCGCTGTCTTAAGTGCCGCCTGTTCCTCCTCAAATACAGAGGCGGCCTTAATATCAATCCGCCAGCCGGCTAGCTTCGCCGAGAGTCTGGCGTTCTGCCCCTCTTTCCCAATGGCCAGAGAAAGCTGCCTGTCCGGAACAACCACCGTCGCCACACCCTCTTCCTCATTCAGCTCCACCCGGATTATCTGGGCAGGACTGAGGGCATTAGCAATAAAAGTGGCGACATTGGGATTCCACAGGACGACATCTATCTTCTCACCACTAAGCTCATTGACGATGTTCTGTATCCTGATACCACGTAATCCTACGCAGCAACCGACCGGGTCGATGCCTTCCTGCCGGGCAGCGACGGCCACCTTGCTCCGGTATCCTGCTTCCCTGGCGACCGACTTAATCTCCACGGCACCGTTGAATACCTCGGGGACCTCCATCTCAAAGAGACGGCGAACCAGGTCAGGGTGCGAACGGGACACGATAACCCGCGGTCCCTTGTTCGTGCGGACCACCTCAAGGAGCAGGACTTTCAGCCGCTGACCAACCCGATAACGCTCATTAGGCATCTGTTCAGCAGAGGGGAGTATCGTCTCCACCCTGCCCAAATCAATCAGGACCTGCCTCGGTTCGACCCGCTGCACTACACCGTTAACAATATCGCCTTCTTTGCCTGCGTACTCTTCGAAGATGGCACTGTGTTCAGCCTCGTGAAGACGCTGCAGAATAACCTGCTTGGCCGTTTGAGCGGCGATACGCCCGGCGTTGGGCGGGGTAGACTCCACCATTACCGGCTCGTCAAGTTGCACATCTGGCTTGATACGTCGAGCCTCCTCCAGCGAAATCTCGCAACGCTTATCAGTCGGCTGCTCAACAACAATCTTCTCAGCCCACACCTCAACTGCACCCGTATTGGGGTTAATCTTTACCTCAATGTTCTGGTTGGGGGCAAAATTATCCTTCCGGTAGGCTGAAACCAGCGCTGATTCTACCGCAGAAAGGACCACTTCCTTAGGAAGCCTTTTCTCAGCCGAGAGCTGTGTAATAGCGAGTAGGAACTCGCTCTTCATTTTCAGCTAAGCCTCCACTTTATTTCTTCTACCAAGAAAAACAAGTGGGACGAGACCCACTTGTTACGCCCAGAGTATATCACAACCAGGCCCAATATGCAAATTGGTGTGCTCGTTCACATTACCAACGGCACATGCTCGCACCTGAGCCTAGAAATCACAGCAGCACTAGGCTATAATGCTATAATTAGGAAGTGGATAGCCAGGGCCGGCACTATCTATTCCCATTAGCTATTATTATGTCAATTTAACCCGGGCTGGAGTTATTATTCATCAGGTGAGGGGGAGTTTGGACGCAGCGAAGTTAAAGACCGCCGTAACTGAGCAGGTAGATGCCAATCGCCAGAGGCTGAGTGAGCTGGCCCGGAGTATCCACGATAACCCTGAGCTTGGTTTCCAGGAAATCAAGGCAGCTGCCTGGCTAACCCAGTTCCTTGAGGAAAATGGCTTCTCAGTAAAGCGGGGCATCTGCCGACTACCGACCGCTTTCAGGGCAAGCTATGGCAAAGGCAAGCCCATAATAGCACTTATTGCCGAATATGATGCCCTGCCCGGTGTCGGTCATGCCTGCGGTCACAACATCAGTGGTAACATCTCCGTCGGTGCGGCTGTGGCCGCCAAGCTGGTCTGCGACCAGCTTCCGGGCTGCGTTACCGTCATTGGTACACCAGCCGAGGAGCTCTATGGGGGTAAGGCAATCATGGCAAAAAAAGGGGCTTTCAGCGACCTGGACGTCGCCATGATGGTGCACTCCGGGACCAGTGATACCGCCACCACCCGTGCCCTTGCCTGTCAGAACCTGTATATCGAGTTCTTTGGCCAGGCGGCTCATGCCGCTGCCCGACCCGAGAGAGGTATTAACGCCCTCGAAGCCATGATACAGTCCTTCAACGCTATCAACTCGCTACGCCAGCATATCAAGAGCAGCGCCCGTATTCATGGCATAATCACCGATGGCGGACAGGCATCCAATGTCGTTCCAGAGCACAGCGCCGGCGCGTTTATTGTCCGCGCCGAAGAGGACAATTATCTGGAGGAACTCAAGAAAAAGGTCCTCAACTGTTTCAAGGGAGCAGCCACCGCCACCGGCGCCAGGTTGAAGTACAAATGGGACGAGGCACGCTACGCCCCAATGCGGAACAACATGACACTCGCCCGGTTATTCGTCGACAACATGAAATCGCTCGGCCGTTCCGTAAACCTGCCTGACAGCGGCGGCTTTGGCAGCACCGATATGGGTAATGTCAGCCAGATAGTACCCGCCATCCATGCCACCGTAGCTGTCGCACCGAGAGGGACACTGCTGCACTCTCCCGAATTTGCCGCTGCCGTTACCTCTGAAGCAGCTATTGACGGTCTCTGTGACGCCGCCAAGACGCTGGCGATGATAGTTGTCGACCTGCTGGCCAGTCCGGAGATACTGGCTGAAGTGAAGGAAGAGTTCAAAGGAGAAAAATGACCACGGTGGGCATTCCCCGGGCATTACTCTACTACCAGTACTACCCGATGTGGAAGACCTTCTTCGAACATCTGGGAGCGAAGGTAGTCGTTTCGTCACCGACCACCCGAAAAACGTTGGCCGAAGGTGCTGCCCGTGTTGTTGCGGATACCTGCCTTCCAGCCAAGGTCTTCGTGGGACATACCGTCTCCTTAGTCGGTAACTGCGACTGCATATTTATACCGGTAATCCGCAGCCTTAAGAGTAAGACCTACAACTGCTCCAAGTTTCTCGGCCTGCCGGATATGACCAGAGCGGTCGTTCCCGAAGCACCGCCAATACTGGAAATAGAGATTGATATCAACCGGGGGAAACGGCGGCTTTACGAGGACATATACAGGCTGGGACGCCACTTTACCTGGAACCCGCTAAGGGTCAGAGAAGCGGCTATGGCTGCCTGGCAGACCTACCGTGAGTATCGCGAACTGATGTATCGCCACCAGCTGACACCACCGCAGGCGATGGAAGAGATTACGGGTGAGCTTCAGACAGGGCTGGCTATGACTCCAGACACCCTGAGAGTACCCCGGACCACCATTGGGCTCATCGGGCACACGTATCTGCTCTACGATGAGCACATTAACTACCAGCTTATTCACCGCCTGCAGCAGTACGACGCCACGGTAGTGACCCCCGAAATGCTCCCCGGGTATGCCATCGAAGCATCCGTAAACAAACTGGCGGGCAGAGCATACTGGACATACGAGGAAGAGGTTGTCGGCGCTGGCGGGTACTTCCTGGAAAGCGGCGCTGATGGTATTATTGGTATCATGGCATTTGGCTGCGGACCGGACTCGTTGATGATGGACATGATTCACCGGCAGGCTACCAGGTTAAAGACCACCCCCTTCATGTGCCTTACCCTGGAGGAGCATACCTCCGAGACAGGTGTCATTACCCGGCTGGAGGCATTCATGGACATGATTAACCGCCGGAAGCAGAGAGGTGAGGCACTATGCGTCTGAGCATACCACACATGGGCAACGTATACCTCCCTTTCAGGGCCGTATGTCAGCGACTAGGAATCGATTATATCGTGCCGCCGGCCAACAGCCAGCGCACGCTCTCCCTGGGCTCCCGGTATTCGCCAGAAGGGCTGTGCATCCCCTTCAAGATGACCCTCGGTAACATGATTGAGGCCGCAGAAATGGGGGCCAACACACTAATTGTACCCGGCGGTTACGGAATCTGCCGCCTCGGGTACTATACACGCGTCCAGGAGCAGGTACTCCACAACCTTGGATATGATATCGAAGTTATACAGATGGGAGTCTCAGAACGCAAGTTCTTCGGCATGCTGGACATTATTAGGCGCATATCCAACAATGCCCCCTGGCACCGCATTCTGTCTGCCTTCCGTTTCGGTCTGGCTAAACTCAACACCATCGACCAGATAGAGCGGACTGTACAGAAGGTCCGCCCTGTGGAACTGGTACAGGGCACAGCCAATCAGCTATATACCAGAGCAGTACATGCTGTTGACAATGCCGATGATTATGATACCCTGAAAGGGGTCAGGACAGATTACCTCGGACAATTAAACCATGTAGCCAGGAACGACCATGCCCGGCCTCTCATCGTCGGGATTACCGGGGAGTTTTACGTTGTGCTGGAGCCATTCTCCAGCTTTGATATCGAGCGTGAACTGGGCAAACTCGGGGTGGAGGTCAGACGGGCAACCTTTATTTCGGGATGGACCAAGTTCAGCTTATTCCTTAACCCCTTTGGCATAAATGAAAAGAGCCGGATTCATAGGGCGGCCCGTCCCTACCTGAAGCGGGATATCGGCGGCGACGGCTGGGAGTCCGTCGGGGAGAAAGTACTCCACGCCAAAGAGTATGACGGACTAATCCACCTGGCACCTTTTACCTGTATGCCAGAGATAATCGCTGAGAATATAATGCCTTCAACGAAGGAGCAAATACCGGTGCTGACGATACTCTGTGACGAACAGATAGCCAAAGCCGGCGTACTCACCAGGTTGGAAGCCTTCGTCGACCTGCTGGAGAGAAAACGCCGGATGCGTCATGACCTACAAAGAGTGAGTGTTTAGAGAGATGATGAAAGCCTATCTCGGCGTTGATGTCGGTTCTGTGACCACCAAGCTGGCCCTGCTCGATGAAAGTGATGAGCTTGTCAGCCACGTCTACCTGCTGACGCAGGGCAGACCGATTGACGCTGTGCAGCAGGGACTACGGGCAATCAGGGAGCAGCTACCGCAAGACGTTGATGTCAGCGGCGTGGCAACTACCGGCAGTGCCCGTTATCTGGCAGGTGTCATCGTGGGTGCCGACCTCGTCAAGAATGAGATTACCACTCACGCCGTGGCTGCCCTGCATTACTACCCAGATGTACAGACCATTATTGAAATCGGCGGACAGGACAGCAAGGTAACCATCGTTCGCGATGGCATTGTAATTGACTTCGCCATGAATACCGTCTGTGCCGCCGGCACAGGCAGCTTCCTTGACCACCAGGCATTACGACTCGACATGAGCATCCAGGAGTTGAGCCAGCGGGCACTTACTAGCCGGATGCCGGTGCGTATTGCCGGACGCTGCACCGTCTTTGCTGAATCGGACATGGTCCACAAGCAGCAGATGGGATACCGCGTCGAAGACATACTCTATGGCCTCTGTCAGGCGCTGGTCCGTAACTACCTGGGTAATGTCGGGCTGGGCAAGGAGCTTAAACCCCCGATTATCTTTCAGGGTGGGGTGGCCTTCAATCAGGCAATCATCCGGGCGTTCCACGAAGAACTTGCGACCGAGGTCATTGTTCCACACCACCACGAGGTCATGGGTGCCATCGGGGCCGCTCTGATGGTACATGAAGAGATGGCGGCCAGCAATACAATCAGCCAGTTCAAGGGATTCGACCAGAGCGAGGCCAAATATCGCGCTTCCTCATTTGAATGTAAGGCCTGCCCCAATCACTGCGAGGTAGCCGAGATTTCCCAGGATGGTCAGATACTCGCCCGCTGGGGAGGCCGCTGTGATATGTGGGAAAGGGTCCCGAGCACCCATTTACAATCCAGCGAGGAAAGCAAGTGAATATTGCTATTGATGCTGCTGGTGGGGAATATGCCCCCCACGAAATAGTAAAGGGAGCCGTAAAGGCAGCCCAGGACTTCCAGGTCAATATTACGCTGGTAGGCCGGAAGGATATCCTCTATGTACAGGCGAGCCGATACCTGAAGAAGCTGGACATGCACATCGTTGACGCCAGCCAGATAATTGAGGATGACGAGTCACCAATCGAAGCGGTACAGAGCAAACCGGACTCATCAATCGCGGTAGGTATTAACCTTGTCAGGGCAGGAGAGGCAGACGCCTTCGTCTCGGCGGGCAATACCGGTGCGGTACTCTACTCAGCACTAGCAAACCTGGGAAGAATCGAAGGGATTGAGCGTCCGGCTATAGGCAGCATCATCAGTGTCAACGCTGCAGCGCCAGTGCTGCTGATTGACTCCGGGGCCAATGCCAACTGCCGGCCGGGCCACCTGGTCCAGTTCGCGCACCTAGGGGCCATCTATACCAGAGAGGTAATGGGCATTGCTTCCCCCAGGGTTGCTCTGCTCAGCAACGGCGAGGAGGAGACCAAGGGTAATCGCCTGACACGAGAGACCCATGGTCTCCTTAAGAGAACAGATCTCAACTTTGTCGGTAATGTCGAGGGGCACGGAATCGTCCGGGGAATCGCCGATGTCATCGTCACCGATGGCTTTACCGGTAACATCGTGCTCAAGACACTCGAGGCACTGGGCGATACATTCCTCAAGTTGCGTAACATCGGCCATGTGTTTGCTGGTAGCCATCGCATGGAATCAAGCCACCAGGTCTTCGAAACCGGCCTCGGCTCTTTAATCAAGCGGATAGACTACCGGGAATCAGGCGGGGCATGTCTCCTTGGTGTCAACGGTGATGTCATCATTGCCCACGGGCGGAGTCAGGCGAAAGCAATCAGAAACGCCATCGGTCTCGCCAAGCAGAGTGTTGACCACGACGTCTGCCAGATGATAAGGGAACACACCGCGACTAGCTCCTTCCAAAGGATGGATTCTGCCGAAGCCGGAGGGGAGGCAGGGTAAGTCTTGACCGAAGCTGCTATTGATATCAAAATCATTGATGACACCAGCCGCCAGGACTGCGATGCTGCCTGCGGGACAGACTGGTCTTCACCGGAAGCAATCAAGCTGGCAAGCCAGCAAATCAGGAGCCGGTTCGGCGAGAGAACGCAACTGGATTACGTTGACCTGTCCCGAGCTATCCCCGACCACCGGATAGCACAGTGGCAACAGACAATCAGGGATAGAAGCCTTTCCGTACCGCTACTGCTGATTAATGGACAACTCAGGGTGGCCGGGCAGTTTGATACCCGCCAGATAATAGACGCCGTTGAAGCGGAAATAGAGATGGTGACTTAATGCCAAGAGACAACCTCAGTCGCGATGTCATTATTGTCGGTGGTGGACCAGCCGGGCTGACGGCGGGAATCTATACCTCTCGGGCCAGGCTCTCCAGCCTGCTCATCGAGAGAGGGCTGATTGGTGGCCAGATAGCCAACGCCGAGTGGGTGGAGAACTTCCCCGGTTTTCCTGAAGGCATTTCAGGTATTGACCTCGGCCAGCGGCTGCACGACCAGGCAACCAGGTTCGGGCTGGAGACCATCTTCGCCGAGGTTACCGGACTTGAGCTTCAGGACGACCGGAGGGTGGTGAAGACAACCGAGGGTGATTTTATCGCGAGGGCCGTGATTCTGGCAGGTGGTTCGAGCCGCCAGAAACTGGGCATTCCCGGAGAGGAAGAGTTCACCGGCAAGGGGGTATCATACTGCGCCACCTGTGATGCCGCCTTCTTCCAGGACCAGTCGGTAGCCGTGGTCGGCGGTGGTAATGCCGCCATCACCGAGGCCCTGCACCTTGCCAAGGGCTCCTCGAAAGTGACGGTAGTCCATCGCCGGGACCAGCTCCGCGCCACCAAAATTTTACAGGAGAAAGCCTTTGCTGAACCGAAGATTGAATTCGCCTGGGATAGCGTCGCTGAGAGAATCGAGGGCAAGGACTTTGTTCAGGGACTCAGGCTGCGCAATGTCAAAACCGGTCAGACTTCGGACTTAGAGGTAGCCGGGGTATTCGTATCTATCGGCTTTCGACCTGACACGGACTACCTTAAGGGCCTCCTGCCACTGGACGAGATTGGTCAAATCATTACCAATGAGAAGATGGAGACCGAGGTAGCCGGCGTTTTCGCCGCCGGAGACATCCGCCGCAACTCAGGCCGGCAGGCAATAACCGCTGCCGGGGACGGGGCTACCGCCGCCATCTACGCCGACAAATACCTGACCTGATTTTTGATAAGTCTTTAGATAACTCACTTGACCCCTATTACAGTGGGTGTATAATGGCACCAGCACTTAATAGGAAGGAGGTAAGCCATGCCTAAGCCCAAATTAGACAAAGCCACAAAGAAAAAAATCTTAGAAGCTCGCAGTTTGGTAGAAGCAATCGCCAAAGCCGATAGTAATGAGGCTGAGACACGTAAGCGCATAGACCATATTCTAGAAAGTCTCTTAGGATATGATACTTTCAAACATCTTACATCAGAGTATGAAATTCACGGAGCCGGGGATACCGTGCATTGTGATATAGCAATTCAGATCGACCATGAAGAGGAATCAAAACCCAATATGTTTGTTGAATGCAAGAGGGTAAATATTAACCTTACTCAGAAGCATATCGGGCAAGCCGCATCTTATGCCATTAATTACGGCTGCGAATGGGTATTATTAACCAATAGTAAAGACTGGAAACTTTATCATATTGCATTTACACAACCTCCACAGACCAAATTGATAGAGACTTGGAACTTACTTAATGACGACCTTGCAATTCTACACAAGAAGTTCGAAATAGTCAGCTATAAGAACCTGAAAAGGCATGGTTTAGAAAAGTTATGGGAAAAGCGAAATGTGCTAACTTCCCAGAATATGTTGAAGGTTATCCTATCAGAAGAATCAATAAGGTTATTCCAGCGTGGTATCAGAAAAGCTACTGAAGTGACCGTGTCTCCAGAAGATATTGTTGGGTCTTTCCGTCATTTACTGAATGAAGCTGCACTATCCGAGATGGATAAAATCAAAATATCTCTACCAGCGAAGAAGCAGCGTGCCAAGAAATCCAAAACCCCTAAAGCTAAGTCACCATCAGTAGAGCAAGAAATAGAAGCGATACTGGCGGATAAAGAAGATTAAAGCTGAACAGAAGAGGGCAGGTTTATGAAGGTTGTATTCTTGCAGGATGTGTCCAATGTAGCCCGGGCCGGG
>CAZTBG010000020.1:0-2476 GCA_964611805.1 uncultured Dehalococcoidales bacterium | reverse complement strand
CAGGTTTATGAAGGTTGTATTCTTGCAGGATGTGTCCAATGTAGCCCGGGCCGGGGAGATGAAAGAGGTGGCCGACGGCTACGCCAGGAACTTCTTAATACCAAAGAAGTTGGCGGCCCAGGCCGACCCCAAAATGATGAGTGCCATTGAGGCACAGGTCAGGGCCAGGGCTCGTCAGTCTGCCCAGACCGAAGCCGAGATGACGGAGCTGGCCGACCAGCTGGACGGTAAAGAGATTATTATCACGGCACGGGTCGGGGCAAACGACCGCCTTTACGGTTCAATCACACCGGGTGACATCGTTGCCGAGCTGGAAAAGGCTTTCGGGATAATCGTTGACAAGCGGAAGATTGAACTGGAAGACCCGATACGTGAACTGGGAAGCCATGAAGTGCCCATCAGGCTGACCAGGGACATAGTACCCAGTATAACGGTAACAGTAAGCGAAGAAGAGTCCTGACGAAGGAGCAAGTCGTGGTAAACAGCCAACAGCTGCCCCCACACGATATCAATGCCGAGGAGGCGGTCAGCGGCTCGCTGCTGATAGATGGCAAGGCCATCTACGAGATAGCCACCATGCTTCGGCCCGAGGACTTCTACAGCGAACCGAACCGTGGAATATACCGCGCCTGCCGTGCCCTCTACGAGCGTGACGAGGCAATCAATCAGATAACCGTTGCCCAGGAACTGGAAAGGCAGGGAATCCTGGAAACGTGTGGCGGGGTTGCCTACCTCTCCCACCTGATATCCATTGTCCCGACATCACTCGATATCGAGCACTATGCCCAGATTGTCTATCGACTGTCGATAATGCGCCAGCTTATCGCCGCCGCTGAGAGAATCTCAGATATTGGTTATCAGGCTGACCCCGATGTTAATGCCGCCCTGAGCCGGGCAGAGGAAGCCCTTTACCAGCTTCGGAGTGCCCGCGGCTCGATTGACTTTGTCCACATCAAGCATGTGCTGGACAGGTATTTCGAAACACCTCCAGAAGCAGCCATTGAAGGCCAAGGGCCCATCACCCAGGTGATGTCCGGCTTTACTGGTCTGGACGAGTTCCTAGATGGCTTTCAACGCTCCGACCTGATTATTATTGCAGGTCGTCCCAGTATGGGTAAAACCAGCCTGGCACTCAACATCGTCCGAAATGCCGCCGTGGAACAGGGTGCCTGTGTTGCCCTGTTCAGCCTGGAGATGTCACGGGAATCACTGGTGCAGCGCCTGTTATCCAGTGAATCGGGCGTTAACCTGAGGAAGCTCCGCTTCGAGCACCAGACGGAGACGGACGAGAGAAAGCTGATGAACGCCATCGGCATACTCTCCGAGACACCGATATATATCGATGATTCGCCGATGCTCCGTGTTGTCGAAATGCGCAGCAAGGCGAGACGCCTTTACTTCGAACGTGGCATCGACCTTATTATCGTCGACTACCTGCAATTGATGCAGGGAGAAGGCATCCGGGGAGAGAACCGGGTCCAGGAAATCAGCTACATTTCCCGTTCGCTAAAGGCGCTGGCCCGTGAGCTCAACGTGCCGGTGATTGCGGTCTCCCAGCTCAGCCGGGCAGTGGAATGGCGGTCCTCGCATCGACCTCAGCTTGCTGACCTGCGGGAGAGTGGCAGTATCGAGCAGGACGCTGATGTCGTGGCGTTTATCTACCGCGACGATTACTACTATACTGAGGACGAGTGGCGAATCCAGCATCCCGAAGAAGAATACCCCGAGGGCATCGCCCAGGTGATAATCGCCAAGCACCGTAACGGCCCGACCGGAGAACTGAGCCTGCGCTTTGTCCCGAGACTGGCCAAGTTCGAGAATATTGCCAGCCAGGAACCGACCCTGCTATGAGTAAGTTCAGCGGCTTTCCGGCGAGGATGGAGTTCACCCCCGTCCCTAACCTCTTCCTCAGCAGCCTGATGCCGCAAATCAGCGACATCACCGAGCTGAAGGTCACCCTGCACCTCTTTGCGGCACTGTACCGCAAACGCGGCTATCCGCGTTTTGTCACCTACGATGAACTACTGAGTGACGCCAGTCTGATGGCCAGCCTCAGGCAGGAAGGAGAACCGGCGGCGGTACTGCGCCGTGGCCTGGACATGGCAATTGAGCGCGGAACAGTACTCCGTTTATCTCTTAGTAGAGACGGCAAACCGGAGGAGGTCTATTTCCTCAACAGTGAGTCCGACAGACGGGCTGTAACCAGAATCCAGAACGGCGAGCTTGCCCTTACCGGCCTGAAAGCTGCCAGGCCAACCGCTGAAACCGGGCTGGAGGAGCCACCCAACATCTTTACCCTGTACGAGCAGAATATCGGCATGCTGACCCCGATGATTGCCGAGGAACTGCGCGAAGCGGAGAAGCTCTATCCGGAAGCCTGGATTAAGGACGCCATCGGGGAAGCGGTCAGCCTGAACAAGCGGAGCTGGCGGTACATAGCCCGTATTCTGGAACGCTGGGCAAGCGAAGGAAGAAG
>CAZTBG010000019.1:11962-36137 GCA_964611805.1 uncultured Dehalococcoidales bacterium | reverse complement strand
CTACACGTAACCCTCCGGCATTGCTTGACATCAGTTTAGTTTACGCCTAGACTATGGTCATATATTGAGATATTAGCCGACCTATAGCGGAGCGTAAAGGAACGTGCCGCTTCAGTGAAAAATCGCAGGCCTGGAATTTAGAGAGCGTCACGCAAAGCGCGTGCCCTGACTAAGGGGGGTAGGTCTTGACTGATATAAGTTTGTATAGTAAGCACTCCAGATCCAAGGTCTTGATCCCCCAAAGAAGCGATGAAGTCATTCATCGGCAAAAGCTAATTGACCTTCTACATGACAGCATTCACCTTCGTGTTCAGATTGTGGAAGCACCAGCTGGGTATGGCAAGACTACCCTTCTGGCCGATTTCGCAAGTGACCTCGATGCGTTAACCTGTTGGTACACCATGGATGTGTCCGACCAAGATCCGAGGATTCTTCTTGAGGGCATTCTGGAATCAATCCGGATTCGATTCCCCGATTTCGGTCATTTAACAGAGTCACGACTACTTACGTTTGACAGCGTTTCAAATAACACTGCGCAATTAGTGGAGATTCTCGCCAAAGAGATGCAGACAGATATTCCCGAGTATTTCGTCCTTGTATTGGAGGACTTCCATGCTATTACGGATAGCCCTGAGGCAAGAGCACTGCTGGATCAGTTCATAGGCCATGCCCCCGACAATTGTCACATCATCATTTCAAGTCGCATTCCAGTCGAATCTCCAGCGCTAACCAAGACTACAATAAGAAGGCTAGCGGCGAGGCTCGATAGGTCGCATCTCTCATTTACACCGGTCGAAGTCAAAGAGCTACTAGATACACGTTTTCACATTAGTTCGTCAGAGGAATTGGCGCACAAGCTTGTTGGTGATACCGATGGCTGGATATTAGGTATTCTACTGAGCATGTATAATCTGCAAAATGGAAGTCCTGATACAGATTTAACTAGGTTCTCTCAGCGAGATGTTTTCCAATATCTAACAACGGAAATATATGAACGGCAACCACCTGACGTACGGGAATTCTTACTGGCATCTAGCATACTTGACGAAGTAAGCCCTGATATTCTTGACGGGCTACTGGGCCTACCTGATTGTCGGAGGTTACTTTCTGAGGTCGAACGTAGAAACCTCTTTATTTTTCGTACAGATGGTGCAGAGAAATGCTACCGTTACCACAGTCTATTTCGGGAATTCCTGCAAGCAAAATTAATAGCGGAGAATCACCAATACTATTCACTCCTGCACTACAAAGCAGGACGACTATTCGAAGAACTTCAACGGTGGAATGAGGCAATAAATCACTTCATGCTTGCGAATAAATATCAGGATACTTTGAGGGTTATTGAAGCGGCTGGACAATATTTCCTCGATGCTGGTAAGTGGACTACGGTCGCAAAATGGATTGAGGCTCTACCTACTAATATACGTCTGTCGGAGCCGGATATTGGCCTACTACATGCCCAGAGCTTGATTTATCTCGGCAAGACTGATGAGGCTGGGCGTGTCTTAACTTACCTACTTGGTACAGTTACAGACGAAGAGCACTGGTTGTGCAGGGCTAAGGCATTTAGCTGGAGAAGCGCTGCCTTCCTGTTGGCTGGACATTTCAAAGAGGCCAGGAAAGACGTAACACAGGCTATTACTATCCTGCAACAATATGATGGGCCCGCAGATATACTCGGCGAGGCCTACAACCGCCTGTCGAATATATGTAGAGAACAGGGGCAATTCAAGGTTGCTCTGAAACACCTACGGCATGCTTTAAAGTGCTACACGTCCGTCTTTGATATAAGCAAGATAGCAGAAGCGCACAATGCCTTGGGTATCCTATATGAACTTGTTGGAAATCTCACCAAGGCCAATACACACTTCGAACATGCCAGGCAGGGATATGAAAAAGCAGGAAATTCTGGCGTACTGGCTTCGGTACTGTGTAACATTGCAAGTATATATCAGCGTAGAGGCCAATATGATTCGGCACTGGAAATGCTTCGGAAAGGTTTGGATAAAGCGCGGGAAACAGGATATCGGCGAACTGAAGCTGGTATTCTTATTAATATGGCCGAAGTATTACGTGACCTCGATTCATATGAGGAAGCACTGGACAAATATCACGAAGGGCTCAATCTTGCAAGACAGGTCATGGAGTCGTATTTCGTGGCATGGGCTATAGCGGGAATAGGAGAAACCTATAGGCTCTCTGGGGACCGTGATAAGGCCGAAGTATTCATCAGGGAAGCCGTCTCGTTATCTGAGGAACAGGGGCAGGGCTATGAGGCTGCTATGTTTGCTACACAGCTTGGAATAATCGCCTACGAACGGCATGATTTTCAGACTGCGACGAGTATCCTTAACGATTGCTACACACGTCTGAGCGAGATAGGGGACAAAGATGCCTCGGCCAAGGCCTGCTTTCACCTAGCCCAGGCATCGTTTTTAGCTAAGAAATATGACCTTGCCGTTAGCTGGCTCAAGAAGGTATCGGCACTGGTCGACGAGCTTGGATACGACGACTTCTTGGCTGTCGAGGCAAGAAACGCGACACTCTTGATACAGTATGGTGTCTCCAAGGGTGTGGGTGGTGACCTCTTTACCCATGTGATGGATAAGATGAGGAAACGTCATGATATGCAAATGAGACAGACGCCTGGCATGGTTCCTACCATCAGTACATCTGTGCCTCGGTGTGATGTTGAAGTTTACACCCTGGGGGAAACAAAGGTTGTCGTGAATTCACATCAGATTACTGAAGCGGAATGGAGAAGTAGTCGTGCCAAGGAGCTATTCTTCTATCTGTTATTCTATGCCAAATTGGGACAAACCAAAGAACAGATAACAACCGCATTATGGCCTGACCTCTCCCCAGCCAGGGCTACCAGCAACTTCCATATCAATTTATACAGAGCGCGGAGAGCAGTATCTCCTTCAGTTTTTATATTGGAACACGGACGCTATCAACTCAATCCCGATATCAGCATCTATTCAGACGTAGCAGAGTTCGAACGCCTTATCAGTCAGGCTGAGAATCTAAGCAATGATATCGAGGAGAAAATAGCTCATTTTAAGCAAGCCATTCACCTGTACAGGGGACAATTTATGATGGGATTCTACAATGAATGGACTGAACAACGGCGCCGTGAACTCGAGGACCAGTACCTGAGAACCCTGTCATCTCTGGCCATCATCAATGAAAATCAAAGCGATTACAAGACAGCAGTAGAACTTCTTGAGAAGTATCTGGACATTAACCCGTATCACGAAGAGGTGTACCATAAAATAATAAAATATCAGTTAGCCCGAGGAGATAAAGTCGCTGCAGAACAGGTGTACTGGAGGTATGCACGCACATTTACTACCGAAATGGGGCTTAATCCCCAGATTGAGATGAAGGACCTCGACAGGAGCATTCTTATGAGTGAATAATCTTTACAACCCCAAAGCTCTTCAAGATTAATCCATTTCCACGATAGACGGGACTCTTAGCGAGTCCTGTCTTTTTATATGCATGTCTCAGTCCTGGTAAGAGATTGGTAAGAGGTCGGCGTTTATGATGGCGTTGGTGATTTTGTAGTTGACTCACCAATACCAAGTGGAAGGAGAGAACACATGAAGAAGGGCTTGAGGTACATACTCGTCCTGGCCATTACGGTAGCTATAGCCATAGCTACTGCGTTACCCGCCCTGGCTGGTCCTTACATTGGGAATCCGTAATCGCGTCTCTGCGGGATGGTTTTGATAGCAGAGCGAATGCCACGGTCGGTGTAAATAAAAGACGGTCGCATAAATAAGCATATTTTGTAAATTCTGGCGCTTTGTTCAATTCAAAGATGCTATAAGTGTGCTTATGTCTATAATTGTGTGTTAAAATGCTTTGTTGTCTTAGGTACGTAGTTTTAATGGTATGCATCGCACCGGTATGAAAAGGAGCTAGGAATGGCGGAAGTCGATATCGTCAGCGGAGTTCCATGGGGGACGCACATATGTCAATTTTATGAGACTAAGGAAGACCTACTTGATGTTTTAGTGCCCTATTTCAAAGCTGGATTGGAGAATAACGAACTTTGTGTGTGGATTACATCACAACCTCTCGGGGTTGAGGAAGCAAAGGCATCATTAGGGAAAGCAGTTGTGGCTCTGGACAGTTATACTCAAAAGCGTCAGATAGAAATAATTGATGCCAGCGAGTGGTATGTGAAATCTGGGAAATTTCATGCTGACGGCGTGCTACAGGCTTTGCTTCAGAAGGAGCAGCTAGCTCTAGAAAAAGGATTCAAGGGTCTTAGAGTTAGTGGGAATATCAGTTGGTTTGAGCGTAGTGATTGGGGAGAATTGACTGGATACGAAGCAGCGGTGGACACTGCTATTGCGGAACGTAATATTGTTGCTGTTTGTTGCTATATGCTTGCCAAGTGCACGACATCCGATGTAGTCAATGTAGTTGGTAATCATGGATGTACTCTTGTTAAGCAGGGAGGTAACTGGGGAAGCATCGAAAGCACGGGGCGGAAGGCGTTGGAGCGAATGCTGCGCACGAGCGAGGAGCAGCGCCGTGTAATCACGGAGAACATAGCAGATGTGATTTGGACGGTAAGTCTAGATTCCCCAGAGCGGTTAACTTATATCACCCCTTCAATTAGCCGCCTGCTGGGCTACAGCGTTAAGGAAGCAATGTCCAAGGCAATGGGAGAGGTCTTCACGCCTGACTCGTTTCAGGCTGTCATGGAGGCCTTCGTAGAAGAACTGGCTATAGAAAAGATGAAACACGGCGACATGACCAGGTCAAGGGCGTTGGAGTTGGAGGTGAAACACAAGGATGGCTCCATCATTCCGGTCGAAGTCAAATATACATTCGTGCTTGGACCTGACGGAAAGCCCGTAGAGATTTTAGCGATAGCCCGCGACATAAGCGAGCGTAAGCAGGCGGAAGAAGAAGCCGAGCGGAGTAATAAAAGGCTGATAGAAGCCTTGGAGGACACCATGCAGGCTATGGCGATGATAGTCGAAATGAGAGACCCCTATACGGCTGGTCATCAGCGACGAGTAACTCAACTTGCCTGCGCTATAGCCAGGGAGATTGGCTTTCCAGCGGAACAAATCACTGGGCTCCGGTTAGCCGGACTTATTCATGATATCGGGACGGTTCGGGTGCCTGCTGAGATTCTTAGCAAGACCAGCCGATTGTCCGAAGCGGAAATTTCCCTGATGAAGATGCATCCTCTGCTCGGTTACGAGGTATTAAAAACACTAAAAACGCCATGGCCGATTGCCCAGATAGTCTATCAACATCACGAAAGGATGGATGGTTCAGGATACCCGTCTGGCATAGCAGGGGAGGATATTGTCCCGGAAGCAAGGGTTCTGGCGGTAGCAGATGTTGTCGAGGCGATGGCTTCCCATCGACCTTACCGACCAGCTTACGGTTTAGACAAGGCATTAGACGAGATTTCGCAAAACAGAGGAACACTCTACGACTCCCGAGCAGTAGATGCTTGCTTGAAGCTTTTCAGGGAGCAGTATAAGTTCGAGTAAGGGTCCATCTGCGTAGTTTGTTTCAAGCCATGATGGTTGCATAAAACTCCATGCTCAATAACTTTGCTAACACGGGGTTCTATCAACTGGCATATTAGCTTGGGACTTTTAAATAAGCATGGTAAAGTGGAACACTTAGCGCTTTGTGTAACTGCGGTTTGGGACTGGCTATAAAGTCCCCGGTTTTGTTCAGCCTCAGCATCTAACATCTGACACAAAAAGTCATCAAATGAAATTTCAAGAACTAGCATGTTTGTCACTCCCCCACGGCTGCCAAAAAAGCTACTAAAACAAAAAAATGCTGTCCAGTGAAGCCAGCTCAAACCGATGAGGCTTGAGGTAGTGAGCATTGTGAACAGACTTTGCTCATGATGTAGGCCACATAAGACACCTCCCAGGCGAGAGCAATCATGCCCAACACCAGCAAGCTTGGCAGCCAGTATGTAGCCCTTGAGGAGAAAATCATACAAGTCTGGCCCGGGTTTATTGGGGGGCTCGTGGTCTAAGCTTCTGCGCGGCGACCTATTGCTAAAAGAGATGTCAGAGCAGCAGTAGCTGCCAAGACCGCACCCGATATGTAGGCCCAGCGTAACCCGTGCATAAAGTCGTGCACGTCGGTAGGGCTAAAGGAACCCAGATGTGCGGAGGCTGAAACGGGGGCCAAACTGTAAAGTATGGCTCCGGCAACAGCTATCCCCAAAACCATGCCCACATTGCGCATGGCGGCTAGTATCCCCGAAGTAATCCCCAGTTGCCACGGGGGAACGGTCCCCATGACCGTACTGTTGTTCGGGCTTTGGAACATGCCCGACCCCAAGCCGGTAACAGCCAGACGCCATACAACATCAAAGGCCGAAGCAGATTCCTGCAAGCTACTGAACAGGAAGAGTCCCAGGGCAGCGATACACATGCCGCCAACGGCGAAAACCCTGGTTCCGATGCGGTCTGACGCTGTACCGCTCAGAGGTGCTACAATCAGGGTAACTACGGGGGAAGCGGCCATTACCAATCCCACTTTAAGCACGCTGTAGTGCAGTACAAACATCAGGTAAAAGGGCGTCAGGAAGACAAGGGTATACAACGCCATGAAGCTGAGAAGGGCGCTCAGGCTGGCGAAGCTGAACCGGCGGTTGGCGAACAGTGTGAGGTCGAGCATAGGTTGTTCCGAGGTTCGCTCTACCCAAAAGAACAACACGCCAAACACGACCGCTACTGCCAGCAGGGTAATGGCCACGGGTGACGTCCATCCCCAGTCTTCACCTCTATTGGCGTAGAGAAGCAAGGTAAGCAGAAAAACGAAAGCAGTCAGAGTCCCGGCCAAATCAAGGCGCTGTCCTGGTTTCGTGATACTCGGGGGGATGACCCGGGAACCCCAAAGTAGAGCAGCTATTCCAATGGGGACATTAACGAAGAAGATGTAACGCCAGCTGAGGTGCTCAGCAATCAGGCCACCAAGAGTTGGGCCCAGGCCCAGGCCGACGGCGATGCCAATAGCATAGATACCCAGCGCCTTGCCTCGCTCCGTTGGCGGGAAGGCTGCTGTAACGATGGCAAAGCCAACAGCCATTATCATGCTCGCTGCAAGCCCCTGAAGGGCTCTAAATGCAATTAGCATCCAGATGCTCTGCGACGTGCCACATAGAATAGAGGTTGCGGTAAAGGCAGCCAGGCCGTATAGGAAAATCCTCTTATAGCCAAAAATGTCTCCCAGTCGGCCATACAGCAGGATAAGGCAGCAAATGGCCAACAGGTAGACCGTTGGCACCCATTGGGCTATTGATATCTCGGTATCGAAGAAGGCGGTGATAGAGGGGAGGACCGTATTGACTATGCTGCCATCGAGGGGGGTCATGAAGGTGCCCAGCATTACTGCCGTTAGAATCAGCCACTTGGATTCAAGCCCTTTTCTGGCTGCCGGTGCATCGGAGTGGGTCATGTCATACTCATTTCGCTTGCCTCGACCTGATTAGAGATTATACCCTGCTCACCTGAGCCGTCAAGGGCACGGGGTAAAGGCTCTGTATGAGCTTGTACTCGCCCTGGACACCAGGCGGTACCGGGTAACCTTTCAAGCAGCAGCCCGAGACAACATAAAGCGGGACTATTTTCGCCAGGCATGACCCGGCTTTGGGCACTGTAGAAATCGGGGCTGGCGCGCAATTACTCAGATTGTTATTTTAATGCCGCCGACGTGCCCTCCAAAGAGGAGTCCGGTTAAGGTTATTCAAGGGACAAAAGTATATGAACGGAGCAGGCAAGGCTCTAAGATGGTATGTTTGAAGACGTTATCTCGGCGGTGATGTTAAGGGACTGCTGACATTTGAGCCTTATTAAGGTAAGCCCCTATCCAATCGGGAAGTAAAGGTCGATTTTCTGTGCAGTCTTCTGAAGTATTGCCTGTGATAATCGACCTTGTACTGGACTTAATGGTACCAAACGCATGGGCATTGCCCATTATCTTGGCGTTCTCACTTAGTTCGAGATTCCTACCAGCATAAACATCACCCTGGATTAAAACGTCTTGGCCAAGAGAAATTTTACGTTCTGAATATAAATAACCGACTACAGTTGTTTTGCTTAAAAGGATATTTCCTTTAGCGTATATATTGCCATGTATAATACCAGCCTCGTCGAGGCATAGGTCTCCCGTTACATAGATATAGTCCTGTTTTTTAATCACGTTTCCCAACATTGGATTAGTTGCTCCGCGTACATTCGTAGGCTTTTGTCTATAATTTAATACCTTTAGGTAGAAACCGTACTTTTACATTTCCTATTATGAATTATAGTTTATCCCGCATTAACCTAAAACCGTATTTTCGTACTATTGTACTGACGAATTAGTCCTATGTGGTAAAATTATTTAGGGCGCATCAAGATGACTAGGTAGTCAGAAGTATTTTTAGAAATGGGAGGACTGATATGTTTAAAATACTGGTAATAAATCCGGGTTCAACCAGTACCGAGATAAATATTTTCGAGGGTGAAACAGAAGTAAAAAGTGCCCAAATGGTGCACCCGGTGGCCGAACTCAGGCAGTTCAAAAGGGTGATTGAGCAATTTCCATACCGCAACGACATCATTAAGTCAAAGCTTTCGGAGTGGGGGATAAAGAAGGGTGATTTGTCGGCAGTGGTCGGTCGTAGCGGTCCACGAGCCAAAGAGAGTGGTATTTTTGAGGTTAACCAGCTGATGTTCGACGTTGTGAAATCGGAGAAAGTGAGAGTCGAGCATCCGGCAATCCTGGGATGCATGCTGGCCAAGGAGATAGCCGACGAGTACCAGATACCAGCCTTTGTTCCCTACCCCCCACCTATCGAGTGGCCACGAATCGCCAGGGTTTCTGGTATTCCGGGAATCGACAGGAGACCTGCATATCACCGTCAGAATATCGAAGCGGTAGCCATATTGGCCGCGGGAGAAATGAGTATCGATATAAAAGACGTCGGATTAGTAATTGCTCATCTTGAAGGCGGGATGTCGATAGTAGCTTTTGAAGATGGGAGGGTTATTGATACCACCAGCGCATTCGACGAAGGGCCATTTACCATGGAGCGCAGTGGCAGTCTACCCGCCAGCCAGGTTGTGGAAATGTGTTTTTCGGGGAAGTATACCAGGGAACAAGTCCTTAAGATGATAAGGGGAGAAGGAGGGATGGTGGCCTTTCTCGGGATAAACAAAGTGAGTGAGGTTGAAAACAAGATAGAGAATGGTGATAAGGAAGCGGAGTTTTATCTTGAAGCGATGTGCTATCAGATAGCCAAGGATATAGGCGCCATGGCCACAGTACTCAAAGGGAAGGTTGACGCAATTATACTGACCGGTAAAATCCTGGATTCGAAACGAGCCGTCAGATGGATAACTGAAAGGGTAGAGTTTATTGCCCCCGTAAAAATGTATCCTGAACAGGAAGCAATAGTGTTTGCGCGGGCAGGACTGAGTGTTCTGAGGGGGGATGAAAAAGCCAAAACATATGAGTAGCGGATATCAAGCTCAGTGGAGCCGGTAAGCATATGGTCAATGTCAATGTGAAACCGGGAAGCAGGAATTCTTTCGCAATGTCGCACAAAAGCCTGGAAAGTGACCCTAGGAATTACACAGTAGCCTGTTTTTCATTACGTATCTCTCTACAATAAGCATAGCTTTTCAACTGACTTTGCGCTGGCGATATGAGCATCATTCATCCACAATCAAGGCTAATGTGATATTGCAGGCGATTGCAGAAGCGGTTTAGTTCATGGCTGAGGCTGCCTTCAGTAAGCTCTTGGTGTAGTCTTGCCTGGGTGCTGCCACGATTTCATTTGAGAGGCCCTCCTCAATTATCCTGCCATTATGCATCACGGCTATCCTGTCACTCAACTTTCTAGCTGCGGCGATATCGTGGGTAATATAAAGCATACTCAGTCCCCGCTGCTCCTGCATATTGAGTAACAATTTTAGTATCTTAGCCTGAATGCTGGCGTCTAGGAAAGCAGTGGGTTCATCAGCAATAAGCAGAGCCGGGTCCAGCATGAGCGCCCGGGCTATGGCCACGCGCTGCATTTCACCGCCACTCAAGTGGTGTGGATACTTTCTTAGAAAGTCCTCAGTCTGAGGTAGCTCTACTTCTCCCAGTACCTGTATTGCCTTTTTAATCCTTTCTTCCTTGGTCCCTACCCCCTGGACCTCGAGTGGTTCCATTACTGCTTCCAGCACCGACAGGCGGTGACTCAGTGATTCTCCCGGATTCTGGAAGACCATCTGTACCCTTTTGTAGAAGTCCTTCCCTCGATTATCAATTTTAGTATCCTCAAGGTACACAGAACCCTCGGTAGGCTGGTGGAGTCCCATAATCATTTTTGCCAGCGTCGTTTTTCCCGAGCCGGTCTGGCCGACCAATGCGAGTGTTTCGCCCCCTTCAATATGAATATCTACCGAGTCAACAGCTTTAAGTGAGTTAAAGTATTTCGTTAGATTCCTGGTTGATAGCAGAGTTATTATACCCCCACGGTGGCAGGCGATTTTTCGTCCGTGACCCGGTAAAAGCTCCGGTATTTCTCGGGGACAAATATCGATTACCTGAGTACAGCGGGGATGAAAAGGGCAGCCGCTGACCGGACGAGTCATCCTGCCCTTAATGCCCTGGAGGTCTTTTACCGTGGTCATGTTTGGGTAGGCCCGAATGAGTGCTCTGGTATACGGGTGCCTGGGATTGGCCAGTATCTCCTTTGTTGAGCCAAGCTCCATAATTTTACCGCCATAAAGCACAGCAAGCCGGTCGGACAGCTTGCTGACAGTGTCCAGGTCATGGGTCACTACCAGCATGGTTCGGTTTGAACGGGTCTGTTTCAGCAGGCCAGTGATTTCAGACCTGGTAACAGCATCGAGCGAAGATAGCGGCTCATCCAGTATCAATAGCTCGGGGTCGTTGGCCATTGACATCGCAATAAGGACCCTTTGCTGCTCGCCTCCACTGAGCTGGTGCGGATAGGCAGCAAATCGATTTTTGGGAAGTCCAAAATGGCTGAGCAACTCCGCCGCTCTATCACGTGCTTCGTTCCTCTTTTTAAGCCCATGCGCTACCATCGGTTCCGCAACCTGGTCAAGGACAGTATAGACAGGGTTGAGCACATTGTCAGCGTTCTGGAAGACCATAGCAATCTGATTCCACCTTATCTGCTGCATCTCCCGGTCAGATAGCGCCAGCAGGTCCCTGCCGTTAAAGCTGATATCACCCCGAACGGTACCCTCCACCAGGCGCATAATGCTCAGGCCAAGCGTGGTCTTCCCCGTCCCTGACTCACCAACGATAGCCAGCGTCTCCCCTGCTTCTAGCGTAATATCTATCCCGTTAAGAACTACGTCCTGGCCGTAACTGACTCTCAGGTCCCTAATCTCAAGCAACTTCGGCACCTCTCAACCTGGGCTCGATAACCGGTTCGGCGGCGTAGGCGAGGAAGGTAAGACCAATGATGGTCAGTGATAAGGCGACTCCGGTAGGCACCAGCCACCACTGCCAGACATTCAGGTAACTGAACCTCAGGGCATCACGCATCATCATACCCCAGCTGACCATGGTCGGGTCAGTTATTCCCAGAAAGGCTAGTCCCGCTTCCATGAAGACGGCTCTCCTTACTCCGTATATGAAATCAACCAGCAGGATAGGCCCGAGGTCGGGCACGATATGCCGCCAGGCAATGTAGAAGTGATTGGCACCGAAAGACCTGGCGGCGGCAACATGCCCCCGTTCTTTTAGGGAAAGGGCCTGTGCCCGAACAACCCTGGCACCACCCTGCCAGCTCAGCAGGGCCAGGAGCATGATGAGAACTAATATACTCGGTCTGATGTAAGCTGCCACAAGGATGACGATTATTACCGCCGGAATCACGATGAAAGCATCGACTATTCTCATCACTACTTTGTCGTAAAGCCCGCCGACGAGGGCCGACGATATCCCGAATATAGTGCTCAGCAGCGTGGAAAGAAAGCCCACCCCGAAGCCGACCAGCAGGGATGTCCGGGCACCGAAGAGCAGGCGGCTCCAGATATCCTGGCCGACATGGTTTGTGCCCAGCCAGTGTTCCCAGGATGGGGGAAGCAGAGAGTCGGCTGTCTGTAGAAACGGGTTATAGCGGGCCAGCACCGGTGCCAGAAGGGCCAACGCTATCA
Source organism: uncultured Dehalococcoidales bacterium (assembly GCA_964611805.1). GTDB lineage: Bacteria > Chloroflexota > Dehalococcoidia > Dehalococcoidales > Fen-1064 > W589. Next base: position 23,961 of record CAZTBG010000019.1, on the reverse strand, counting down.
TCACCAGCAGTATCAGAAGGCCGGCTTTCCCGGGGCCACTCTCTTTTATCTCTTTTTTGATGTCAATATGCATATGCAACCCTTGGGTCCAGTTTCGGGTAGGAAAGGTCAACTATGAAATTAGCGGCCAGGACGGATATGGCTACCAGCAAAAAGACTCCCTGGATGACCGGATAGTCACGGGTTAACAGGGCCTCGTAGGTCAAATAACCCACCCCGGGATAGGCAAAGACCAGCTCGACAAAGAGTGCCCCGGTAACCACCCGGCCCACCCAGATGCCGGTCCTGGTAACTACCGGTAGCATGGAATTCCTGCCGGCGTGCCGGTATTTGAGTATTCGTGGTGATAAGCCCTTGGCCCTGGCAGTAAGCATGTAAGGCTCTTTTAGCACCGTAATCATCGTATTCCGGGTGAGCAGATAGCCACTGGACAGATGGGCTAGAGTAAGGGCAGTCATCGGGAGAACAAGGTGTTTGAGTACATCCAGCACCAGGGCTGGGCCGGACAGCCCCGAATAGGGAGTCAATGCCCCGGCCAGGGGTAAGATTCCCAGTGTCACCCCGAAAATAATGAGGAGTAACATACCCAGGAAGAAATCGGGGAAGCCGTTCAGACTCATCAACCCGGTGAGCATAATACGGTCGGTTCTGGAACCACGCCGCCATCCCGACTCGATACCCAGGACTATTCCGAGTAAGGTGGAGAGCACGAGTGAAGTACCTACCAGAAGTAATGTCCACGGCAGGCGTCCCAGAATCACCGTCAGCACCGGCGCGTTATAGTAATATGAATACCCCAGTTCGCCCCGGAACAGTGCCAGAAGATAGGCACCGAACTGCTGCCACAATGGCTTGTCTAGGGCAAAGCGCTCCACGAGCTCGGCCTTGAGTTGCGGGGTCATGGCAATCAGCGCCTCATTGCCATAGATTGCCATGAGGGGGTCGCCCGGCATCATTCTTGGCAGCAGAAAGTTGAGCGTTATAATAAATGCGAAGGCTATTGCGTAGGTAATAATGCTCCGCTTGCTGAACACTTCTCCTGCAACCTCTCCTGTTGCTACCTATTTCCTTCGCTGACGTCACCCGGAGTGAAATTCTCAGCGAACTCCCGGTGAATGCGTTCCATCCAGTCAGCTACCTTGACACCACTAGCAGGATAGTAGCTGGGATTGTAAGGCTTGATATCTACCACGGGACTGCCGTCGATAGCGTCTAGCCCCTCTACCTTTAGCACATTCTCTTTGCGTTCCAGCAGCCGCACCACCGTGGCGCAAATAGTGTTGGGCCGTGCCGGGCTGCAGGTCGCGAAAATACCTACCAGCGGTAGTTCTTTTCTCCCCATGGGATGGGCCTTAATAAGGGAGCGCCCCTCGGGAGGAACACGATGGGCCCAGTAAAGCACCAGAATGTGAGAGAAGTCTTCGATACCATCGACGATGCCAGAGAGGTCATTATCGATGACCACTTCAGATATTACCCTTCGGCTCTCTACCGCCCTCGTCACTCTTGACTGCCGTGCCAGGTCACCGGACTTGGCGACCAGGCTTGGCTCCTTTAGCGGGCTTATTACTCGCCCTACTGGTCTGAGCAACATCTCGGGTGCGGCTTTGCCACCGGGTTTGTTTTCTGACAATTCTATGCCTCCTCTCTGGCTATTTCACAAAAGCCATTCTGTTCAAAGGAACAGGTATGCCGCTGGCTATACCATCCATGGTATAGAATAGATTGATAGTACCATCGTGTGCTGAATAAGACTCGGGGTAGTAAAGGGTCAGCGCCGGCAGGTCTTCAGCGTAAATCTCCTGAATCTGGAACACCAAATCTTTTCGCTTCTCAGCATCCATCTCGCTTAACTGCGCTTCAAGAAGCTGGTTAAGGGTTTCATTTGATGTATATCGGGCGCTGTTGAAGCCCTCGTCCACAATCACCCTTTTCAGAATGGACGGTTCGTAGAGACCACCATGGCCATAAATTGAGAGGTCAAAGTCCCAGGCTTCTACTTTGGAGTCAACCGTCTTTGCTTCCAGCGTTATGAAGTCTACCTTTATGCCCACTGCTTCCAGTTGTTGCTTGATGAATTGCCCGACCTCCTTGTAATCGGCCGTGGCTATTAGCTCAACCTCCAGTTCTTCGCCGTCTTTGGTAAAGTAGTCACCCTCCATCTGGTATCCCAGCCCTTCCAGAAGCTGTTGTGACCGGGCAGGGTCATACTCATATTGCGGAATGTCGGGGTTATACCAGGCGCTGGTGGGTGGTATCATACCCGGGCTGCCAGCCAAGGCATAGCCCCGTTGGGTAATCTGGACCAGGGACTCCCGGTCTATGGCATATGCCAGCGCCTGCCGGAACTGCTTGGAAGAAAAAGGCTCTTTCTGATGGTTTATGGTCAGCTTGGCGTTCCAAGATGGAGGGGTGGTGATGACCGTAAGCCCTGCCTCCTCAATTTCGAAAACAGCCTCGCTAGGTATGTCACCAGCGTTAACCGAGCCTTCCTTCAGTGCCGCAGGAATCATCTCCTCACTTATCTTAACGAACTTGATTTCATCAACAATAGGGGTACCAAGGTAGTAGTCATCATAGGCTTTATAGAGATAGGTACCATGTTCTTTACTGTAGTCAGCCAGGGTATAGGGACCGGTGCCAATCACTGCCTCGGCTCCAGTAAATTTTTCTGGCTCGGTAATGTCTTTCCAGATATGCTCGGGAATGATGGGCTGTGTCCCGGCGACATCCTGTAAGAACGGAGCATACTGCTTACTCAGATACAGTTTTACCGTGTATTCGTCAATTGCTTCAGCCGATTCGACAATACCGTTGTCAACCCACTGGTATGGGTGCTGTTTGGTATAATCAAAGGTGAAAACCACGTCGTCAGCGGTGAATTTGGTGCCGTCATGCCAGGTAACGTCGTTACGTAGTTCAAATATATAGGCATTTTCTTCGGCAATGTATTCCCATTGCTTAGCCAGCTGTGGTATTAAGCCAGAGGCGTCCTTCCAGACGAGGGTCTCGAAGATAAAACTCATCCGGACATACCCCGGACCACGGGAATAGTGGGTGTAGGGGGAGGGATAGCCCCAGTCCCCGGTAGTGTCGGCAACGGTGTACGAAGTAGTTTCTGCGGGGCCGGTTTCACACGACGGAAGAATAAGTAGTGAAGCCATCACTATTAGTATTGCCAGTCTGGATAGCAGTCCTGGTGCCTTTTTAGTCATTAACTTCCCCCTCTTAAAACCACTGGCTCGCCAGTAGACTTTTCTGTAAATTGACTCCCGGTCTAAGCTCCCGCTCTGTCGGGGTGAATCAGTGATATCCCGTCTCCGGCAAGCTGATAGTATTCGTGACCGGAGCATGAGATACAGGCGGGTTTGTCATCCTTTATTCTGGCCCGCGGTTCCATGATGCTTTCCCCACAAACAGAGCAGTTTACACTGGCAAAGATAGGAGCGTAGGCCGGGACCTGTATTGTTGACCGACTAACATTGAAAAGCTCGTCATCGGGTATGTCCAGCACTCTGAGGGCCACCTGCCGCCACAGCTCCTGTAATCTTACTTGGTCTGCCTCTGTTCCCTGTCGTTTAGTCACTACTTTCTGGAATAGCTCCATAGCTTCAGGCTCGCGCCTTTCCAGAGAGAGAGCATCGGGTTTAGCTGCCACCCTCACCGCTTCTCCGTTCCTTTTGGCCAGAGTGAGTGCCGTCTTACCGAAATCCCAGTAGATAAGGCCATTGTTCCCAAAGCTACAACCAGTAATGAACTGGACGCCATCACTGAAGCAGCTATTGGTTTCGACGATAGCGATTGTCTCCTCCATGCCTGTAGAGTTGGCCCCCAGTTCTTTTACGGCGCGGACGGCTGCCTTTACTCCCGTAGCCAGGCCAGGGCAATAATGACCATGCAGCGTTCCGCTCATCTTCAGTAATCGGGGCAGGTCACCGGCTTCTATGGCTTTCTCTATCTCTTGTCTCGGTTTCGACAAATCAATGCTGTTCATGTCACACTCCTTCCATCTGGTTTAATGGCACTGCAATAACATGCAAATGCGACTTATTGCGATAATACTATCTAGTATAGGCCTGCTTGATACAGGCCTAATAGTTGCAAGTAATTTCAAATGCAAACAGTTGCATTCACTTTCCTTAAAATTAGCACAGGCTAATGATTTTGTCAAGAATGCCGGGAAACATGGCCGGGTTAGTGATACTCGGTCTTGACAGTGGTATATTCAGGAATTATAATAATAGCTAGATGCAATTGATATGCATTAGTGATAAGATATGGAAAATAAAGCTGAATCACTGGAGAAGACTCGCCAGACGCTAAATGTCACTGGCCTGCGGGTCACCAATCAGCGAGCTATCATTATGGAAATTCTGCGGCAGGGAGGCGGACACCTCGACGCCGACGAGGTCTACCAGCGGGCTCGGGAGAAACAGCCTCGCCTTAGCCTGTCCACTGTTTATCGGACGCTCCAGGCGCTTAAGAAGGTGGGGCTTGTAGAGGAGGTCCACATTGGCGAGACACGCCACTACTATGAGATAAAACCCACAACCGAGCACCACCACCTGGTCTGCCTCGAGTGTGGTCGGGTTGTTGAATTCCAGTACCCATTAGCTCGTCTGGTCAAGAGGAAGGTTAACGAGGCGAAAGACTTTGAGATTACCGGTAGCGAAGTACGTATGACAGGTTACTGCCCGGCATGCCGGCGGAAGCGGAAATAATTTTTTGCTCTTTTTGTTGCAAATGGGAAGCGTTTACATTTAATTCAAGTATAGCCTGCCCGGAGAGCAGACGTGAAAGGACTAAGGTTTATGCCTGACGAAAAATATGTAACTTTGAGCCGAATGAGGGCTGGTCAGAGTGGTGTAGTGTTCCAGATTCAGGGTGGGCAAGGCATGATTAATCGTCTTGGTGCTCTAGGTATAAGACCGGGTAAGAGAGTGACCAAGGTCAGTTCTATGTTTATGCGTGGTCCGATAACCATCCAGGTAGGTAATGGCCGAGTAGCCATCGGATTTGGTATGGCGAAGAGGATAGTGGTTGACTTAAGCTAGGTCAAGATGCAGATATTACTGATGGGTAATCCCAATGTGGGTAAGAGCGTTATTTTCTCTCGTCTGACTGGAGTTAAGGTAATTGCTTCTAACTATCCCGGTACAACAGTAGGCTACACCCATGGTTACATGAAGCTGGGAGAGGAAACAGTTGAGGTTACTGATGTACCTGGCACCTATACTCTGGAACCGACCAGCGAGGCTGAGGAAGTAGCCTCTCAGATGCTTGACAGTGGCGATTTGGTCATAAATGTTGTTGATGCTACTAACCTGGAGAGGAATCTCTACTTAACCCTGCAACTGCTGGAGCGTAACATCCCGATGGTAGTGGCCTTAAATATGTGGGATGATACCGAGCATCGAGGCATTCATATTGACCTTGACAAACTAAAGGAGCTTCTGGGTGTACCGGTTATTCCTACAGTAGCGGTAACCGCTCAGGGTATAAAGGAACTGGTGGAGAACATCCCCAGGGCCACTTCGCCCGAAACTCCTATTCGTAGTACTGATGAACGCTGGGTGGCTGTAGGTCACATCACAGACCAGGTCCAGCGCATCGTCCACCGGCACCATACCTGGCGTGAGCGCCTCGAGGATGCCAGTGTAAGACCGCTAACTGGTGGCATAATAGCTTTAGTCGTTCTCGCTGTTGCCTTTCTGGTAATCCGTTTCATTGGTGAGAGCCTGATTGGATATGCACTTGACCCCTTATTTGACAATCTGTGGGCACCGGTAATGCTGAGACTAAGCGACCTCCTGGGGGGCAGCGGCTTTTTACACAATATTCTGATAGGTAAGTTAGTCGGTGGTGAAATTAACTTTGTTGAATCACTTGGGCTGTTGACCACCGGTCTCTATGTCCCTTTTGCCATGGTCCTGCCCTATATTGTCTCATTCTACCTGGTGCTCGGGCTGCTTGAGGATTTTGGTTATCTACCACGGCTAGCAGTTTTAATGGATACCGTTATGCACCGGCTGGGTCTGCACGGCTACGCTATTATTCCGACTATGCTGGGGCTGGGCTGCAACGTGCCGGCTATCCTGGCTACCCGTATCCTTGAGAGTAAGAGGGAAAGGTTCATCGCGGCGACATTAATATCTATTGCCATACCCTGTGCCGCCCTGCAGGCGATGATTTTTGGCCTGGTCGGTCAACGTGGGATACAGTACGTAGCCATCGTCTACGGGACACTGTTCATTGTCTGGGTTGTCCTGGGCTTAATCCTTAACCGCTTCACCAAAGGACTGAGCCCTGAGCTCCTAATAGAGATACCACCCTACCGTATGCCGCCCTGGCGGACAGTTTTGCAGAAGCTGTGGATGCGAACATTTGGCTTCCTTAAAGAGGCTGTGCCTATCATTTTAGGTGCTGTTCTAGTTATAAATATACTCTACGCCCTGGGAGTATTCGATGCTATTGCCAATTTTACGGCGCCGGTGGTAACCGGCTTTCTGGGTTTACCCAAGGAAGCAGTAACCGCAATAGTTATTGGTTTTCTGCGTAAGGATGTAGCCCTGGGCATGCTTGCCCCTCTAGAATTAAGCGCCAATCAACTGGTTGTTGGCAGCGTGGTCCTGGCTATGTTTTTCCCCTGTATCGCTACCTTCGTTGTCATCCTCAGGGAGCTTGGAGTCAAAAGTATGCTCAAGTCAACAGGAATAATGATTGTGGCTGCCTTGCTGGTAGGTGGTGCACTGAATTTAATCTTGCAGTAGGTTGATAATTATCGCAGCCATCGTCTATCGATAGGAAACAGTGCATTTTGCCCCTTGATACCTTAGCTCCAATTACCTTCAAACATTATAGAGGTTACCAATAGGTCGTATTCACATTGCTGCCTAGTTTTCTTGAGGAGCTTCCGCTATTCGTTTAATGTTTATAAGCATTTTACGTTCCATCACAAAACTAATCGGGTCGGTAAAAACGCGCCAAGCGATTTTGTTCATGAGGTTGGGATTATAATCCAGCCGTGAACGAACCAAAAGCCTAGTCGTCTTACTATCAGCATACTCAAGAAAAAAACCCCAACTGCTGTTTACGTATTTCTCCGGCATCTTATCGCCGAGTTCGAAATAGGTTTTGTTTTGTACGTCCACCCTGGTGAGGAACACCAGTGCCCTTTCCGGTTCCATGGTCACAACCGTTAGAGGCAATATCCTATCATGCATCCATATCTTATCACCGACTTTTAAGCCCTGTAGTTCAGGAATAATCCGTTTGGCAGAACAGCCATCGATGAAATCAGCCGCTCCGGCAAAGGCTTCCAAGAGGTCGTAGCTATACCAGCCACCGCGCCTCAAACCTATTTGCAACAGTAGGGGCCAGACATGGGAAGCAGGAGCTTGGATAGTTATGGCTCGGGTGGCAATGCTTTTTGGATGAGGTACTAGGTCATCCCCAGGTAAATTCCTCCGCACTTCGGAATCGTTGGCACCCCAACTGCGGTACCAAGACTTGAGGAGAGGACTGAAAGCAAAGGTGACTGTAATAAATGCAGCTCCGACTATTCCTTCAACAACACCCTTGGGGCTTAAATGATACTTTGCCACTCCAACGCATCCCATTGTTAGTTTTGTTAGAGTTTGAAACAGGACCTTGCATGCTACTGACGAAAGTATACATAGAACTCAATGTTAATACCAGTGCAAAAGCTATACCAATGGATACCTCAGCTCTATCATAGAGGCTAGAGCACCTGCCCGATAACTATTGCATGCTGGTCCAAATTCTCAAGCTACGGTGGCACTCGAACGAAACATCTTACAGGGGTTCCAGTGGTATCTGGGTAAGAGTGGTTAATTCATTGATATGCTCGGGGGAGAGCACTTGTTCCGGTTTAGGCCAGCTGCCGTCTTCTGCTTATCAGGACGCTCAAGACGAAACCTGCCACCAGGTAGATTACCATGGAGAGAATCATGAGACTGATGTCAGGGTTTTCCATCCATCCGGACGGGATATTCCTACCTCCCATTGGTAGTCCTTCCAGGAATAGCTCGTATCCGCCGTAGACGGTGGCGATGCTGTCGCCATTGGTCGACAGGAGAAACCAGTGTGGCTTATCGGCCATCACGAGGATGCCGTCGATAACCGAAGAAACGACCATAATGAAGACGAGCGTTATAACGGTGGCACCCATTGACCCCTTTGATATCGAACTGAAGAAAAAGGTCACCGATAGCACAGCGCCACCGTAAAGGAGGCATAGTCCAAACGACTCGGCTGTCTCCACTGGGACAGTGCCGTATATCACCAGGAGGGAAATAGACACAATTACGTATCCCAGGATGATGAGCAGCACCACCGCTGCTAGGCCAGCCAGATACTTGCCCGTCACCAGTGTGGTTCGCCTGACCGGATTTGTGAAGAGTATGAAGCCGGTCTTACCTTCGAACTCACCGGCGATGGCGTCTCCGGCGAAGAAGACAGCCCCAATCGTCGCCAGGCTCGGCCCAATAGAGAGCATAGCGGCCATTACCATGACGTTGTCCGGGTAGCCGTCCATCAGTAGCGGCACAGCGATGAGGACGGCAGCCTCCACCAGGACCGTGAGACCAAGAATGATGTACAGCCGTCTTCTTCGGATGTGCTTCAGGAATTCGTACCCGGTAACCACCCTCAGCTTGTCGAACTCGCTCAAGGAATCCCTCCCGTCAGCTGCAGGTAGGCGCTCTCCAGCGACTGATATTTCTCTTCCATTTGGGCAATCTTGTCGTAGGCAAGCAGGTGCCCGCGGTCGATGATGGCGACTTCGTTACAAATCTGAGCAACCTCGACGAGCTGGTGCGAGGCAAAGAACACCGTTTTCTCGTGGCCTGCTTCTTCAATTAGCTCCCGGAATTCGACCACCCCCCTCGGGTCGAGCCCCAGGGCCGGTTCGTCCAGGATGAGCACCGGCGGGTCATGCAGCAGGGCCTGTGCCAGGGCAAGTCGCTGCTTCATCCCCCGTGAAAATTTCTCTATTCTTATCTTGCTCCACTCCTCCAGCCTGACGCGCCGGATTACTTCCTTTATCCGGTTCCTCAAATGGTCGCTGCGCATCCCCCGCAGCTTACCCAGGTAGCTAAGGGTCTCTTCGGGCGTGAGGAAGCTATAGAACTCCGGCGTCTCAATGATAGCCCCTATCCGGGAAAGGGCCTGCTCCGGCTTCTCGGCGACACTGATACCGTTGACATAGACCTTACCGGAAGAGGCATGGATGAGGCCACATATTATCTTGAGGGTCGTGCTCTTGCCGGCGCCGTTAGGACCGAGGAGTCCGACGTTACTGTTCTCGGTTACACTCAGGCTTAGGTTATCAACAGCGAGAAACTTATTGTAGTACTTGCTCAGGTTCTCGATAACAATGGATTCGGGCATCGTATGAAGTTTCCTTATCCTCCTGAGGTAGTAGCCGGTATGCCTTCGGCTTTACACCCGCGCATACCGGTCCCCAAGCGATATGTTAATTCCTTGAACATCTGTTGTCAAGGAACCCGCACTGGCCGGTCTGTTTGTACCTGCTTGTTGTGTTATTGCGAGCGGCCCGCCTGCCATAGTCCTCGCCTGCCGAAGTCGTACGGCGAGCAGGCCGGAGGGACGGCGGGCAGGAGCGAAGCAATCCCGTTAGGTGCAGAAATGAGATTGCCACGAGCGATGACGTGCTCTCGCAATAACAGGTCGCGCAACGACTTGACAATCCGAAGCTCTCACCATAGACTATGGGCACTATTCAGCACGGAGACGTTCTATATGAGGCGTCTCTGGAGGTGCTGTTCTATGAAAGCGTCCACTCGGTTTTTAGTCGTTTCCGTGGCCGCCATCGGGGTCCTGGTGGTAGTGGCTTTGGTGCTGGTCCTGACTCTGGGTGATGGAAAGACCATGTCCCTACTGCCGGAGGATACGCCCGAGGGCGTGGTGCAGAGATATCTCCTGGCCCTCGAGGCCGAGGAATATGAGGAGGCATACAGCTATCTGTCGTCGTCGGCTCGTGAAGAGGGATTTTATTGGCCATGGGCTGACTACTTCGGTTTGTACCGGGAGAAGCCCGCGTGGCAGGCAACACTGGGAGAATCATGGGTATTAGTCGACGTGGCTACGGTGGAGGTTACGTTCACTATATTTCAACCCGGAGGTCTTTTTGACCCAACGTTTACTTACCACCTCACTTTCCGCCTGGATAAAGAAGGGAACTCCTGGAGAATAACGTCGCCAACTGAGTTTTGGTTCCTTTATTAATCAACTATTAATCAAATAAGGAGGACTGCATGAGCACTGTCAGGCGGGTCTTTTTCTACGCGGTGTCCCTGGTTACTCTGGGGATGTTTGCCGCCGGTATCGGCATTTTGCTGCACCTCTGCTTCGATGTAATCGTCAGAGCAAGCACCTCGACGCAGATTGGCGGGGCGGGCTTTAACAGGGGCCAGCTCAGCCTCGGCCTGGCGATGTTATTCATAGGCGGAGCCCTCTGGTTCGTGTTCTGGAGAGCCATCCAGAGACAGGTCTCCGGTGACCCCGCTGAGATAGGCTCGGCGATACGTAAGCTTTACCTGAACCTTGTCCTGCTAGTCACAGCGCTGGTTGGCCTCTCTGGTGCTGCCGGTTTCATGAAATGGATTTTCGACGGTGTGCCTATCGAGGTATACCTGTTCCCATCTGTGGGACTGACCATGCTGATTGTAGCCGGTGGCATGTGGTACTACCACTGGCGACTCCAAGAGCAGGAAGGGCATCCTTCAGCCGAGGCAAGGACATTGAGACGCTGGTACGTGTATGTGCTGTCGGCGTATAGCCTGGCAATGCTGGCCAGCGCTGTAATACAATTTCTCAATGCTGCTATATACTACCTGCCGGTCTGGGGAGGGGATGTGACCGCGGGGCAATTCTGGAATGCAGGTGTTCAGGAAAATCTGGCCTGGATATTGGTCGGTGGTTCCAGCTGGGTTTTTCACTGGCTCCGGATGGCCAGAGGCGATGTGGACTCAACGCTGCGCCAGGTCTACCTATATCTCCTCGCGATAACGGGTAGTGCGGTCGCCGGGCTGGTAGCGCTGATTACCATCCTGTTCGCCGTCTTCAGGTTCGCCTTTGGTGGGGTGAGTGACGTTGATAGCACCTACTTTCTCTTCTTGAGCTGGACAATCCCCACCATGCTTGTGGCGGCTGCTATCTGGTTCTATCACCAGCAAGCGGTGCAGGAAGAAGCGGCTCAAGTACAGCAGCAGCGGCTCTCTGCCCGGCGTGTCCTTCTCTATCTCATGTCATTCCTCGGTCTGGGCGCGCTGATTACCGGTTTGATACTGCTGATAGGAATCCTCCTCGACCTGTGGATTAACGCAGCCAGCGGCCCAGCCGTGGTCACGTCACAATGGTGGCAGAGCCAGCTCAGTCTTTCCCTGGCGCTGATACTGGTTGGTACGCCTATCTGGATGTACTACTGGAGAGGTGTGCTCCGGATGACAGAGGAAGGGGGAGTCGTGGAGCGGGGGGCGGGGTCACGGCGCGTCTTTCTGTACGCTGTTTTGGGAATAGCCATGATAACACTGGCAGCAGACCTGGTAAACATTGTCTACCAGTTAATTAACGGCCTGCTCCAGGGGACATTTGGCGTAGAAGTCCTGCGTGGTTCCAAGTGGAGCCTGCAGACGCTTATCATACCCCTGCCCGTGCTCCTCTATCACTGGCGTATTTTGCAGCAGGACCGACGCTTTGGGGCAGAAGCAGTCCAGCTGCGAAAGAGGGTTACCATGATAGCGGATGAATCGGCAGCCGACGTGGTCTCCAGGATTGAAGCTAAGCTCAATTCTCGTATACGTCTCTTACGCCAACTCGGGGAGTCGCCTGTGCCTGTTCTGTCCGATGAGGAGATTGACAGGCTGGTCAATGATATACAGGCAGCTCCCGGTGATAAGGTCATGCTGGTGGTTACGGCTGGTGGAATAGTAGTGCTGCCTTACGAAGATAAGTAA
>CAZTBG010000019.1:0-11862 GCA_964611805.1 uncultured Dehalococcoidales bacterium | reverse complement strand
GTTTCTTGGCCCGTCAAACTCACAGAGGAAGACCCCCTGCCATGTGCCCAGTACCGGCCGGCCCTCCTCGACAAACAGGGTCTGCGAACTACCAATCAGGCTGGCCTTGATATGGGCGGGGGAATTGCCCTCCAGATGACGGTAGCTGCCGTGCTGGGGTACCATCTCATCAAGTTGCGCTGCAATATCTTCAACAACCGACGGGTCGGCATGCTCGTTGATGGTGATTCCGGCAGTGGCATGTGGAACGAAAACGTGGCAGACGCCGCTCTTCACGCCGCTGGACTTAATCGTGTCACGAACAGTCCCGGTAATATCCTGAAAGTCTACCTTACCCCTTGTCCTGACGCTCAATCGATACAGCATGGTCTCTCTCTCATCCGGTATTACTGCTAAGCTGGTGTCTATCTGGCAGTAACTGCTGGCAAGTTTTTATAGAAACATGTGATTCGCAGTCTAGTCTGTGCTTACCTGATTGTCAATGTTAAAAAAGCCTGGCACGTTTTTGCCAGGCTTTTACGGTCTCGATAATCTGGTAAGAACAACACTACCGGGGTCTAGCTCGCCGATATCGTGTCGTCCTCTGACCCTACCATGGAGGGCTCGGCGGAACCATTCCCGTTGAGTTCTATGGTGATGGTGTCCTGTTTCGAGCCCTTTTTTGCTTTTGACCATAGCCTCAATCGCGTCTTGTCTGAAGAACCTACGTTCAGCCGACCGGGTATCACTCTGTTAACTCTCGGTAATGACAGCAGTATCGGGAACAGCCTAACGGGCTCATTCAATGAGAGGCTCACCATGGTTGTTCTCTCATCCATGCCGGACTCCGCCCGTATCCGGGCGCCAGGTATATCATGCATTCGCTGCCTTAGTTCCTCCATCCATGATTCCTCAGCGCCCCCGGTGATTTCCACGGTCACCTCTCCGCTATACGCATGAGCAGTATCCGAATCTGATGGACTATCACGTCCACCTTCTACGTCATCCTCACCCTCATTCTCTTCCTCCTCTTCTTCCTCCTCGTCCTCTACGTAATCCGGTTCTTGCTCACCCTCTTCGTTCAGGACAGCTACCGGCATCTCAGGGGTGTGCCCAAACGCATTCTTGCTCTCGTTCAGGTTTGACAGGCTCGCCTCCAGGCTCATCAGGCTCTCTTGCAGGGTTGCTAAATCAAAGGCTGGTTCCTCTTCAGGCTCGACATCTTCGATTTTGCTTTCGTCGGTCGTGTCTATAGTCTCAGTCGGCTCAATCGGCAGGTCAGGCACTTCCTCGTGGGCTTCGATAGCCGGGCCTACCTGATGATAATCTCCGTACATCACGCCCTGGATATTCTGATGGATTTCTGCCAGATTGTTGGCAATCATGCTCTTGGCCCTCTTCAGGGCTTCCCGTTGGACTTCCTCAGTCCTGGTAACAGCCTCCAGGAGGGCGGCGTCGATAGCTTCCACAGAGGCGAAACAGCTGTTTTGGGTCTGCTCCAGAATCGAGGACATCTGTTGCCTAGTCTCCTCGATTACCCTGGTCCTCTCGCTCTGAGCTTCTATTCTGGCCTGTTCCTTGGCACGCTCGGCAAGCTCTCTAGCCTCCAGTATTGATTCCTCCATTGTCTTGGCAACCGACTGGAAGGCGGTAAATTGCTCAAGCCGCCTAAAGGCAGCCTCACTTGAGCCAGCAATCGTCTCCAGGAAAGAGATGACTTCTTCCGGGTCAAGTCCATCCCTTACAATGCGGAATTGCCGCCCAAGCAGTTCGACATGCCTGCGCCGTTCTTCGCTCGGTCCCACTGGTACATTGGATGGATTGTTTTTGGAATTGTCCTTATCTTCTTTGGATCCTAATATCCCCATACTTGTATTCTAGGTCTGGGTACGCCTGATTTGAATAGTACTTTCGACCCAACGTGGATAGCCAATGGTACCACTCATCACGAAATCAGGGTAAGGGCTTCTCACCACGGACGCCATGTCGCATCGGTCCACCGGGGTATCTATAAGTATATATTATAATGTTATAATGGTTAGAGACAGAGTATCTAATCCGTCGTGCGTAAGGAGGTAATGGTAGTGGAGGTATTCGTTGAAGGCAGGAATTATGAGATTTCTGAGGCAACTTCAGACTACATCCAGAAGAAGGTCGGGAAGCTTTCCCGGCGACTGCGGGATATTGATACGGTGAAGGTGGAGATAACCTCCGAACCAACCAAGGAGGCCGACAAAAGATTCGTCGCCCAGGTAACAGCCAGTGTGCGTGATACCCTTCTCAGGGCCGAGCAACGAGCGGCTGACCTGTACGCTGCCATCAATTCTACCGTGGATGCGATGGAAGACCAGGTCGAGCGCTACAAGGGAAGAAGGTACGAGACAAAGAGGCGGGCAAGCCGTTTTAAGAAAGAGGCCCTTGTCTCCGGCGAATTGCCCACCAGGCTGGTGCGGACAAAACGTTTTCCGGTGCAGTCTATGTCACCTGAGGAAGCGGCCAACCAGATGGAACTGCTCGGTCACCAGTTTTTCCTGTTTATCAATACAGATAGCGGCGAGCTTAACGTGGTTTACCTGCGGAAAGATGGCAACTATGGTCTAATCCAGCCGGTGTTGGACTAAGAGCAGGGGGTAGGAATATGGATGCTAAGGCCTTATACAAGATAAGTTACGGTCTTTACGTAGTTACTTCGAGGAAGGGAGAAAAGCTCAACGGACAGATAGCCAATACCGTGTTTCAAATAACCTCTGAGCCTCCTACAGTCGCCGTCAGTATCAACAAGAGCAACCTGACCTGGGAGTATATCAAGGAGAGCGGTGTTTTTGCCGTATCCGTCCTCTGCCAGGACACTCCGCTCGACTTCATCGGGCGTTTCGGGTTCAAGTCGGGAAGAGATACCGATAAGCTTGAAGGTATCAACTACAAAATAGGCAAGACAAAGGCGCCGATTGTTACCGACAATGCGGTCGCATATCTTGAAGTCGAAGTGAGCAACGAGATGGACATGGGCACCCACACCGTCTTTGCTGGCCGGGTTGTTGATGCCGAAGTCCTCACCGATGATGTCTGCATGACCTACGACTACTACCATCAAATCAAGCGGGGGACGACACCCAAGACAGCTCCCAGCTATATTGCCGAGGAGAAGAAGGCAGAGGCACCGGGTTCAGGGAAATATCGGTGTACCGTCTGTGGCTGGATATACGACCCTGAGCTGGGAGACCCGGACGGCGGCATCGCGCCGGGGACCTCGTTCGAAGATATACCGGATGACTGGGTATGCCCGGTCTGCGGGGCTGCCAAGAGCAAATTTGAGAAGATTTAGCTGGGGCAATCAGTAAGGGCGCCTTTAAAATCCTCATGAAGTGTTGAGTTTTTGCACCTCAGAATCTTTGACACCGAGTGAGTAGGTAGCATAGCTATAATAATTGATATTGGGTAATCCTCAGTCATTAGGAGGGGCCAATGGAGAAGTCGATAATAATCATCGGGGGTGGAATCGCCGGCTTGTCTGCGGGTTGCTACGCTCAGATGAATGGGTACAATACTCATATCTTTGAGATGGATACCAAACCCGGCGGCGTATGCACTTCCTGGAAACGCGAGGGCTACACGATAGACGGCTGTATACACTGGCTGGTAGGTTCTGGTCCAGCCAGCAGCATGTATCACATCTGGGAAGAACTGGGTATCATAAAGAACCATACTTTTATCAACCATGACGAGTATCTCCGGGTTGTGGGAAAGGACGGGAAGTACCTCGCTCTCTACAGCGATCCGGCTCGTCTTGAAAAGCACATGAAAGAGCTTGCCCCTGAGGACAGCGATGTGATTGAGTATTTTATCAAGGGCATGAAAAAGGGTATCGGCTTCGATATGCCGGCTGATAAAGCGCCTGAATTATATAATCCGTTTGACCTGGTGAAAATGCTGTTTCAGATGCTGCCTTACCTGGGATATATGAGGAAATGGAGCAAGCTGACTGTCAGTGAATTTGCGTCTCGGTTTAAAAATTCTTTCATGCGCGAGGCCCTCTTAGCCATTGTGGCGGATGTGCCTGACCTTCCAATGTTTGCTTTGGTTATGCCGATGGCCTGGGTATCCCAGAAAACAGCCGGCTATCCACTGGGAGGGTCACTTGAGTTTTCCAGGACAATTGAAAAACGTTACCTCGATTTAGGAGGTGAAGTGAGCTATAAATCGCCGGTTGTTAAAATCCTGGTGGAAAACGGCAAGGCAGTCGGTGTAAGGCTGGCCGACGGCACTGAACACCGTGGTGATATCGTCATCTCTGCCGCTGATGGCCGGACAACTATCTTTGATATGCTGGAGGGGAAATATATCAACGACAAAATACGGGGCTACTATGATAACCTTGCCCTATTTCCTCCCTTAATATTCGTAGCATTTGGTGTAGCCCGCACCTTCGACGAGCTGCCTCATTCAGTATCGGGATTTAACCTGCCACTTGACGAGCCGATTACTATTGCCGGGAAGGAGCTTAAGCGATTGACCCTGCATGTCTATAACTTCGATTCCAGCCTGGCACCCGAAGGCAAGACAGTGATAAGAGTCATGATAAGCACCGTTTTTGACTACTGGGACGAGTTATACAAGGACCCCGAGCGTTATAAAGCAGAAAAGGAGCGGATTGCTGACGAGGTGATTGCCCGGCTTGACAAGCATTTTCCGGGGCTGGCAGAGCAGGTGGAGATGCGTGATGTAGCCACGCCTATGACCTGGGTGCGGTACACTGGTAACTGGAGGGGTAGTTACGAAGGATGGATGCTAGGAGCAGAAAGTTTCCGTATGCGTATGAGTAAGACCCTACCCGGACTTGAGAACTTCTACATGGTGGGGCAGTGGGTGGAACCGGGCGGTGGCCTGCCCCCGGCGGCTATGTCAGGCCGTAATGTGGCTCAGATTATCTGTAAGAAGGATAAGAAGCCATTTGTCACCACGCGTCCGTGATGATATTTTCGGAGTCTAGGTAACAATTGCTAAGTCGGATTCTGACCTCGTTATACAATCTGGCGAGGGCGACGCAATACCCCATTTAATTTATGCCGCCAACCCCTGGATATATTCGAGGACAGGCTGCAGGTTCTCTTTCTTTACGGCATCCCGATTCCTGGACCCCCACCTCCCCGGCACCTTGAAGTACTGGATTTCCTGCCTGATGTGTTCGGGAATCTTCATATAGGCGGCTATGCTCTCGGCGTCCTCCGGGGGCACCAGGCCCACTACGACTAAGATTACCTTTTTCCCCTGTAGAACGGGCCATTTTTTCCTCAGGTAACCCCTGAGGCTTATCCAGCCTGCGTATGTGCCCGAGCATATTATTACCATATCGTACTCTGTCAGCTTCTTATCGCGTAACTGCCTTGGTTTGAAAAGGTCTGACGACTCGATAGAGTCATGCAGCCACTCTGCATACTTCCGCGTCGAACCGAGGAATGACCGGTAGATAATCGCTGTTCTCATAAGACTGCGCCCCCGCCTCTTGAATTACGTCCAGTATAGCCACCTGATGAAGCAGAAGCAACTGGTAGAAGGAGTGTAAAGTCCCACTAAACTGACCATCATGTCCAGCAGATTGGTACCTTTGGTACTTCTCCGGTGCTTACAATAGAGTCACAATTATGCAGCATCTAAGGCACGTACAGGTGAGATACGGTTGTGGGGTTACTGGCTCCGGCGAACAGGTATTGCAATGTTATGTTATAATAGGGTACGTGCCGAGGAAAGGTACGAATGCATCGCCGGCAAAGGGAGTGTTTTCCCGAGCCAGTTAGGGGGGGCGTACGGAGGTGTTTAATGGCAAATTGTCCAAACTGTGGTCTGTCTACTGTGCGGACCAAGGACTGGGCTTGCCAGTGGTGTGGCTACCCGCTGGTCTCAGGGATTTACGGGAAGACATCGAAAACATTTGCCGAGCTTAAGCACGAGAGAGAAGGCGGTCCGACCAGTACCGCCCTGCTCGTTGAGTCCGAACCAGCTACAGAGCCTGAACCAGAGACGAATCAGGTTGCCGAAATCGAGGCAAACACAGAGCCAGAACCCGAATCAGCGCAAGAGACCACCCATGACATGGCTGTACCGGAACCTGTTCCAGAGGAAGAGCCTCAGTCCGAGCCAGTCATGGAGCAAGAGCCCGCTGTAGAAGAAGAACCCGAACCAGCGCAGGAGATTACCGCTGTCATGACTGTGCCAGAACCTGCTCCAGAGGAGGAGCCTGAACCTGAGCCAGTCATGGAGCAAGAGCCCGCTGTAGAGGAAGAGCCTGCCCCAGAAGCCCACAAGGAACCCAAGCCTGTACAGGAAGTGACTGTCGCCGAGTTGTGCTCATCTTACCAGAGCTACGGAATGGCAGGACACGATGAATTCAAGGACAGCGTCTTCCGGGTGACGGGCCTGGTCGACAGCGTAGTCAACAAGGATGTTGTTGGTACGTACCGTGTTGCCCTGAATGACAGCGAGCCGCATCCCTTGGGAGAAGTCTACTGCAAGTTTAAGAAGGAGGACGCACCGGAGCTTAACCGCCTCAACGTGGGCCAGGAGCTTACGGTTGAGGGTAAGTACGAAGGCTTCGTGACAAACATTGTCCTGACCGACTGCGTCCTCGTTGGCTAGGAATCTATTTCTGCTCCCTACAGCTTGCCACCGGGCATCCTCGTGCGTTTGCCGTAACACAGCAGATAGTCCCCCGCCGACAAAGTCTCTGTGTCCTCAGGGAAGGGCATCACCGTGTCCCCCCTCTCGATGGCGAGGACTACCACCCCCCGCTCGCCGAGACCGGAGCTCTTCACGGTCAGCCCGTCCGGCAGGTCTTTTTTACCTATCGCCACACGGGTCACCGCATATCCTCCCGACTGGTGGAATACTTCTCCGGCCGCCAGATAGGACCTCGCCCGCCCTCTACGCATCAGCCTGACGATAGCATTGGTTAGGATGTTCAGTGGCCCCAGCGTGATAAACATTATTATGGCCAGGACAACGGACACGATTACTATGATTTGTGTGGGGGTGGGTGCTCTTATGCCGACCCGTACGAAGACGAGTAAAATGATGATAAGGCCGATAACCCCCGTATTGCCGATGAATATCAGCCAGGTGGCTATCCGGCGCCGTTTGGGGTGATTGACTATCGCCTCGGCTTCACTAGTGGTGAAGCCTGTCCCCGTGATGGCTGACAGCACCTGAAAGCGGGCCTTGGTACGCTCCATGCCGGTAGACTCCAGGGCAACGGAGGCTATCCAGAAAATGGCCAGCCATAGGACCAGACCCGCCAGAATCAGTATGATTGGCATAGCTACCTCCTTGTCTCTCCGCCAGTTACATCTGTGTCAACTCGAACCAAATAGTTATTCAGAATATACAGCATCACGGGACGATTGGGAAGCGGGGAGGGGGAAGACATTGTAATTTGAAAAGGGTTTCAGATGATTTAAAGATAGAGGCGTGTCGTCAAATACAGTTTATTAGTAAATTTGTAATAATATGCGTAAAAAGTATGAAATAGAATTGACAATTTAACAAAATAGATGTAATTTTATGGTAAGTATGAATGGATTACACGAATAGTTAAAATGAGTATTGGCGAAATAATAGGCATAATATTTGGACCTGTCGGTATCATCGGAATTATATATACGATATATTATGGTCGTAAGAACATAAAAAAGAAACTTCTTGTGTATGAAAATTCTGATTCAATTCCATTGGCGTGGGTATCCTCAACCGAGGACGATTATAGGCTGTCAGTTGTACTCGAAAGAAAAGGCATGAAAGAAGAGCGGATTGAAAGTGTTCACACTACATTCCTTAGATTCGCCAATCTTGGACGAGAGTCGATACGTGGTATCGATATAGCACCTTCTAATCCTCTCAGAGTTGAAGTTGAAGGTACTCGTACTCTCGATATAAAAGTAGCGGGAGTAACCAGAAAGGTAAATGATATACAAATGGATAATCAAGTATTAGAAGATAATAGGGCATCAGCGGAATTAAATTTTGATTTTCTTGATTATCAAGATGGCGCACTCGTAAAAATTCTAACTGTGGGGGATGAAGGCAAAATATCATTAGAGGGTGACATCATTGGTATGCCAGAAGGCATTCAACACATAGGCGAAACTGTTAAGCAAAAACCTGAAGGTATATTTAATAGATTGTTTGGATGGATTGTGGGAATAGTTATTATGGCTGTTCTATTGGTACCCAGTGCATTTATTCATTATTGGGTAATTGGTTCATGGAATAACGTATGGTTAATCTTAGTACCATTGGGCTTTCTAGCATTAGTCATTTTAACGTTTATTCTCATGCCGCAGCCACAGCTAGGCCGTAGGCGAACTTTCCCCAAAAACCTTGATTTTCCAGAATGGTTCGCCAGAATGGTGTAATCCATTTCCAATTTTCCTTACATTTATCTGAACTTAAGAGTGGTTCCTGTTATTTACCAGCCAGTTCGTTTACCCGCTTCAGCACCCTCAGGGCATTGAGCGTGACCCACTTGCTTGGTTTACCCTTGACCTCGATATCTACCTGGAAGCTCCCGTTGAAGGTGTCATTCAGCTTCCATCTCCCCTGGTCGTCCTGCTTCGAGATGACCAGGTCGATGGCCTCCTGCATGCGGGGGTCGTAATAGCCAAGCTGGGTGAGTACCCGCAGAATCTCCAGGGCGTCTGTCTGCCACATCCGGGGAAATCTGAAGCGGCGCCAGCCCGGCTTACTGACCTTGTCAAGGGCGTGGCTCCGCTTGTGGACGTGGTGGCGCAGGAAATACTCAGCGCCGTTCTCAATCGTGGTAGTGACTTCAGGGCTTCGCTTGTCTGGTGGAATCTCGGCGAGGGCCTTAAGCGCCTTAATCGCTCCCATTGAGCAGATATGGCGTCCCCAGCACATCTCCAACTTCTCATAAGGCCAGCCGGTCGGTGGTTTGCCTTCGGCATCATCGAACCGCTGGTAGCGGGCAATCCAGTCAATACCGCGCTGCACCCGGGGGTCCTGGCAACCCAGTCTCATCAGACTCCATACCATGTTCCCGGTGAGGCAGGGGATAACGGCGGAGGGCTGCCCGCCGTTCCGGATACTCCCCCGGTGGGAAAAACCACCGCTGCCCCTGTCCTGGCTTATCTCAAGGATGAAGTCGCACGCCTTTTGTATTCTCTCGTCACTACCATCAGCGGCCAGCTCTGCCAGGATGATGAGTTGCCAGACAGTACCGCGGTACTTGGCGGTGTAGAAGCGGTGGGGCGGCTCCCAGTTACCGCCTTCTTCTTGTTTCGACAGTATCCGGGGCACTACGCCGTATTCCATGATAGCCTGTCTTGCCCTCCGTACTTCGGGGTCATTTTCGGGCATGTCCAGCAGGTCAACCAGCACGAAGTAGCGCACCGATGGGTTGTCACGTTCCAGGAGCCAGTCGGTCGGGTCGGCATTCAACACGGACTTCCAATCGGCCATTGCCTTCAAACCTCCTCGACGGCTTCCCAGGCGCCGGTCTTGATGGAGCGGTCACCTGCAAGGACGACGGCCAGTGTCCTGGTGGCATCAGCGAAGTCGGAACGGACCATGTCCGGCTTGTGGGTACGCACCGCCTCTAAGAAGGCCTGCATCTCCAGCAGGTGCAGGTCGATATCGGGAAAGTCTTGCTTGATTGGTTCCTCGCCGGTATGCCCGGTGAGCCGTTTTCGGGCATAGTCGACCAGCAGCCGCCAGTCCGGCCCGAAAAGCTCGACCTCCCAGTTGAACTCGGTCATGGCGCAGCTATCGGTGTGCGTGCCGAGGGCGCCACTGGCGAACCGGTAGGCCAGCACAATCGTGTCTTCGGAGTCGAGTTCACCGGCATCGGGGAAGAGCAACCGCTCAGCGCGGGTAAAGACGTGCGTAATGTCACCCACCAGCAAACGGGCTATATCGATGGGATGGATGGCCTGCTCCAGCAGCGGCCCGCCGCTGTGTTTGCGCTGCAGGAACCAGTCCGGCACGTCCCGCTTCAGGTAGTAAGAGGTCGTGCAGGCGGTACGGACGTGGGTCACCGTCCGACCCTTCATGAGCTTTCTGGCCTGCTCGGTCAGCGGGGAGTACCGTAGCTGAAAGCCGACGGCATTCACCAGTGACTGCTTCTTAACAATGTCGCAGTACTCTCTGGCGGTCGTCAAATTCAAGGCAATCGGTTTTTCCAGAAAGAGGGCTTTCCCCATATCGGCAGCCGCTATTACGGTCTCACGGCGTACTCCCGGTGGCGTGGCCAGAATTACCGCATCCACCGGCACCTCGGCCAGCATCCTGTTTGCGTCAGTATAGGCCGGGACTCTGGCCTCAGTCTTAATTGTCTCTGCCTCGGCCTCGTCGATACCGACCACCGCCGCCACCTCAACCCCCTCGATTCGCGAGCAGTTTTCCGTATGTTTACGGCCCATCGTGCCGAAACCGATGACGGCCACTCTCAATACTTTTCCCGAATCTGCCATTTCTTTTCTCTTAGCTGTCCCGGTACTCTGTAATAACATCCCCGAGTATCTCGACCACTCTGAGGACTTCCTCTTCGCTTATCTCCGGCCAGAAGGGCAGCGACAGTACTCGTGTTCCTGCGTTCTCGGCGACTGGGTACTCGCCCGGCACATGCCCGTGTTTCTCCCGGTAATATGGCTCAAGGTGGACGGGCCGGTAGTGGATGCCGATGCCAATGCCCCTTTTCTCCATCCCGGTAGCCACCCGGTTCCGGTTCACGTCTTTGAGTTTGATGACGTAAAGGTGGTGGGCATGCCGGACGCCTTCACGGGTCTTTAGGACCTCCACGTGGTCGGCCAGCGCCTCTAATGCCGCACCATACCTGGCAGCCGCTTCGAGTCGCTTCTTATGCCTCTGCTCAATCCGCCGTAGCTGGTGCAGCCCTATGGAAGCGGGGATGTCCCACATGATGTACTTGAAGCCGAGCTGTACCATCGGGTACTCCTGGAACTCGCCTGTCTGGTACCGCGTCCAGGCCCCAGAGGCCATTCCGTGGTCCCGCTGCGACTGGACAAGCTGTGTCAGGTTATCGTCATTGGTCACCAGCATGCCGCCGTTACCAGTCGTCATGTTCTTGGTGGCGTAGAAGGAGTAACAGGCGGTATCCCCGATGCTGCCGACCTTTTTCCCCTTGTACTCTGCCTCAATGGCATGGGCGCAGTCGCTGACCACCTTCAGGTTATAGTGACGGGCAATATCCAGTATCCTGTCCATATCGCAGGGCTGACCGTAGATGTGGACGGGTATGATTGCCCGGGTGCGCTCCGTGACAGCGGCTTCGATACAGGTTGGGTCGATGCACAGTGTGTCCGGCTCGATATCGGCAAATACGGGCGTGGCCCCGGTGTAGACTATCGAGCTTGCCGTCGACACGAATGTCATCGGGGTAGTTATTACCTCATCGCCCGGCCCGATACCGAGGGCGTGGAGGCTGAGATGCAGTGCCGCCGTGCAGGAGTTGGTGCCCACGGCATGTCTGGTCCCCTGGTAGGCGGCAAACTCCCGCTCCAGTTGCTCGGTCTTTACCCCCGTCCCTATCAGCGCGGAGCGAAGCGTATCCAGAACCTCCTCTTCCTCTTCTTTGCCTATCAGGGTCCTGCTAAAGGGTATCTCTTGCATAAGTCCTCCGGTCCTATTTCACTCAATAAATATTACAGGTTGACTATCTCCCTGCGCAAGGGGAAAATCGAGGGGGACGCCCCCTTGAATCCCCGTTCCAAAGGGGTTTCACCCCTCTGGACACCCCGAAACGCTGTGGGGGTAGTTCCCTGGCAAGGGTCGTTCGCACCTTGAAAGGCACCGCGTTATCAGGGCTGGGGCTTTACTGAGAGTCAATTAGCGGGAAGTGTGAGAGGGGGCAGCCCC
>CAZTBG010000018.1:18903-36655 GCA_964611805.1 uncultured Dehalococcoidales bacterium | reverse complement strand
GAGGGTTATAGGGAGAGAGGTCGACAGAAATTATGAGGATAGCATTCATCGGCGGCGGCAATATGGGCGGGGCGATGCTTTCGGCGATTCTGGGAAAGCACCTGACGACTGTCCAGTCCATTACTGTCAGCGATATCAGCCAGGAACGCCGCCATTATCTTGCCAGAGAGTATGGAGTCAGTGTGACCGATGACAACCGGCAGGCGGTAGCCGGTGCTGATATCATCGTGCTCGCCATCAAGCCACAGAACCTGGTGGAGGTAATGACTGAGCTTAAGGGGTCGCTCAGGCCGGAGCAACTGGTGTTATCCATTATCGCCGGAGCCAGGCTCGATACTATCTGTCAGGGATTGGGGCACGGGGCAGTTGTCCGGGCGATGCCCAATACACCCGCCCAGATAGGCCAGGGGATGACGGCCTGGACAGCCACCACCGAGGTCACCGAGCAGCAGAATGAATGGGCAAGCACAATCCTGGGAGCGCTGGGGCACGAGATTGCCGTTGCTGACGAAGACCAGATAGACATGGCTACCGCCGTCAGCGGCAGTGGGCCGGCCTATCTCTTTCTCTTCGTTGAGGCACTGGTTGACGCCGCAGTACAGCTGGGCCTGTCACGTGATATGGCCCAGGAACTGGTGCTGACAACGGTACTCGGTTCGGGTCAACTCATCGAGGAATCGGGCAGGGAACCCGCCGAACTACGAAGAATGGTCACTTCCCCCGGCGGCACCACCGCCGAGGCATTAAAAAAGCTTGAGCAGGGGAACTTCACGGACCTTATCGCTCGGGCAGTAAGGGCCGCATACGAGAGGGCCAGGCAACTGGGTAACTAAGTTTCCATAGGCCAAACCAAGCGGGGGTTGTTTTCTCAAACCCCCGCTGGCCTGTTTACCAAACGATTTGTATCTACCTATGCTGGGCGTGAAACAGAAGAGGTCTGGTACGGATAGGGTGCCTTCTACTTATCCCATGAGCGTTACTACTTTCTTGGATGGTCGGGGTCAGGAACACAAGCATCCACCGGACAAATCTCAGCACATCTGGAGCTGTCATAGAAACCAACGCACTCGGTACACTTGTTGAAGTCAATGACGTAAATAGTCTCGCCCTCGCTGATTGCCTCGTTGGGACACTCTGGCTCACAAGCCCCGCAACTAATGCACTCGTCCGTAATCTTGTACGCCATGAAGTATGCCTCCTTCTTACTTGGGGAAGTCCCCCCTTCAATATTTTACTGGCCGCCGCCAAGTTTCTCTTTTAAGGCCGAAGCGACAAATTCCGGGACCAGGTTCCGGATATCACCACCCAGGCCGGCTACCTCCTTGAGCAGGCTGGAACTGAGGAACTGGTATTGAAGGCCGGTCATCAGGCAGATCAGCTCCAGGTCGGGGTACAGCTTCTTATTCATCAGTGACATCTCAAATTCCCGCTCGAAGTCGGTAACCATTCTCAGACCACGCACCAGGACCTTTGCCCCAACCTTCATGGCAAAATCCACAGTCAGGCCATCGAATGAGGTCACCTCGATATTAGGAATCTTCTTCAACGCAAGCCTTGTCAACTCTACTCTCTCCTCTGTAGAAAAGAGAATGCGCTTGTCCGGGGTATCGTATACCCCGATAACCAGCTTATCGAAAAGCTGGGCTGCCCTAGTTGCAATGTCGATATGTCCGTTCGTCACCGGGTCGAAGCTGCCAGGGTAAACTGCGATTGTCACGCTCTGTCCCCCCTTTGATAGATTGAGATACAACTGTCACCGTGGCGGTGTTCTTTGAGTAGGCTTAACGCACCATAGCTAGAATCGAGAGCTAGCCTGGGGGAATGTGTTACCACCACAACTGCACCCAACCCCACCAGTCTTGAGCTTGCCAATTGCTCTAACACATTACCTATTGACAAATCAGCATAGGGAGGGTCCATCAGTATGATACTATACTCCTTATCAAGGAAGGAAATAGCTCTGGCAACACTGCAGCAATAGACATGCGCATTATCACCGAGCTTTGTCTTTTCCAAGTTCTGTTTGATTATACCACAACAGCGCCTTTCACGGTCAACAAAATCGACCCAGCCAGCACCACGACTCAGCGCCTCAATCCCGAGAGCTCCGCTACCGGCATACAGGTCAAGAACCCGTGCCCAGCTCACATCACTGCTCTCCAGAATCGAAAAAATCGCTCCCCGGACCAGGTCCGTTGCCGGACGAACGTAGACGCCTTTTGGAACTTTGAGCAGGTATCCTTTGGCCTTACCAGTAATCACCCGCACTCTTAATTACCTCGTTGATGATAGTCAATGCCATTAACCGGTGTCAACCCCCACTGTGCTCGATGAGCGCCAGTAACCTGCTATGAGCATCCTCGAATAACGGCTTCCCGTGCCCGAAGCAGATAATTTCAGGGGCAAGCTCGGCCATCTTCTTCACTGAGGCTACGGCTGCTACCAGGTCAGTGCTCACCATCTTCGCTGGCAATCGGAGCTTTTTACGGCGCCTTTGCAGGGCGTCACCGACAAACATCAATTTTGGGCCGGGAGCATAGAGACAAATACTGCCTGGCGTATGCCCCGGAGTAGGAACAACCTCGAGACCGCCCAGCAGCTCAAGTGTCTCACCACCCTCCAGCTGCACATCGACATCTCCGGGCTCAAGCACGAAATGCCTGCGGACACGGTGCAGAAAGGGAATACGCAATAGCCGACCTAAACCTTCGGGATAGGACGGGTCGGTGTCAGATTCAGCCATGCCTGCCTTATGCATGAAGACCCTTATATCGGCGAACCTCCGCAGGTCCTGTACAGCACCAATGTGGTCGATATGGTTGTGGGTAATGATAATTGAACCGATATCCTCCACCGAGCGTCCAATACGATGCAGGAAATTCATTATACCGTTATAACTGCCAGGAAGCCCTGTATCAATCAGTGTTATTTTTTCCCCGGCAATGACAAACAGGTTGGTACCGCCGCTTGTCAGCTGATAGACACCGGGTATGATTTCACTAGACCGCATCGCTCCGCCACCAGGGATTCGGGAAAATTATCGGCAGACCTGACTCAAATCAAATAGCACGAGGCGCCAGGGCACCGGGCTCCGCTTTCCCGGTCTTGTCCTTCCACTGGGCCTCAGTGATGCCCAGTCGCCCGAAAATATCATCCACGTAGCGTAAATAATACTGATAATCAAACAATGGCTCCAGTTCATCGGCGGGCAGAACAGCAACAACTTCAGGGTCAGCCCTCAGCAGAGTGAGGAACCTCTTATTCCGCCTCCACGCCTCCATGGCATTCCGCTGTACCAGTTTATAAGCCTGCTGGCGGTCCAGCCCCTTGTCAATCAAAGCCAGCAAGACCCGTTGCGAAAATAGCAGCCCTTTGGTGATATCCATGTTCTTCTTCATCCGCTCCGGGTACACCTGCAGTCCCTCCATTACTGCGGTGAAAGTGGCCAGTATGTAGTCAACCACCAGACAGGCATCCGGCAGGATAACACGTTCGGCAGAGGAATGGCTGATGTCTCGTTCGTGCCAGAGGGCGATGTTCTCCATGGCAGTCAGAGCATAACCTCGCACCAGCCGCGCCAGTCCGCAGACCCGCTCACACAGTTCGGGATTACGCTTGTGAGGCATTGCTGACGAACCGGTCTGGCCGGCACTGAAAGGCTCTTCCACCTCACGCACCTCCGTGCGCTGTAATCCTCTGATTTCCGTAGCAAACTTCTCCAGTGAACTGGCAAGTATCGCCAGGGAGGCGAGGAACTGAGCATGGCGGTCACGCTGCAGGACCTGGCTGGATACTGGCGCTGGGGCCAGTCCCAGTCGAGCACAAGCCTTTTCTTCAAGCTCAGGGGACAGCGTGGCGTAGGTACCAACCGCCCCGGAAATCTTGCCGACGGAGA
Organism: uncultured Dehalococcoidales bacterium; assembly: GCA_964611805.1. GTDB lineage: Bacteria > Chloroflexota > Dehalococcoidia > Dehalococcoidales > Fen-1064 > W589. The sequence continues at coordinate 32,760 of CAZTBG010000018.1, read as the reverse complement.
TTTCACGCCTGGCTTCATTGAAACGGCGTCGACCCCGGTTCATTTCTTCAACCCACAACGCCAGCTTTAGCCCGAAAGAAATCGGCTCGGCATGAACACCATGGGTACGACCAGCCATCGGGGTGTATTTATATTTGAGTGCCTTTTCCGCCAGGACAGCTATCAATTCCCTGATATCATCATCTATCAACTCCGCCGCTTCTGTAAGCTGCAGGCTGAGGGCAGTATCCATCACATCCGATGAGGTCATCCCGAGATGAATAAAACGCGACTCACTGCCGAGGCTCTCAGCCACGGCTCCCAGGAAAGCGGTCATGTCATGGTGGGTTTCCTGGAGAATCTCCGCCATGCGTTTGAGGTCTACCCGGGCCATTTTAATCTTGGGGATGGCTTTTCTTGGGATAACACCCAGCTCGGCCCAGGCTTCACAGACAGCAATCTCAACATCCAGCCAGCGGGTAAATTTGTTCTCGTCCGACCATACTCGCTCCATCGCAGGACGGGAATAGCGCTCAATCATTTGCCACCCTCCCTGAGCCGGCTGCGGTATTTGTCATAAGCCGCCCGTATGTTTTCATGTTTCAGCCCCAGTATCTCGGCTGCCAGATAGGCGGCATTCTTGGCTCCGGCGCTTCCCAAAGCCATGCAGGCTACCGGTATTCCCGCAGGCATCTGAACTATCGAGTAGAGTGCATCAACACCATTCAGTTCGCCACTTGCCAGCGGCACGCCGATGACAGGCAGCGTGGTCCAACTGGCAAGCACGCCGGGAAGGTGGGCAGCCCTGCCAGCAGCGGCTATGATAACCTCAATCCCGTTATCTCGTGCCGAAAGCCCGTATTCCCTCGCCTTTTCCGGGGTACGATGGGCAGAGATTATGGACACCTCGTAGCCAATGTCCAGCTCCGTGAGAATATCCAGCGCCGACTGCATTGTCTCGGCGTCAGACTCGGAGCCCATTACTACACCTACTAGCGGCATAGCACCACTTTACCCTATGTATACCCCTTCTATCAAGTGCAGGGGGTAATGGTAACGTCAAGAATAGGGTTTTAATTCACGAAGGGCAATATCCTTCCGATAGTGACAGCCGTCAAAGTGAATCCGCAAGATATTGTCATAGACCTTCTCCCTGGCCTCACCTATGGTCCTGCCTTTAGCCACCACCGTCAGGACACGGCCACCACTGGTGACCACCTGCCCCTCATCGGCAAGCTTTGTCCCGGCATGGAACACCAGCACGCCTTCATCAATGTCATCAAGGCCGGTGACAGGATAGCCTGTCTGGTAACTAATGGGGTACCCACCAGACGCCATCGCTACACCGACACAGGCGCCATTATGGAGCGTGACTTCTGCACGGTCAAGGTTGCCATTGATTACCGCCAGCATAATTTCTAGCAGGTCAGTCTCAAGCAGGGGTAACACGACCTGTGTTTCCGGGTCGCCCATACGGGCATTAAACTCGATTACCTTCGGGCCCTCGGAAGTAATCATCAGACCGCCATAGAGGACTCCCCGGTAAGGCCTGTCTTCCTTCGCCATGGCCTTCACTGCCGGCTCCATTATGGTCTCCTGTATAGTATCCGCCAGCTCCGGGGTAAGGAACGGCGGTGGGCTGTAGCTGCCCATGCCGCCGGTATTCGGCCCACCGTCACCATCATACACCCGTTTATAGTCACAGGCGTAAGCCAGCGGGAGTACGTTCTGACCATCGGTAAAGACAAAGGCACTCATCTCCCGACCGGACAGGTGCTCCTCGATTACCACTCTCTCCCCGGACACCCCCAGGCTTTTCTCTTCCATAAAGCGGGTGAGCGTTTCCAGGGCCTGTGAGACGGACTCAGCGACAACTACCCCTTTACCCGCCGCCAGCCCATCGGCCTTAATCACAATCGGTGGTGTCTGCTGCTCGACATAGCGTTTTGCCTCGGCATAATCAGAGAAGGCGACGCTTTTGGCACAGGGGATGCCATACTTCTGCATCAGCTCCTTAGCAAAAACCTTACTCGACTCTATCTCGGTGGCCTGTCTGGTCGGCCCGAAAACAGGGACACCGAGGGACTGAAAGTGGTCGACAACACCGGCTGCCAGCGGTGTCTCCGGCCCAACGACCACCAGCTCAATACCTTCCCGCTTTACAGCTCCCGCCAGAGAATTAATGTCAGTGTCTTTGATGTCAAGGTTTCGGGCAATTAGAGCAGTGCCGGCATTACCCGGAGCGGCAAAGAGCTGCGTGGTATGTGGACTCTGCGCCAGCTTCCAGACGATGGTATGCTCACGGGCACCGCCACCAACGACCAGTATCTTCAAGTTTTACCCCCTGGTGTTTTTACTCCGGCCATCCTCTCCCACCTAATACAGGAAGTAGCCGCCATTCACAAAGAAGCTCTGTCCCGTAACATATTCAGAACCGCTAATGATGAAGTCCACCATTACCGAAATGTCGTGAGTCGTTCCCAATCTCCCCATGGGTGTCTCTGAGACAGCAGTATCGTAATTCTCTTTGTTATAAAGATTGTACCTCGTCATCACTTCTTCGGTCTCAATGAACCCGGGCACGACACAATTCACCAGTATCCGGGGCGCCAATTCCAGCGCGAGGCACTTCGTGAGGTTCATGACCCCGGCTTTGGAGCAACAATAGTTGCAGCCGTTCTTCCTCCCCCGAACACCGGTAGTAGCCCCGACGTTTATTATATGGCCGGTTTGGCCCTTGAAGCGAAGGGCAAACTCCTGGGAGCAGATGAAGGTACCAGTCAGATTCGTGTCAATGACCCGCTGCCATTGCTCATCCGTCATTTCCAGGAACGGCCCGTCAAGGTTGATTCCGGCGTTGTTGACCAATACATCCACTTCCCCATAGCTCGCCACGATTCTGTCAAACATGTCCCTGACGTCCGCTCTCTTCGCCACGTCAGCCTTGACCAGCATGACACTATCCGGGTCTACAGTACTTACGATTTTGCGATGTAGCCTGCCGGCTTCCTCGTCAGACTTCGAGTAGTTAATTACCACCCTGAAGCCCTTGCCGGCGAAGTGTTCTGCAAGACCTGCCCCGATACCCCTCGATGAACCCGTAATCAGGATGACCCTCTGCTCTGCCATGCTACCTCGCCTCGCTCGTTCCTACCCCTGGTGGTTTTCCTCTGACTATCCTCACCCCCTGTGTCCCCTTCAGGGAGAACCCTTCAGGGTGAACCCCTCTCCTTTTAAGGAGAGGGGGAAGATGAGTGATGAAGGGGTGAAACCCCTTCAAACTACCCCTTATTCCCACTCAATGGTCGATGGGGGTTTGGAGGTTATATCGTAGACTACGCGGTTTACCTCGGGCACCTCGTTGACAATCCTGTTTGAAATACGCGCCAGGACATCATAGGGCATCCTGGCCCAGTCGGCGGTCATGGCGTCCTCGCTGGTTACCGCCCGGATACCAGCCAGATAACCATAGGTACGGTGGTCGCCCATGACCCCCACCGACCTGACATCAGTGAGCACGGCAAAGGTCTGCCAGAGTGGCCGGTAGAGCTTGGCCTTCTTTATCTCGTTCATCACGATGAAGTCGCAGGAGCGCAATATCTCCAGCTTCTCCCGGGTTACTTCTCCGATGATGCGTATCGCCAGTCCTGGTCCGGGAAAGGGCTGCCGCCAGACCATTTCCTCGGGGAGACCCAACTCCAGTCCGAGCTGGCGCACCTCGTCCTTAAAAAGGTAGCGCAGCGGCTCAATCAGCTTGAGCACCATCTTCGACGGTAGCCCGCCGACATTGTGGTGGGTCTTTATCTTGGCAGCGGCGTTACTCCCCGAAGAGGCACTCTCGATAACGTCCGGGTAGAGCGTCCCCTGGGCAAGAAAGTCCACCTTGCCCAGCTTCCTGGCTTCTTCTTCGAATACCGCAATAAACTCTTCGCCAATCTCGATACGCTTGCGTTCCGGGTCGGTCACCCCTTCGAGACGTTTCAGAAAGCGGTCGGTAGCGTCAACATAATTTATCTTCATACCCAGGTTGAGCCGGAAGACATTGAATGTCCGCTCCACCTCCTCGCGGCGAAGCAATCCGTTATTTACATAGATGCACGTTAGCTGGTCTCCAACCGCCCGGTGAATCAGTGTAGCCCCCACCGCCGAATCGACCCCACCGGAGAGGGCATTGATGACCTTGCCATCACCAACCTGCTGTCTTATCCGCTCCACGCTCTCATTAATGAAGTTGCCCATCGTCCAGTTCCCTTTGCAGCCACATATCCGGCAGGCAAAGTTCTTCAAGAGCTTTTTCCCCTCTGGGGTGTGGACCACCTCGGGATGGAACTGGAGACCAAAGACATTGCTGTCGTTGCCCATCACGGCAATCGGTGAGTTCTCCGTGTAGGCCAGAGAGCTAAAGCCGGGCGGCATCGCCTCTATCCGGTCGCCGTGGCTCATCCACACCTGTGAAGAAGTCTCCACACCGGCGAAAAGGGGTGAATCAATATCACCCAGGTGAAGCAGCGCTTGGCCGTACTCCCGCTTGACTCCCGGTGCTACCTGTCCGCCAAGCTGCCTGGCCAGGACCTGCATGCCGTAGCAAATCCCCAGAATCGGCAAGCCGCTTTCATAGATATAGGGCTGGGCTAATGGAGCCCCGGGGTCATAAGTGCTGGCTGGGCCACCGGAGAGGATAAACCCTTTAGGGTTCAGAGATTCAATCTGCTCCCAGGGGGCATCATACGGAACTAACTCACAATAGACGTGACTCTCGCGTATCCGGCGGGTGATGAGCAGGCTGTACTGCGAACCGAAGTCGACAACGACAATCGTCTCACGTTCACCACCAATAGGCTCGCCGACCGGAGCCGCCTCACTGACCGGAGCCGCCTTACCACCCGTCTCGGCAATCTCCAGATAGGTGGAGACCTCAATATCACCGGTCGTAGCTACTCGGCGATTGTCATTGACCGTCCGCTCTGCCTTTGCTTTTTTCATTTCCCCCCTGCTTACCAAAGATTACCATTGCCGCATATCCTTGTCAAAAGGAAATTGCAGGTACTTTTGCCACTGACAAGACAATCACAGCTCCATCTCTCGGAGGTCTTCAGCAAGCAATAATTTAGGGCCGGTGGCGGCCTGGACATCCTCAACCGTGACCGAGGGAGCTACCTCCCGGAGCAGGAGCCCTTTCGGCGTGACCTCAATTACTGCCAGATTGGTAACAATAGTATTCACCACTCCACGGCCGGTCAGCGGATAGGTGCACTCACTGACAATCCTGTGCTCACCGGAGCGGGTAGTGTGCTCCATGACGACGATGACCCTCCCAGCCCCGCTCACCAGGTCCATACTCCCACCGATGCTGCCCACCTTCCTATCCGTGACCATCCAGTTAGCCAGGTCGCCCTTCTCCGAGACCTGGTACGCACCGAGCACCGTTACATCAACATGCCCTCCCCTAATCATGGCAAAAGCCAGAGCACTATCAAAGAAAGAAGCACCGGGCCTCAGGGTCAGCGGCTGCGAGCTGGCATTGACGAGGTCGATATCCATCTCCCCTTCGTCGGCGATGCGACCGAACCCCAGGGCACCGTTCTCGCTGTGGAGCACCACACCCATCTCTTCAGAGATAAAGTTTGAAACCAGTGTGGGCAGGCCAATACCAAGGTTCACGTACTGCCCGCTTCTAAGCTCCCTGGCTGCCCTCAGGGCGATTAGTTCCCTACTTAAACCCAACGTCATATTTTTCTCCCTTTACAACGCGGTTGACATAGATACCCGGCGTGACAACTGATTCAGGGTCCAGCTCACCGACCTCCACAATCTCATCGACCTCGGCGATAGTTATCGCTGCTGCCGTCGCCATCAAAGGATTAAAGTTGCGCGCCGTCATGCGGTAGGTGAGGTTCCCCATCCTGTCGGCCCGATGGGCCTTAATCAGGGCGAAGTCAGCCTTGAGCGCCAGTTCCAGTAGATGCTCTTTACCGTCAAAGGTCCTCTTCTCCTTGCCTTCCTCGGCAACCGTACCGACACCGGTGGGAGTGTAGAAACCGGGAATACCGGCCCCACCCGCCCGAATCCTCTCGGCGAACGTCCCCTGCGGGACGATTTCCAGTTCAACCTCCCCTTTAAGGTAAAGCTCCTCAAAGGCGTTTACCTTGCCCGCATAGACAGGATATGAAGCTACCACCTTCTTTATCTGCCGCTTCTGGAACAGGACAGATAAATCGAAGTCCTCCAGCCGCCCACCGGGGCTGTTCGTTATCGCCGTGATGCCCTTCGTGCTCCTTTTATAGAGTGCCTTGATGAGCGTAAACGGGATACCGGCCACACCGAAACCACCGAACATGATAGTACTGCCATCAGCAATATCCGCGACCGCCTCTTCTGGACTCGAAAATATTTTGTCCATGCTGCTCCCCTTTATTATCTATCTGGTGTACCTCCTATGCTACACTTCGGAAATAGCGGAGTTCAAGTAACTGTGTTCGCTCATAAAACGAGGGGGGTACTTATATTTATCCCACACCACCTGTTCGGTAGTGTTGGCCCCATCCCTCTTTGTCTCCCTTCCCCAGTGGGGAAGGGAGAATCTTATTAAAAAGAGGGGCTGCGCCCCTCTTTGACTCCCTTTCTTCTGCTCGTTGACCGTATTATGCTATACTTGCGTCGAGTGCAAAAACCTTATCTGGATACAAAACAGGTGTCGAAAAAGTTCTCCTCCGACCTCAAAAAGCAGGTGGAAAAGGGCATCGCTATCCTCCGGCAAGGGGGGATAGTGGCTTACCCCACCGATACTGTCTATGGCCTCGGCGCCTGCATGAATATACGGCCGGCGGTAGAGCGCATCTACCAGGTAAAGCAACGCTCCCTGGATATGGCCCTGCCCCTGCTGGTAGCCAACTTTTCACAGATTAACAAGCTTGCCGGGACAGTACCCGCCGTTGCCCTGAAGCTAATCAGCCAGTTTTTACCGGGTGCGGTGACCATCGTCCTCCCCGCCTCCCCCTTTGTTCCCGATGTTATCACCGCCGGAGGGACAACTGTGGCTGTCAGGATACCAGCCCACCCCATTCCCCTTGCCCTGATTGAGGGTATCGGGACACCGCTGGTGGGCACCAGCGCCAATATCAGCGGCAAGCCCAGCCCGCTGACCGCCGCTGAGGTGTACGACCAGCTCGGTGACGAAGTGGACATGATTATCGATGACGGCCAGCCCTGCCCCGGGACGGCATCGACCATCGTGGACGTCACCGGAGATGTACCGGTGGTAACGCGGGAAGGCACCATATCCAGAAGAGAGATAGAAAAGGCCTGTCAATAGAGCATCGGGAAAGGAGATTGAACAGTGCGTATTGCCGTTGGATGTGACCACCGTGGACGTAAGCTCAAGCAGCTGGTGATAAAGTTACTCGCCGAAGCGAAGCACGATTATAAGGACTTCGGCACCAACAGCGACGAACCGGTAGACTACCCGGATATTGCTAAAAAGGTGGGAGAAGCCGTCGCCGGTGGCCAGTACGATTACGGCATCCTGATATGTGGTACCGGCATCGGTATGAGTATGGCCGCCAACAAGGTCCGGGGCATCAGGGCTGCCCTGTGTCATAATACCTTCGGGGCTAGCAGGGCGCGACAGCACAACAACGCCAATATTCTCTGTCTTTCCGCAGAAGAGGGAATGGCAGCAGCGCCGGAGATAGTCAACACGTTTCTATCTACCGGGTTTGAGGGTGGCCGACACCAGCGGCGCGTCGACAAGATTACAGAGATGGAATGTTAGTTTTCCAGATTCACTACAGAAACAGTTGACAATAAAAACAAATTGTGTTATTTTCATAACATGAGCACGCAGTATGTAACACTCGTACTTATCGTTATCAACCGTTTCCGGTGAGTGGGTTCGTCCTGCACAGGGGGTCGTCCCACGGGACGGCCTTTTTTTTTAATCACAATGAGACAAAGGCAGGCAGAGAATAATGAAGAGCGACACAGTCAAGAAGGGTATTGAAAGAGCAGCACACCGGTCATTATTGCACGCGGTCGGTGTCAGCCGGAGCGACCTTGACAAGCCCTTCGTGGGCATTGTTAACAGCTTCAGCGAGGTTGTGCCCGGCCACATTCACCTGCGGAGCATCGCCGAAGCGGTCAAGCAGGGGGTGTCAAGGGGTGGGGGTGTCCCCTTCGAGGTCAACACCATTGCTGTTTGTGACGGTATTGCCATGGGCCACGCCGGGATGAAGTACAGCCTGCCCAGCCGCGAGCTGATTGCCGACTCGGCAGAGACGGTCGCCGAAGCCCACGCCTTCGATGCCCTCGTTTTTATCCCCAACTGCGATAAGGTGGTACCCGGCATGCTCATGGCAGCCATGAGGCTCAATGTACCGTCCATCTTCATCAGCGGCGGGCCGATGCTGGCCGGGCGCATCGCCGGCGACGGTGGCCGTAAACTAGACGTTATCTCCCTGTTCGAGGCAGCGGGTAAGGTCACCGCAGGAGATATGACCGAAGAGGAGCTGGCCAACCTGGAAGAAATTGCCTGCCCCGGCTGCGGCAGCTGTGCTGGTATGTTTACCGCTAACACGATGAACTGTCTCACAGAAGTGCTGGGAATGGGTCTGCCCTATAACGGTACTATCCCGGCCGTTGACTCAAGACGAATAACACTGGCAAGACAAGCCGGTGAACAGGTCATGCAACTCCTGGCCAGCAATACCCTCCCACGAGATATTGTCACTGCGGCCGCGATAGATAATGCCCTCACGGTTGATATGGCCCTGGGTGGCAGTACCAACTCAGTGCTGCACCTGATGGCCATCGCCCACGAAGCAGGATTTAGTTTTCCCCTGACCAGGGTGAACGAGCTCTGTCAGAGCACCCCGCATATTTGCCTGCTCAGCCCGGCTGGCGAACACCGCATCGAGGACCTGGACCGGGCGGGGGGCATCCCCGCCGTGATGAAAGAGGTCTCCGACCTCCTAGACCTGAAATCGGCGACGGTGACGGGTCAAACGGTCGGGGAAAACATCAAGGATATCCAGGTGCTCGATAGAGATGTCATCCGCTCCAGAGACAACGCCTACTCAGCCACCGGTGGTATTGCTATCCTGTTCGGCAACCTGGCCCCCGACGGTGCCATTGTCAAGAAAGCGGCAGTTGCCCCAGAGATGATGTCCCACCGGGGCCCAGCCAGGGTGTTCGACTCCGAGGAAGAGGCCACCGTCGCTATCATGAACAAAGAGATGAGGACAGGCGACGTCGTCGTTATCCGCAACGAAGGCCCCAAGGGTGGACCGGGCATGAGGGAAATGCTGACACCCACCGCCCTCCTGAGCGGCATGGGGATGGACAAAGACGTAGCCCTGGTCACCGACGGGCGTTTCTCCGGTGGCTCCCGAGGCGCTGCCATCGGCCACGTATCCCCCGAAGCGGCCAGCCGCGGACCGATTGCCGCCCTACAGGATGGGGACATCATCAGGATAGACATTCCGAACTACAAGCTGGAGGTGGAGCTAAGCGCCGAGGAGATTTCCAGGCGCCTGGCCAGCCTTGGCGAGTTCGAACCGAGAGTAAAAACTGGCTATTTGAGCCGTTACATAGAAAAGGTGACTTCGGCCAGTAGCGGGGCCGTATTCAGCTAGGAGGAGATTTAACATGAAGATGACTGGCGCTCAGATGATGCTGGATGGTTTAGTAAAGGAAGGGGTCGAGGTTACCTTCGGTATCCAGGGTGGGAAGGTTATTCCCCTCTTCGATACCATGCCTCAATATCCCCAGATTCACCACGTCCTGACACGGCATGAGCAGGGGGCTGCCCACGCTGCCGAAGGCTATGCCCGCGCTACCGGAAAGGTCGGTGTTTGTATTGCCACCTCCGGACCCGGGGCTACCAATCTAGTGACCGGAATCGCCGATGCTTTCCTTGACTCGGTGCCGATGGTAGCCATAACCGGCCAGGTAAACCGGTCGGATATTGGGAAGGACGCCTTTCAGGAGGTCGACATTACCGGCATTACCCTGCCGATTACCAAGCATAACTACCTGGTGCTGGAGACTGCTGCCCTGCCACGCATTGTCAGAGAGGCATTCTATCTGGCACGTACGGGAAGGCCGGGGCCGGTGCTGATTGATGTACCCGGTGACGTCTTTATGGAGCAGGTGGAGTACCACTACCCGGCGGAATTCGACCTGCCCAGCTACAAGCCAACACTCAAGGGACACCCGGCACAGATAAAGAGGGCAGCCAAACTGATAAATGAGGCCAAGGAACCAGTCATCCTGGCCGGAAGGGGCGTTATCATCTCGGGGGCGTACGCCGAGTTGAAAGAACTGGCGGAAAAAGCGCAGATACCGGTAATAACCACCCTGCTCGGCATCAGCGCCATCCCGGAAAGCCACATACTCTCCTACGGGTGGTTGGGGATGCACGGCATGGTCCACGCCAACCTGGCTACCGATGCCGCCGATACGATTATCGCCATCGGTATGCGGTTCGATGACCGGGCTACTGCCAAGGTCAGTGCCTTCAACCCACACGCCCGCATCGTACATATCGATATCGACCCGGCGGAGATTGGCAAGAATGTCAAGGTGGACATACCGATAGTAGGTGACGTCAAGAACGTACTTTCTCAGCTAAACAAACTGATAGAACCAGGAGAGCACATCGACTGGATAGCGCGATTGGATGAGTGGCGCCGGGCACATCCGGCACTCGATATCCGCGATAGCGAGTCCGTACTGCCGCAGTACGTGGTCCAGCAGATTTACGAGGCGACCAAGGGCCAGGCCACTATTGTGACCGGCGTGGGGCAGCACCAGATGTGGGCGGCACAGCATTATCACTATGACCACCCAAACTCCCTTATCACCTCCGGCGGCCTCGGCACGATGGGTTTTGGGTTGCCCGCAGCCATAGGTGCACAAATGGGCCGCCCCAAAGCTACCGTCTGGTGTCTGGACGGCGATGGCAGCTTCCAGATGACAATACAGGAACTGGCCACTATCCAGCAGGAGAGGCTGCCCATCAAGATTGCTATTTTTAACAACGGCTTCCTAGGAATGGTACGGCAGTGGCAGGACCTTTTCTTCGGCAAGCGCTATGTGGCGACACCGTTGAGCGGCCCCGACTTCGTTAAGATCGCCGAAGCCTACGGCATTCCAGGAGCAGCGGCGAAGCGTAAAGATGATGTCGTCCCGGCTATTGAGCAGGCAATGAAAGAACCGGGGCCATTCCTGATTGATTTCCGCATCGAGCCGGAAGAGAACGTCTATCCAATGGTCAAGCTCGGTGGTAGCCTGGTAGAGTTACTGGAAGGCGAAGAGATAACGAAGGGGGTAGCAAAACCATGACCGGAAACAAGCATACGCTAGTTGCCCTTGTCGAGGACAGGCCCGGAGTACTCAACCGCATGGCGAGCCTGTGCCGCCGACGCGGATTTAATATTGAGAGTATTGCCGTCGGGCATTCCGAGACACCACGCCTATCTCGCATGACTATCGTCGTTGACGGCACAAACACCATGATTGAGCAGCTCAGGAAACAACTGGACAAGCTGGTGGTCACCATGAAGGTATCAGATATCACCGGGGATGATATCGTCGCCCGGGAACTGGCGCTCATCAAGGTAAAGGCCAATTCAGCCACCCGTAGCGAAATCATACAGATTGTGGACATATTCCGGGCAGACATCGTCGATGTAGCAGCCAATTCGGTAACCGTCCAGGTCACCGGAGATGAAGACAAGATTGACTCTCTGCTCAGCCTGCTCCGTGGTTTCGGTATAAAGGAGATGTCCCGGACGGGCCGGATTGCTATGACCAGGGGAGGCTCCAGCCTGCTCGGGGCAGAAAAGGGGACGTCTGCAGGGAGAAGCCGGAAGCAAAGCGCGTCCTGAAAGACCGGGTAAAGCCATTAGTGCCGAATCAGGCCACTTAAAAGCGCATTGATTTCGAACCGTACATACTGTAATGTAAAGATGAATTCGCCATCGGAGGTGTAAACATGTACCGGAGAATGCTGGTTCTGCTTGATGGGTCAGAGCTTGCTGAAGTAGTCCTCCCTTTCGCCAAGGAATTTGCCGCCAGGCTCAACCTGGAGGTAGTCCTGCTACAGGTGTACGGTCCTATGGGGCGTGATTTCGTACCCATCCACCGGGCCTATATTGAGCGCTCCGCCGATACAATCAAACGACAGGTCAAGGACGTACAGAATGAACTGGACATTCCACCAAAAGAAAGGAAGGTAAAAGTCCGGGCCGAACTGGCCGATGGCCACTATGCCGAAGAGATTCTCCGGTTTGCCGAAGAAAATAAGGTTGACCTCATTCTGATGTCCAGTCATGGTCGCTCCGGAATTCGGCGCTGGCGCATGGGGAGTGTTGCTGATAAAGTACTGAGGGCCTCAAAGATGCCGGTGCTGTTCATCCGCTCCGATATTAAGGACGCTGTCCCGTATGACAAGTGGCCGACAAGGGCAATACTGGTCCCGCTGGACGGCTCGGAAATGGCGGAATCGGCACTTCCACATGCCGAGGCACTGGCTAAGCAACGTGCCCTAGAGCCGGTGACGGTGAACTTTATCAGGGTCTGCGACACCCCGATAGCACCATCCTATTATTCCCCGGAGCTTTCCGGGGTTCCCCTCAACTGGGGAGAGCTTATGGAACAAGAAATGACCTTTTGTAAACAGTCTGCCACTGACTACTTGGCTAAAATAGCTAAGCAGTTTGAGGACAATGGCATCAAGACACAACCGGCGGTGCTCGTGGGTAAACCTGCCGATGAAATTATAGACTATGCCACCAAGAACCCCTTCAGCATCATTGTCATGGCAACACACGGACGCTCCGGACTGAGCCGCCTTGTCTTCGGCAGCGTCACTGAGAGTGTTCTACAGGCCGTCTCCAACCCGATACTGCTGACAAAGACGGGCGATTCGTAGCAGGTGAAGGAGGGACAGGAGAATGGCGAAGATTTACTATGATAATGATTGCGACTTGAAGCTACTCGATGGGAAACTGATTGGCATCATCGGCTATGGAAGTCAGGGACACGCCCAGGCCCAGAACCTGAGAGACAGCGGATGCCAGGTGCTCGTCGCTGAACTTGAGGACAGTCCGGGCTGGAAAAACGCCAGGGAAGCCGGCTTTAAAGTGACAGACGCCGCCGAAGTAGCCAGAGAAGCTGATATTGTCTCAATTCTGGCCCCTGATGAACTGCACGGCAGGATATATAACGCATCGGTTTTGCCGGGACTGGCTGCTGGCAACACACTGCTGTTCTCGCACGGATTCAGCATCCACTACGGCCAGGTCGTACCACCGTCAGATGTAAACGTCGTCATGATAGCGCCCAAGTGCCCCGGTCACATGCTGAGACAGCTCTACACAGAACAGATGGGGCCGCCGGCGATAATTGCCGTGCATCAGGATGCCACCGGTGACGCCAGGGACATCGCCCTGGCCTATGCCAATGGTATCGGCTGCAGCCGGGCTGGCGTCATTGAGACCACCTTCGCCGAGGAGACCGAGACCGACCTCTTCGGGGAACAGGCCGTGCTCTGTGGAGGTATTACCGGCCTGATAAAGGCTGGCTTTGAGACACTGATTGAGGCTGGCTATCAGCCCGAGATAGCCTATTTCGAAATCCTGCACGAACTCAAGCTCATTGTCGACCTTATCTATCAGGGTGGCCTGAGCTATATACGGTACTCTGTAAGCAACACCGCCGAGTACGGCGATTACATCAGCGGGCCACGCATTATAGACGACATGGTCAAGAAGGAGATGGCCGAGATTCTGGCTGAAATTCAGGACGGTACCTTTGCCAAAGAGTGGATACTGGAGAACCAGGCCGGACGTCCCGTCTTCAATGCCCTGAGACGCATCG
>CAZTBG010000018.1:3736-18803 GCA_964611805.1 uncultured Dehalococcoidales bacterium | reverse complement strand
TGGATACTGGAGAACCAGGCCGGACGTCCCGTCTTCAATGCCCTGAGACGCATCGAGGCTGAACACCCCATTGAAGCAGTAGGGGCCGAGTTACGCCAGATGATGCCCTGGCTTAAACAAGATTAATTAGTGAAAATGGACGGAAATTGATACACGCCGAGTACAAAAGAGAAAATAAATACCTGAGATTGTATTCCACATTCGGATTGTCCGATGGGCACAACCTCATCCTTACTGGCCCCTCTCTTTGAACGGAGAGGGGGTAATGGCTGGTTTCTTTAATGCAGTCATAGAGAAGAACATCAACCACTTCGGGTGGAATACCATTTCGACTGTTTCTTCTCTCAGGAGGATGTCATGGAAAAGGTAATTATCTTCGATACTACTCTCCGAGATGGCGAGCAGGCGGCCGGGGGGTCGCTGAACATCCCGGAGAAGGTGGAAATAGCCAAGCAACTGGAAAAGCTCGGCGTTGATGTTATTGAGGCCGGTTTCCCCGTAACCTCGCCTGGTGATTTCGAGGCGGTACGACTTATCTCAGAAGAGGTCCGTACCCCGGTCATCTGTGTACTGACCCACGCCAATCTCGAAGCGGTAGACCAGAGCTGGGAGGCAGTTAAACACGCCGCACACCCGTGCATTCATATCGTCCTCTCCTCTTCAGATATACACCTCTTCTATCAGTTGAGGAAGAGCCGCGAGGAAATCTTGGAGATGTCCTGTAACACGGTTGCGCGCGCTAAGAAATACTGCGAAAATGTGGAGTTCTCAGCAATGGATGCCAGCCGGACTGACCCGGCATACATCTACCAGATCCTGGAAGCCGTGATTGATGCTGGAGCTACCACGGTAAACATCCCTGATACCGTGGGCTACGCCATGCCCGATGAATTCGGCAACCTCATCGACAACGTCTTTAAGAACGTGCCCAATATCAATAAGGCTATCGTCAGTGTCCACTGCCATAATGACCTCGGCCTGGCCGTAGCCAACAGCCTGGAGGCCATAAAGCGGGGAGCCAGACAGGTGGAGGGCACCATCAATGGTATCGGGGAGAGAGCAGGCAACGCCTCGCTTGAAGAGATTGTCATGGCCATCAAGACACGCCAGGACTTCTACGACCTTTATACCGGTATTGACACCACCCAGATATATAAAACCAGCCGTCTGGTAAGCGAACTGACCGGTTTTGTGGTACAGCCGAATAAGGCTATTGTCGGTGCCAACGCCTTCCGTCACTCTTCGGGCCTCCACATTGACGGTGTTATCAAGATGCGGACAACCTTCGAAATAATGGACCCCAAGACGGTAGGCGTCCCTTCCAGCAGCCTGGTACTCGGCAAGACCAGCGGACGGCATGCCTTCAGAGAGCACCTGGCCGAACTGGGCTATAGTCTCAACGAGGAAGACTTCAGCCGTGCCTTTGCCTCCTTTAAAGAGCTGGCTGATAAGAAGAAAAACGTCACCGACAAGGATATCGAGTCGATAGTTGCCGAGGAGCAACGCACTGTCTCCGAGGTCTATCACCTCGACCGTCTCCAGGTGACCTGTGGTGACAGAGGAATACCCACCGCTTCGGTCAAGCTCGTAGCCCCTGATGGCGAGGTCAGGGCCGATGCCGCCATCGGCACCGGGCCGGTGGACGCCGTCTGCAAGGCAATCAACAAGATAGTGGCCGTGCCGTGCACACTTACCGAGTTTACAGTCAAGTCAATTACCGAAGGAATTGACGCCATTGGTGAGGTGCTGATAAGGGTGGAAAGTGAGGGCATAACCTACACCGGCCGGGGCGCTGATACCGATATTATCGTCGCCAGCGCCAAAGCCTATATCAATGCCCTTAACCGGCTGCTATCCGATACGAAAGCAGCCACGTAGTCATCTCTACCGGAGACTGAGATACCTATCAGGTTGCCGTTGTGCTATCATACCTTTCTTCCCCTGCTTCGGCGGTGACCCGACCCGGTTGTTCTTGCATGTAGTGGCTAAGGAAAAGAAGGTTCTGTTTGGTTTTAGTCGCTACCAGACAGAGAATAGTAGTAGTGTGTCATTGCGAGGGGGCTTGAGCCCCCGCGGCAATCTCATTTCTACGCCTGACGAGATTGCTTCGTTTCACTCGCAATGACAGAACAACCAAATACAAATAAAACCGAAAGGAAAGTACGTTGACATTAGCTGAAAAGATACTGGCCACCCATACCGACAAGGAAAAAGTAAGCCCGGGTGAGTTTATCAATGTCCGGGTAGATGTTATTCTGGCCAACGACATCACTGCCCCCATTGCGATAAAAGAATTCCGGCGCATCGGGGTAGACAGGGTCTTTGACCCCCAAAAGATTGTCATGGTGGCCGACCACTTCGTGCCCAACAAGGACATTACCTCGGCGGAGCAGGCCAAGATGATGCGCGACTTCTGCCGTGAGCAGGGGATACCGCACTATGACGTCGGGCAGATGGGTATTGAGCATGTGCTACTGCCGGAGCAGGGGCTGGTGGTACCCGGCGATGTTATCATCGGGGCCGACTCGCATACCTGCACCTATGGCGCCCTCGGAGCCTTTGCCACCGGTATGGGGTCCACCGATATTGCCGCCGCCATGGCTACCGGTGACATCTGGATGAAGGTTCCACCCACCATCAAATTTGTCTATCACGGTACCCTGCTGGAGTGGGTCGGGGGCAAAGACCTCATCCTCTATACAATCGGCCAGATTGGCGTTGATGGCGCCCTCTACGCCGCTATGGAGTTCACCGGTGAGACGATTGATGCCCTTTCCATGGACGGCCGGTTCACTATGGCCAACATGGCCATCGAGGCCGGAGGCAAGGCCGGTATATTCCACGTAGACGAAAAGACCCTCGATTATGTAAAGCCACGCGCTAAGCGACCCTACACCGTTTTCGAGCCGGACGCCGACGCTGAGTATGTCCAGGTCATCGAGTACGACGTCTCCTCGCTGGAACCGCAGGTCTCACTGCCCCACCTCCCGTCCAATGCCCGCCCCGTCAGCAAACTGGGTAATATCAGGATAGACCAGGCGGTAATCGGCAGCTGTACCAACGGACGCCTCAGCGACCTCCGGCTTGCCGCCCAGGTAATCAAGGGCCGAAAGGTACACCCCGAGGTGCGCTGCATCGTCATCCCGGGCACACAGCAGGTCTACCTCGATGCCCTGAAAGAGGGCCTGATTGAGGCCTTTATCCGGGCCGGGGCGGTGGTCAGCACCTCAACCTGTGGCCCGTGTCTCGGCGGCTATATGGGCGTCCTCGCTGAAGGCGAGCGCTGTGTCTCGACGACCAACCGCAACTTCGTCGGCCGGATGGGTCACCCCAAGTCAGAGGTCTACCTGGCAAACCCGGCGGTGGCTGCCGCCAGTGCCATAACCGGCTACATCACCAGCCCGAAGGAGGTAGTATCCCAGGGAGTCTGAGAGGGGCTTCGCCCCTCTCAAATAGATTTTCTCCCTTCCCTGCAGGGAAGGGATTAAGGGATGGGTGGTCGGAGGGTAACAACAATGATAAAGCTAATCATCTCGCAGTAATAAGCAATAAAGGGGTGATTGAAATGGCAAAGACAAAAAAGACCTGGCAGGAAAAGCTCAACGACGATAAAGACATGCCCAAGGTGGTGGAAGTCAACGAAAAGATGAGCAAGCGGTGGGGAACGGGCACCGTCGTTATCCCGGCACCGAGGGAGGTGGACGGGATTATGAGGATGGTCCCCAGGGGCAGGCTGATTACCATCAACCAGATACGGGAAGTGCTGGCCAAAAGACATAATGCGAGCTTCGGTTGACCGATAACCACCGGTATTTTTGCCGGTATCGCAGCCCGTGCGGCTGAAGAGATGGCTGCCGAAGGCATTACAGATATCACCCCCTACTGGCGCACCTTAAAGTCCAAAGGGGAGCTAAACGAAAAATACCCCGGCGGGGTCGAAGGCCAGGCCACCCGACTGGAGGCGGAGGGGCACACCATCGACCGCCGCCGGAAGACCCCCCGCGTCGCCGACTATGAGAAAGCCCTGGTGGAGGTATAGAAGATGAGGCTGATGTGCCCCGGGAGCACCGCCAAGGGGGAGTAAGTAAAACCCTAACGAGGTGGGTGGAATATGATTGAAAAGCCTATAAACGAAATTAGAGAGGAAAACCTGCAATCTCTAGTGGATAGTAAAGTTGCCGAACGTAAGACGCTGGAGTACAAGCGTGCGTTACCAGGGGACTCCAAGAACGACAGAAGAGAGTTCCTTGCTGATGTGTCGTCATTTGCTAATGCCATCGGTGGCGACATTGTCTACGGCATAGCCGCACAAGCGGGAGTCCCCACGTCACTAGATGGTCTTAATATAAGTGACATAGATGGAGCCATTCTACGTTTGGAGAACATGCTAAGAGATGGGATACGACCGCGAATACAGGGTATTCACACACACGCTATCCCACTCTCCAATCCAAAGGTAGCTATAGTATTAAGAGTACCAAATAGTTGGGCAAGTCCCCATCGTGTTATATATGATGGGTACGACAAGTTCTACTCCAGAAGTTCAAACGGTAAATATCTGCTTGATGTGGACGAACTACGCTCGGCTTTTGTAACATCAGAGACTTTAACAGAGAGAATCAGGGATTTCAGAGCAGACCGAATAGCCAAGATATTATCTGATGAAATGCCAATACCTATGATTGAAAACCCCAAGATAGTACTACACGTCATACCAATAGCTTCATTATCGATGGGGCAACGATACGATATTGACACCGTACATTCGAGTCGAATCAAATTGAGTCCAATATTCTGTTCTGGATGGAATGACAGGTATAATCTGGATGGTATTCTGGCTTACTCTGCACTTAGGGAAGGCAAGTCACATTCCTACGTACAATTATACAGAAATGGCATAATTGAAGCCGTAGAAGGATTATTACTCGAACCTCATGAGGACAATTTATATATACCCAGTATCGCCTTTGAACAAGAAATAATCGCTTCTCTTAAAGAGTACATATCCGTGTTTAAATCGTTGACTGTGGAGCCTCCAATCTTTGTTTTCTTAAATCTTCTCCGAGTAAGAGGCTATTTTATGGCTGTCCGTAGATCTCTTACTCACCACGCGATTGACAGAGATAACCTGCTATTGCCTGAAGTTGTTATAGAAAGCTATGATAATGAACCTGCACACGTACTTCGACCATGTTTCGATGCTATATGGAATGCTTGCGGATATCCTAGGTCGCTGAACTACAACGAAGAAGGTGAATGGGCACCGAGAAGATAATGTTGTGTGTGGTATTCAGGGGTTTGAAAGGGGCGAAGCCCCTTTCCTCTCTATCTTCCCTCTCCCCTTCAAAAGGGGAGAGGGATAAAGGGTGAGGGGTTGGTACACAGGTTAAAAGAAACATAGATAAATAAGCAGATAAATAAAATGAGAGCGTTATATACAAGGACCAAGACCATCCTCCGGGAGGAGGGTTTAGCAACCACCCTAAAAAGGGGCATTACCGTTTTAAGACGGTACCTGATTCGATATGACCAGGTATACTTGTACAAACATTCACTTGTTGAGAGGGATGAAACGGACTTCTTACCGAGAATTGAGAACTTCTCTGTCGAAATAGTATCTTCAAACAGCCAGGCGGCTGAACTGGCCGCGAAAGGTATTGATATCCGCCAGCTCTCTACGCATGCTGAAAAGAGCCTCGATAAAGGGGGAATCGCATTCTGCATTCTAGTGGACAATGAGCTGGCCCATATTGGATGGGCAGCTCTGACCGAGGAAGCTAAGAAAACAATCGACGACGTCCCTTATCACGTCGACTTCTCAAACGGCGAGGCATGCACCGGTGGGACCCGTACACTGCCAAAATACGGGCGGCAGGGACTGATGGTATACGGGTATTTCAAGAGACTACAATATCTCAGAGAAATAGGACGCGTGGCATCACGGAATGCAGTAGCCATAGACAACATTGCCTCTCACCGAGCACATGCCAGATTCAAGCCCACGATATATGCGAAGGGCCGTCTCCTGAAGGTGCTAGGATTACAATTCTGGAAAGAAATAAGCCTCGACCAAGAACCACTAATCTTCCAGGAATAGTATAGCGATAGGCTGGTTACAAGACGAAGGAACGCAAAATATTCTGAATGAAGGTTCATGATATAATCACTACAGAAAATAAGGAGACTACACATGCTAAAAGGAAAAGTCTTTAAATACGGGGCTAATGTTGATACCGATGCCATTATCCCGGCGCGGTACCTGAACCTCTCTGAGCCGGCGGAGCTGGCAGAACACTGCATGGAAGACATCGATACAGAGTTTCTCAACAGGGTACAGCCGGGTGACATAATTATGGGCACAACCAACTTCGGCTGCGGCTCATCCCGGGAGCACGCCCCGCTGGCAATCAAGGCATCCGGCATATCCTGCGTCATTGCCAGCAGCTTTGCCCGCATCTTCTTCCGCAACGCAATAAATATCGGCCTGCCCTTGCTGGAAAGTGAGGAGGCGGTAGCGGGCACGGAAGCCGGTGACGAAATGGAAGTAGACCTGGCCGGCGGTAAAATAAAAAACCTGACCCGGGGTAAAGAGTTCACCGCCAAGCCCTACCCGGCCTTTATGGGAGAGTTAATCGCCGCCGGCGGGCTGATTGAGCATACGAAAAAGAGACTGGCGAGCAGGAGGACTTAATGGCATCATTCAATCTGGTAGTCTTGCCGGGCGACGGCATTGGCCCGGAGGTCACCAATGAAGGCATCAAGGTACTGAAGGCGGTCGGGAAAAAATTCGGTCACAGCTTCAATCTGAAGTACGACCTGATTGGTGGCATCTCCATTGACGAGACCGGTGAGGCTCTAACTAAAGACTGCCTTAAGATGTGCAAGCAGTCTGATGCCGTCCTGCTCGGTGCCGTCGGTGGCCCCAAGTGGGACGACCCCCAGGCCAGCGTCCGCCCCGAAGACGGCCTGCTGGCGCTGCGTAAAGGAATGGGACTGTTCGCCAACCTGCGGCCGGTAAAGGTCTTTCCGATGCTGGTCGATTCCACCAACCTCAAGCCTGAAGTAATCAGGGGGGTGGATTTTATTTTCGTCCGCGAGCTTACCGGCGGTCTCTACTTTGGTAGACCCAAGAAACGCTGGCGGACATCGCGGGGCCGGCGGGCAGTCGACTCCATGGTCTACTCCGAGCAGGAGATTGAGCGTATTGTCAAAGTCGGCTTCGAGCTGGCCAGAACCCGTCGTAAGCACCTAATCTCGGTGGACAAGGCCAACGTGCTGGAATCGTCACGCCTCTGGCGGCAGGTAGCCGTCGAAGTATCAGAGGACTACCCGGATGTTGAACTGGAGCACATGCTGGTCGATTCCTGCTCCATGCGTCTCATCCAGAACCCCACCTATCTGGACGTCCTCGTCACCGAAAACACCTTCGGTGATATTCTCACCGACGAGGCCTCGATGCTGGCCGGCTCAATGGGAATGCTGCCGTCAGCCAGCCTGGCCGGGGTGCCACAGGATGGAGTAAAGATACCCGGCATGTACGAGCCGATTCACGGAAGCGCTCCCCGACGCGCCGGGCAGGACATGGCAAATCCGTGCGCCCTTATTCTCAGCGTCGCCATGATGCTGCGGCACTCTCTCGGCCTGCCTGAAGAGGCCAGAGCCATCGAGAAAGCAGTCGACCAGGTGCTTGATGAAGGCTACCGTACCTATGATATTATGGCAGAGGGGCAGGCAAAGGTCGGCACGCGACAGATGGGCGACCTGATAGCCGCCAGGGTATAGGAGGTAATGAAGTGGTGCCAGAAGTGGAACTTTACGATACCACTCTCAGGGACGGGGCACAAAAAGAGGGCATCTCCTTCTCTGTGGTTGATAAACTGAAGATTGCCGAAAAGCTTGACGAGCTCGGTATCCACTACATCGAAGGCGGCTGGCCCGGTTCCAATCCGAAGGATGCCGAGTTCTTCGAAAAGATGCGAAGCCTGGAGCTAAAAAATGCACAAATCGCCGTCTTCGGCAGCACCCGGCATGCCGGTATCAAGGCCGAAGATGACGAAAATCTCATCATGCTGGTCAATGCCGGATTCGGGACAGCTACCATCGTCGCCAAAAGCTCTGATTTGCACGTAAAGCGTGTGCTCGGGACAACCCTCGAGGAAAATCTGAGGATGATTGACGACTCCGTCCGCTACCTTAAAGCCAGGGGCATGAAAGTCTTCTTTGATGCCGAGCACTTCTTTGATGGGTACAAGAGCAACCCCGAATACAGTCTGAAGACTCTTGAAGTGGCCGCCGGGGCCGGGGCGGACTGTCTGGTGCTGTGCGACACTAACGGTGGGGCGCTCCCCGGCGAAATAACCACCGCTGTTAAAGCCGCCAAAAAGACTACCCGCGTGCCGCTCGGTATCCACACCCACAATGACAGCGGTCTGGCAGTAGCCAACACTCTGGCAGCCGTGGAAAACGGGGCTACTCATATTCAGGGCACCATTAACGGCTACGGCGAACGCTGCGGCAATGCCAATCTTTGCTCCATTATCCCTGTCCTGAAACTGAAGATGGGTATTGACTGCATCAGTGATGAACAGCTTGCCAAGCTGTCCGAGGTCTCCCACTATGTAAGTGAGGCAGCTAACCTGATTCCGGATGCCTTTCTTCCTTTCGTCGGCGCCAGCGCCTTCAGCCACAAGGCCGGTTATCACGCTGACGGTGTCGCCAAGTGGGCGGACGCCTACCAACACATTGACCCAATCAGGGTCGGTAACAAGCGGCGGATTGTCGTCTCGGAACAGGCTGGCAGGCGGAGCATCATCCAGAAGGCCCAGGAACGTGGCCTGGATATTCCAACCGACAAAAAGGAGGTCAAAGAGCTGTTTGACCAGATAAAGTTGATGGAGAGCCGCGGCTTCCAGTACGAAAATGCCGAGGCCTCCTTTGACCTGCTGGTACACCGCGCCAAGCCGGACTATAAATCACCATTTCAGCTGGTCGACTTCATGGTGTTGGTCGAGAACCGGCGGCGCTCCCCCACAAAGAAGGGCCGCGAAGAGATGCTGGACGAGGCGATGGTCAAGGTCAGGGTCGGTAATGAAATCATGCACACCGTGGCCGAGGGTAACGGTCCGGTCAACGCCCTCGACCAAGCCCTCCGCAAGGCGCTACTGGTGTTCTACCCCAGCCTGGCAGCCGTTAAGCTGGTGGACTACAAAGTCCGTATCCTTGAAGAAAGCACCGGCACGGAGTCACAGGTGCGTGTGCTTATTGAGTCCAGTGACGGCGTTGACGACTGGCGCACTGTCGGCAGTTCCGCCGATATCATCGAAGCAAGCTGGCTGGCCCTGGCCGACAGTCTGGAGTACTGGCTGCTGAAACACGAGGTATCGGGCGGTGGCTAGGTTTCGGCTAAGCTATATACTAGTAATTAACCAGCGCCTCGTTACAAGTACTATCAACAGATAAACTCAATCGCCATTCAATCTGTGGAGGTATCACATGGAGGAGCTACTCAGTAGAGACCAACTATGTATTCGGGAATTACAGACTTTTCACGAGTTACTTGACCGCGAGAAAGGGTTTGATGCAGACCTGCTGAGAAACGTGGCCTATCTCTCCGGGGAGATTGGAGAAGTAGTGAGTGCAGTCCGCAATTTCAAGACAGCTGACGAACCAACCATCTTGGAGGAGGCCAGAAACCATTTTGGAGAAGAACTTGCTGACTGTTTAGCATACATCCTTAAACTTGCAAACTATGGAGGCATAGATCTGCAGGAGTCCTATTTAAAGAAAATGAGAAAAAACCTCAGCCGTGCGTGGAATGAAAAACAGGATACCTCCTAACTGTCTCCAGAAGCTGAAGACACCATTGAAATACCACCGACTCTTGACATTTTGCACTCTTCTCCACTATATTATGACCACACGTCATGAACCCGTGAGTTCTCTTCCACTGATGTCCAGCATGGTGTGAAGGAGGGAAACAAAATGTTAAAGAAAGCCGTTGTCGTTTCTCTGGCATTGATTGTCGTCCTGACTGTTACTGCATGCAGTGGTGAACAACTACCTTCAGCGGAAGAAATAGTCGCTGGCATTCTAGAGTCAGGGCAAAACGTAGAGACGTATCAGATAGACACGAATATGGAAATGGATATGACTATTGAAGCGGAGGATGAAACACACGAAATACATTTGAGCATGTATTACGGCGGTGCAATAGACGTTAAAAATCTTAAGATGAAGATTTTAATGGACATTCAAATGATGTCACCTGAGTTGGATGAGGTAGAGATAGCAGAAACACTATATCTTATCGATAATATGATGTACATGTATATAGACATGCCGGGTCTCATTGGAAATCCCCTGTGGATAAAAGGGCAGATGCCTGAAGATATCCTATGCGAGATGGACCAGGTTGAATCCTTGACAGCACTCGTCGAAACTGCTCAAATTACCGTTCTCGACAGTGAGATAGTAAACGGTGTAGATTGCTACGTTGTTGAAGTCGTCCCGGATGCAGACCTGCTCTGGGAATACGTATCGCAACAGTTGATATTTTTCGGAAAAGAGATAGAGATACCAAATATAGCGGTAGACATTATCCTTGAAATGTATGACCACATTACATTGACTTACTATATCGCCAAGGACACGCATTTTATAATACGTTCATCACTGGATATGTTTTTGGAGTTGACTCCGGAAGACCTGGGATTCCCAGACGAAGAGGGTTCAATGAGGATAGATGCTACAGTAGATATGATAGCGCACGATTACAACCAACCTGTATCCATAGAGCTGCCCCCGGAAGCTGAAGACGCCGTTGAAATACCCTCAGGTGAAATGTTCTGGTAAGCTGCCGGGTAGTATTTGTCTGACATCCCTACCGCAATAATTCGTTAATTTCAGGTACCTTTTCCGTGTATTTCTCAACCGGTACCTCTTCACCTGAGACACTGATAGCACGATTCCCCTCCGGTGAGACCACCACCATGCCGATGACTTCCCTGGTGCCGAAACCAGTGATACCCCGGCGACCGCTCAGGCAGACTACGGTCGTTCGTAGAATCGGTACCAGCGTTACCTCTCCAACTCTAATAAGCGTACCGGCGCTTATTTCTTCCTTTTCCACCGTGATACCGCCATTACTTTAATCAGACGTAGACCTGCCGGAGAGAGGATAAATCGGAGGGCATTGGTCACTACCTCTGCGGGAAAGACCCTCACCTTTCCTTGAAAAGCAACCTCAAAGGTGGGACTATCAAAGACGGGTTTAATCCTCAAGACACTAGAACCAAACGTAATAGGCAAAACGAAGGCAGGCCACAACACCCCGTACACTATCCCCATATCTGCCGGGTCATCAAGCCCCAACTGAATGTCAGCCTCAAGCTGACCGACATGGAGACTGCCTACTATCCGTCTGACCAGTCTTATAAATGCGGGCACTACCCCCCTGCTCCTGGACAGTGCCAGATAAGGCAGAAAAGCCCCGAAGTTCCGTCTTTTCCTCTTTTTCGGCTTCTCGACCTTTCTGGGCTTTTCCTTCTCCTTGCGCGGAAGCAGCCTCTTTCCAATCAGTCCGAAGAGCCACTCCACCCTTAATAGGGCCTTCCCCTCACCACCCATCCTGAAATCAAATACCAGGTCGACCGGTACCGAAAGAACTAGGACGATTGCCAGAAGGATGCCCGCTACGATGTAAAGGGCAATCACTCTCTTCTACTCTTCTTTTTTCTCTTCCTTCTTTTCGCGCCGCTTCTCGACAACCTTGGCCACGCCTTCGGCAACCGACTCAACAAATCCGGCAACCTTGCCCCTGATTGGCTCGATTCTAACACCGGCTTCATCAACGACGATGACACCCAGCGGCTTGATACCGCCGCCACCACCGGCCCCGGTACCGGAGCCCTCCATCTTGTCCTTCGGGCCGCCGCTGCCACCGCCGCCACCGAAACCGAAACCGATGCTGACCAATGGGATGATGGTCTTACCCTCGATAGTCATCGGCTCACCGACAACCGCCTTGGTCGAGAGGATGCGCTCGATTTCACTCAGGGTAGTTTTGATTAATTCCTCTACTTCAGACATCTGTAGCCCTCCTCTTGTCCGGATACCACCCGATACTTCAGGTATCAAACACAATTCTGACTTGTTAGAGAAGGGAAATCTGTAATAAAAGTCACAATGCCTTTAGTTCGGCACTCGTTTAATGATTTGAAGGAGTCAAATCACCGTTCAGAAGACGTGACCATATTAGTCAACGAGGACGCAATCGTTTAGCAGAATGTTTATCACGCAGCCGTCATACTTGCCCTGCACTGTCACCATCTGCCCCACCGACAGCTTGTTAATTGCCGCCTCATGCTGTTTATCGAAAACGCAGAGCAAACTCCTTGCCACAGATTTCTCAGCGTTTGTCAGAATGAGACACGGGTTTTCAATGGATTCCATAGGGGGAATCCTGGCCACTACCCCGATTACCTGAAGGATAGTGTTAACGAATCTGGCTTCAACTGCCTCACTGTCCTCCCGGCAGATTCTGTTCAGCTCCTCAATGGTTATTGGGACTAGTTCCGGTTCGCTGGCCTCTTTCATCTCCTCAGCAGCCTCAGCCACCGGCTCACTGACCTCTCCTGCCTCCTCGGCCTTGACCACCGGCTCACTGACCTCTCCTGCCTCCTCGGCCTTGACCACCGGCTCACGGGTCTCTTCCACTTCCTCAGCAGCCTCTACCACCGGCTCGCCGGTCTCTTCTGCTTCCTCGACAACCCCGGCCCCCTGAGACTCCAGCTCCATCGCCGTCTCCGCCACCACCCAGCTGTGCAGGCGTTCGGCTTTCGCCTCCTGATAAGTCATTGACGTCTGCTTAAAGAACCCGGATACCAGCGGGTACCCGCACCACTGGCAGGCCCAGTCCTGTGTCCGTAACGTTGACCTGCCACAGTTGGGACAGTTAGCCATGAAAACACCTCTCTCCAGTTCTCACCAGTATTGCGCAGTAATGTAGGTTTGTCAACACAACCGCCAGAGCCTATTATCCTTTAACCACACCCATGGGGACAGCCCTGACAACTTTCCTAGAAATCCCTGCCCGATGGGTTATGTCAACCACCTCATCCACGTCTTTGTAGGCTTCTGACGCTTCTTCCGCCAGTCCACTCATGCTACCCGCCCTAACCGTTATCCCTTTATCAGCCAGCGCCCGGACGACGTCGGCACCGCGTTGACTGCGCTTGGCTGCCGCCCGACTCTGCACCCGTCCGGCACCATGACAGGTAGAGCCAAAGGTCATCCGCATGGCCGTCTCTGTGCCCAGAGCAATGTAAGAGCCGCGCCCCATATCCCCGGGGATGAGCACCGGCTGGCCCACTTTCCGGTAGGCCTCGGGAATGTCCGGGTGTCCCGCCGGAAAGGCCCGGGTCGCCCCTTTGCGGTGCACACAGAGGTCGAGTCTCTTGCCATCAACAGTGTGCTTCTCTAGCTTAGCAATATTGTGGGCAACATCATAGACCTGTTCAAGCCCCATCTCCTGCCGACTCTTGCTGAAAACACTGACCAGCGATTCCCTCACCCAGTGGAGGATGCACTGCCGGTTAGTCCAGGCATAATTGGCAGCACAGGCCATCGCCTCCAGATATGATTGCCCTTCCGTCGACTGTATCGGGGCACAGGCCAGTTGACGGTCAGGGATGCTGATGCCGTACTTCTGCACAACCCTCCCCAGCAAAGCAACGTAGTCAGTACAGACCTGGTGCCCGAGTCCACGTGAGCCACAGTGGATAAGGACAAGCACCTGCCCGACCTCATTGATACCCATTGCCCGCGCCGCTTCTCGGTCGAAGATTTCGCTAACACGCTCAACTTCTAGAAAATGGTTCCCCGAACCCAGTGTCCCGAGCTGAGGTATACCGCGCTGCTTCGCCCTAGCGCTTACCTTCCCCGGGTCGGCTCCTCTGATGCAACCGGACTCCTCGGTAACCTCAACATCTTCGGCATCGCCATAGCCGTGTTCTGCCGCCCAGGCGCTGCCCCTGACCATTACCTCATCCAGCTCTTTCTCATTAACTCGCAGCCTGCCCTTGGAGCCCAGGCCGGAAGGAACGTTGTTGTAAAGCTCGGTGGTCAGCTTTTCAATTCGGGGGCCAACTTCCTCCGCAGTGAGGTTCGTCCTCAGGAGGCGGACACCGCAATTGATGTCGAAGCCAACACCCCCAGGCGACACCACCCCATCGCTTACCCTGGTGGCAGCTACGCCGCCAATCGGAAACCCATAGCCCCAGTGTACGTCAGGCATTGCCATAGAATACGGCACTATACCCGGCAGGAAGGCAACATTGGCTACCTGTTGAAAGACCTGCTCTTGCCAGATATGCTCCAGCATGGCCTCACTGGCATAGATACGACCGGGCACCCGCATGCCTTCCTTGTAGCTCGTGGGGATTTCCCAGCAGTAGTCGTCAACCCTGTTCAGAACCTGCTTCCACGGTGCTGACATCTTCACCACCCCCTCTTAGATATCAAACAGGACCCGGACTCTACCGCCGTTGCTCCGGTCAACCTCCAGCATGTGATAGGTCGCTGCCTTTATGCCGACCTTCAGCTTGTGCCGCGAGCCATCTACCGGCTCGCCGTACGCCCTGGCCCTGAGACAAGTATCACTGAATTCCGTAATCTCAAACCGGGAAAACAGCATGTTCTCAACATCAAACAGGTAGATTAGCTCGTTAAGCCACGCTGCCAGCAGACTCTCCACATCAGGGGCAGTAACCTCAACGTCCCGATGTTCGACCTCTCGAATACTCTCAAGCTCCGTTATCAGGCTGAACATACCCCGGGCTGCGTTAACAAAGGCCTCCCTCACATCAGCCCCGTAGGCCATGATGCCGACATCGGCAGTATGCTCGATAAGCTCAAAGTCCTTCGTCACCAGCATCCACCACCTCAGAGCAAATTATATCACCTGACATGTCAAACATAAACAGGTTGTTGGCAGCATCATTTGACAGGCACAACATAACGTGGCATAATTCTGAGAACACATGGGTAGAGATACTGTACCTATGATAGA